>JAHBZF010000146.1 GCA_019635575.1 Pseudolabrys sp. | reverse complement strand
GGCCTTCTTCTTCGCGGCCGAGAGATCGGAGACGATCTCGGACTTCTTCATCGCCGGCTTCTTCGCCTTCTTCTTGGCGGCGGCGAATTCGACGGTGGCAGCTTTGCTGGTCGGCGCGGCAACGGACGGGAGCGTCGTGGCGGCGAGGAGACCCAGGGCTGCGACGAGGGCAGTGAACGTGCGCATGGTCGTGTCCTTTGATGACTGTTCAGTCGGCGAAGAGTTGTGGCCCCCTTGGCCTCGCGCCCTTTTGCCAGACGTGGATTCCATACTGCGGAGCGATTTTCGCTGCAAGGGCTTTTTCAAAAAAAGTGTAGAGATTTCAATATCTTAACGAGCATTCAGCTTGGCATTAATCGGCGTTCAGACAGAAACCTTTTTGCCGCACGATTTGCGCCGGCCGGTGCGTTGAAACGGGACAGGCGCGGCGTGCTTGGTCGCGGCCCGCTCCTGTAATGGGGAATCGGGAGCGCGCGACATTTGACCGCCGCAGGCCGCGCGGCTACCACAGCCCGCGGCAGCCCTTTCGACGAAAAACCATGTCATTCAATACCTTCGGCCAGATGTTCCGGTTTACGACGTTCGGCGAGAGCCACGGGCCGGCGATCGGCTGCGTGGTCGATGGCTGCCCGCCGCGCATCCCGCTGACCGCGGCCGACATCCAGCACCATCTCGACAAGCGCCGGCCGGGCCAGTCCCGCTTCACCACCCAGCGGCAGGAGCCGGACGCGGTGAAGATCATGTCCGGCGTGTTCCGCGACGAGGCGACCGGGCAGGACGTCACCACCGGCACGCCGATTCTGCTGCTGATCGAGAATGTCGACCAGCGCTCCAAGGACTATTCGGACATCAAGGACAAATACCGGCCGGGCCACGCCGGTTACGTCTATGACGTGAAATACGGCGTGCACGATTATCGCGGCGGCGGGCGCGCCTCGGCGCGCGAGACCGCGTCGCGGGTCGCGGCCGGCGCGGTGGCGCGCAAGATCGTGCCGGGACTTTCCGTGCGCGCGGCGCTGGTGCAGATGGGGCCGCACAAGATCGATCGCACGCGGTTCGACTGGAACGAAGTCGACAACAATCCGTTCTTCTGCCCCGATCCGGTGCAGGCCGAATTCTATGCGACCTATCTCGACAGCGTGCGCAAGGAAGGCTCCTCGGTCGGCGCGGTGATCGAGGTCGTGGCCGAGGGCGTGCCGGCCGGGATCGGCGCTCCCGTTTACGGCAAGCTCGACGCCGATCTCGCGGCGGCGCTGATGAGCATCAACGCGGTGAAGGCGGTGGAGATCGGCGACGGCTTCGCCACCGCGGCGATGCGCGGCGAGGAGAATGCCGACGAGATGCGGATGGGCAATGACGGCAAGCCGGTGTTCCTGTCGAACCATGCCGGCGGCATTCTCGGCGGCATCGCCACCGGCCAGCCGGTGGTGGCGCGGTTCGCGGTGAAGCCGACCTCGTCGATCCTGACGCCGCGCCAGACCGTCGACCGTTATGGCCGTGATACCGAGATCCTGACCAAGGGTCGTCATGACCCGTGCGTCGGCATCCGCGCCGTGCCGGTGGCGGAAGCCATGGTGGCGTGCGTCATCGCCGATCACTATCTGCGTCACCGCGGGCAGGTGGGCGAGGGCCGGGCGTGGCCGTTCCCGATGCCGGGCGCGTAACGACAAGCAAATCAAAGGACGGGTGTGTTGCAGGCGGTCACTCACAATATCGAAGCGGTGGTCAAGGCGTTCGCGGCGGGCGAGATCGTGGTGGTCTCCGACGACGACGATCGCGAGAACGAAGGCGACCTGTTCGTCGCCGCCTCGCTGTGCACACCGGAGAAGATGGCGTTCTTCATCCGCCACACCTCGGGCATCGTCTGCGCGCCGCTCGACGTGGAGTGGGCGCGCCGGCTCAACCTCGCGCCGATGGTGGCGGCCAACGACGCGCCGCTCGGTACCGCCTTCACCGTGACGGTCGACGTCAAGCACGGGCTGACCACCGGCATCTCCGCCGAGGAGCGCACCAACACCGTGCGCGCGCTGGCGAACGGCAATTCCGGCGCATCGGACTTCGTGCGGCCGGGCCATGTGTTTCCGCTGATCGCGCGCGAGGGCGGCGTGCTGATGCGCTCCGGCCATACCGAAGCCTGCGTCGATCTGTGCCGGCTCGCCGGCCTCGCTCCGGTCGGCGTGCTGTCCGAACTGATGAACGACGACGGCACGGTGATGCGCGGGCCGGCGGTGCGCGCCTTCGCCGAGAAGCACGGCCTCAAATTCATCTCGATCGCCGACCTGATCAGCTATCGCCAGGCGCGCGACAAGCTGGTCGAGCGGATCGGCACGTTCCAGGTGCCGACGGACATCGGCACGCTCACCGGCTATGCCTACATGACGCCGTTCGACAAGGTGCATCATCTCGCCTTCGTCTACGGTAACATCGAGGACGGCGAGAACGTGCTGGCGCGGCTGCATCGCGCCGACGTGATCGGCGACGTGTTCGGCGGCGCCAAGACCGTGCATGCGACCTTGCAGCGGTTCAAGAAGGCCGGGCAGGGCGTGCTCGTCTATCTGCGCGACGGCGCGGCCGGCGTGCCGGTGGTCGATATTCCCCACGGCGACACCACGGGAACCGAGGCCGCGCGCTCGCAGCAATGGCGCGAGATCGGGGTCGGCGCGCAGATCCTGCGCGATCTCGGCATTTCCTCGATCCGGCTGCTGTCGTCCAGCAACCGCACCTATGTGGGTCTGGGCGGGTTTGGCATCGAGATCGTCAGCACCGATCCTCTGGATGGCTGATCCGCGCCGCCGTCTGAGCGCTTCCCGGTTGCCCCGGTTCGTGGCAGCATAGCGTCAGGCTGGGTGTTCGCGGAGAGCAATCCATCTTGCGCTGGCGGAGCGTCGAGATCGCGGTGCTGATGACGCTGTTCGCGGCGTCGGTCGCCGCCGCTTTTGCCCCGCGCGACCTTTATCCCTCGCTCGATCACAGACTTGCCGACCGTTCCGCCAATGCGACGCCGGTCGATGTCGAACTCGTTCTCGCGGTCGATATCTCCTATTCGATGGACCCGGACGAGCAGGCGCTGCAACGCGAGGGCTATATCCTCGCGCTGACCTCCAGGGAATTCCTGCAGGCGCTGAAGAACGGCGCGCACGGCCGCATCGCCATCACCTATGTGGAGTGGGCCGGCGCCGACAATCAGCGCATCATCGTGCCGTGGCGGATGATCGACGGGCCGGAGAGCGCCGATGGTTTCGCCGCCGACATTGCGCGCGCGCCCTATCGCCGCGCTTCGCGCACGTCGATTTCCGGCGCGCTGCAATTCTCCAAGATGCTGTTCGACGGCAGCGGCTATCGCGGCCTGCGCCGTGTCATCGACGTGTCGGGTGATGGCGTCAACAACAGCGGCGCCATGGTCGCGCTGGTGCGCGACGACGTGATTGCGAATGGCATCACCATCAATGGTCTGCCGATCATGCTGAAACGGCCGTATCGCAACCCGATGGATATCGACAATCTCGACGTCTATTACGAGGATTGCGTGATCGGCGGGCCGGGCGCGTTCGTCGTGCCGATCCGCGAGCGCGAGAAATTCGTCGAGGCGACGCGCACCAAGCTGGTGCTGGAGATCGCCGACAAGATTCCCGCGCCGGATACCCCGCGCGTCATTCCGGCGGCCGCGGACAAGCCGCGCGTCTCCTGCACCGTCGGCGAGCGGATCTGGCAGGAGCGGTGGGGCAACCCGCAGTAGTCGCTCTTGCCCGATCTTGTCTGCTTGTCCCGATGCGAACTCCCTCCCGTTCATTCCCGCGAAAGCGGGAATCCACGCTTT
The DNA here is from genome assembly GCA_019635575.1 of Pseudolabrys sp. GTDB lineage: Bacteria > Pseudomonadota > Alphaproteobacteria > Rhizobiales > Xanthobacteraceae > Pseudolabrys. The sequence continues at coordinate 4,487 of JAHBZF010000146.1, read as the reverse complement.
GCTTCTTGCCCAACTGCTTGTGTGGCCAAGTGTGGGTCCCCGCTTTCGCGGGGACGAACGGAAACAAAGACCAGTGCCTCTTGCAGAAGAAGGATGGAGGCCCTCAGCGCTTCTCCAGCCGCCCCACCACTTCCACATGCGGCGAATAACGGAACTGATCGACCGGCGTGACGCGGGTCAGCCGGTAACCGCCGGCGATCAGCGTGCGCAGGTCGCGGGCGAAGGTCGCCGGATTGCACGACACCGCGACGATGACGGGAACGGCGGACGTGGCGAGGATCTTCGCCTGTTCGATAGCGCCCTGACGCGGCGGATCGAACACCACGGCGTCGATCCCCTTGAGATCGAGCGGCAGCATCGGCCGGCGGAACAGGTCGCGCGCCTGCGTATCGACGGGTTTGAGGCCCTGCGTGCTGGCGGCGGCTTTCTTCAGCGCCTCGATGGCGCCGCCCTCGCTGTCGGCGGCAAGGACGCGCGCACGTTCGGCGAGACGGAGCGCGAAGGTGCCGATGCCGCAGAACAGATCGGCGACGTGTTTCGCCTTTCCGGCGTTGTCCATGACAAGCGTGCTGAGGGTGTCTTCGCCTTTCACGGTGGCCTGCAGGAATGCGCCGGGCGGCGGCGTGACCGTCGCCTTGCCGATGCGCAGCAACGGCACCGCGTTCTGCGCGATCATCTCGCCATGGCGGGTGAGGCGCGCGAGCCGGTGCGCGGCGGCGATCCGCGCCAGCGCGGCCGATTGATTTGCGTTGAGTGCGCCGGAGCCGCGGACATCGACATCTAGGCCGGTGTCGGTGGTGGTGATCTGCAAATCGAGCGGTTTCCCATCGCGCAGCAGCGCGGCGATGGCGTGCGCTGCCGGCAATGCACCGGCGAGCGCCGGCGACAGCACCGGGCATCGTTCGATGGCGACGAGGCGATGCGCGCGCGCCTCCATGAAGCCGACCGACCCGTTGCGGGCATGCAGCGTGACGCGTCGCCGGCCCTCGCCATGGGCGTCGATACAATCTTCGACCGGCGCATCGATCCCTTCGAGCCGCAGCGCCTCGACGACCAGTTGCCGTTTCCACGCGAGATAAGGCGCAAGCTGCCAGTGCTGCGTGGCGCAGCCGCCGCAGATGCCGAAATGCGGGCAGATTGGCGTGGCGCGCTCAGGGCTGGCCGTTACGACACGCACGAGGCTGCGCCGCTCCGGATGCTCGGGCGCGGCTGCGGTCTCCACCGTTTCGCCGGGCAGCGCATAAGGCACGAACGCCTCGCCCGTCGCGGTCACGGCGATGCCGTCGCCGCGATGGCCGATGCGTTCGATCGTCAACACGTCTGTCATCGGATTTAGCCGGGTGCGTCCGGAAGATAACCGCGTTGCGTCAGCGCATGGAAGCGCCAGACCAGCAGAATCGCATAGACGGCGATGCCGATGGTAAAGCCGAACCAGATGCCGGCCGCTTCCAGTCCGGCCGGGAAGGCGAGACCATAGGAGGCGGTGAAGCCGATCGCCCAGAACGACACGGCGGCGATCAGCAGCGGCACCCGCGTGTCGTTGAGGCCGCGCAGCGCGCCGGCGGTGACAGACTGGATGCCGTCGACGATGAAGAAGGTCGAACCGACCAGCAGCAGCGTCGCGGTGAGCGCGATGGTTTCCGCCGCGTGCGCGGTGTCGCTGCCGAGGAACGCGAGCGGGATCACGTTGCGGCCGGTGATCGCCAGCAGCACCATGGTCACCATGAAGGCCGCGCCGAGCGCGATGGCGACGAAACCGGCAAGCCGCGTGCCGGCGGGATCGCGCCGTCCGGCGGCCTGGCCGACGCGTACCGTCGCCGCCTGGGCGATGCCGAACGGCACCATGAAGATCACCGAGGCGAACTGCAGCGCGATCTGGTGCGCGGCGAGCGCGGTGGTGCCGATCCAGCCCATCATGATCGCGGCGACGGCGAACAGGCCGTATTCCAGCGCGAACATGCCGGCGATCGGCACGCCGATCACGAACAGCTTGCGCATCAGCGGCCAGTCGGTGCGCCAGAAGCGGCCGAGGACCTGATATTTGCGGAACGGTGGCCGTGCATAGCAGACCCAGACGCCGGCGGCGCACATGCCGAGATTGACCAGCGTGGTCGCGAGTCCGGCGCCGAGCACGCCGAGCGGCGGCAGGCCGAACAGGCCGAAGATCAGGATCGCGGCGAGCACGAGATTGGCGGGGATCGCGGCGAGCGTGATCCACAGGCCGGGCTCAGGCCGGTTCACCGCGCCCATGAAGCTGCGCAGCGCGATGAACCACCACGCCGGCACCATGCTCCAGGCGAGCCCGTGCAGATAATGGCCGGAGAGCTGCGCGGTCGCGCGATCCTGGCCGAGCGCGGTGAGGATGTCGGCGCCGAACATCTGCAAGACGGTGAGGGGAATGCCGACAAGAGTCGCCGCCCATAGCCCGACGCGCAGCGCGCGGCGCACCATGCGCGGCTCGCGCGCGCCGAATGCCTGCGCGGCGAGCGGCGCGACGGCGGAGACGAGCCCCATGCCGAGCATGAAGCAGAGGAACAGCACGATATGCGCGAGCGCGACCGCCGCGACCACGTCTTGGCCGAGCCGCCCGAGCAGCATCAGGTCGGTGGTCATCATCGCGATCTGGCCGAGCTGCGTCGCCGCCATCGGCACGGCGAGCCGGACGGTCTCGGTCAGTTCGGTCCGCCAGGCGGCGGGATCGCGCGCCGGTGCCCGAGGCCCGGCGGGGTGTGTCGGTGTCATTGTCATGAGGATTAATCCGCGCGTCCGTTTAGCGCGGGATCATGGAGAAAATACGAAAGGAATAGCGACGAACCATCGTTGTTTTTGATGGATCGATCGCTGCCGGTGATGCGATGACGCCGCGGGCGCGTGAAGCTCAGGCGCGCATCACGCCGTGGCTATCCTTGCCGAGCGCCTCGAACGCCTTGGCGACGATGCCCTTGGCGTCGAGACCGGCCGCCGCATACATCGCCGCCGGCGTGTCGTGATCGATGAAGCGATCCGGCAAAACGAGCGTGCGGACCTTCAGCCCGCGATCGAGCGCGCCGTGATCGGACAGCGCCTGCAGCACGAAGCTGCCGAAGCCGCCGACCGCGCCTTCCTCGATGGTGAGCAGCACCTCATGCTCGCGCGCGAGCCGCAGCACCAGATCGGTGTCGAGAGGCTTCGCGAACCGCGCATCGGCGACGGTGGTGGACAGTCCGAACGAGGCGAGTTCGTCGGCGGCGGCGAGGCATTCGCCGAGCCGCGCGCCGAACGACAGCAGCGCGACCTTGGAGCCCTCGCGCAGCACGCGCCCTTTGCCGATCTCGAGCGGCACGCCGTCCGCCGGCATCGGCACGCCGAGACCTTCGCCGCGCGGATAGCGCACGGCGCTCGGCCGGTCGTCGATGGCCGCGGCGGTCGCGACCATGTGCATCAGCTCGGCCTCGTCGCCCGCCGCCATCACCACGAAGCCGGGGAGGCAGCCGAGATAGGCGATATCGAACGAGCCGGCATGGGTCGGCCCGTCGGCGCCGACAAGCCCGGCGCGGTCGATGGCGAAACGCACCGGCAGCGACTGGATCGCCACGTCGTGCACCACCTGATCGTAAGCGCGTTGCAGGAAGGTCGAATAGATCGCGGCGAACGGCTTGTAACCTTCGCTCGCAAGCCCGGCGGCGAACGTCACCGCATGCTGCTCGGCGATGCCGACATCGAAAGTGCGCTCCGGAAAACTCTTCTGGAAGATATCGACGCCGGTGCCGGACGGCATCGCGCCGGTGATGGCGACGATCTTTCCGTCCTTCGCCGCCTCGCGCGTCAGGCTCTCGCCGAACACCTTGGTGTAGCTCGGCGCGGTCGCCTTCGACTTCGCCTGCGCGCCGGTCTTGACGTCGAACTTGACGACGCCGTGATATTTGTCGGCGGAGGTTTCGGCCGGCGCGTAGCCCTTGCCCTTCTGCGTGACGACGTGGACGAGGATCGGTCCTGTTTCCGCGTCGCGCACATTGCGCAGCACCGGCAGCAGGTGATCGAAGTTGTGGCCGTCGATCGGGCCGACGTAATAGAAGCCCAGTTCCTCGAACAGCGTGCCGCCGGTCCAGAAACCGCGCGCGAATTCCTCGGCGCGCTCGGCCTTCTCCTCGAAGAATTTCGGCAGGCTCTTGGCGAGCTGCCGGCCGATGTCGCGCAGGGTGCGGTAGGTCTTGCCGGAAATGAGCCGCGCCAGATACGACGACATGGCGCCGACCGGCGGCGCGATCGACATGTCATTGTCGTTGAGGATGACGATCAGCCGCGAATTCATCGCGCCGGCATTGTTCATCGCCTCGTAGGCCATGCCGGCGGACATGGCGCCGTCGCCGATCACCGCGATCACATTATTATGGCGTCCGTCGAGGTCGCGCGCGACCGCCATGCCGAGGCCGGCCGAAATCGAGGTCGAGGAATGCGCGGCGCCGAACGGGTCGTACTCGCTCTCGGCGCGCTTGGTGAAACCGGAC
>JAHBZF010000145.1 GCA_019635575.1 Pseudolabrys sp. | reverse complement strand
TTATTGCGAGCGTCGTGCTAATGCGCTCTCCTGTTATGCAGGCGATTGAACGAGCACGAACTAGGGGCGTTACGATATCTGTGTATCTCGATGACTTTATCGGATCGCATGATGACGAAGCCGTGCTGCGGAAGGCCTACGAGGATATTCGGAAAACCTGCGTCAGTTGCGGACTCGTGCCTAACGTCGACAAGCTTGTCGAACCAAGCGCAGCAATCATCGCATTCAACTGCGATCTGACGTACGGCTTGACGAAAGTCACGGATGCTAGGGTATCCAAATTTTACGATGCTAATCATTCTGAACTTGCGGCGCAGGCTTTCGAGTTTTATCGAAACCGCGTGCTCAACGGTGACATTGTAGCTAACTAATTAGCCGCGTTTGGCTTCAGACACTCCACGTAGCTCGTGTTGATGTTTTGCCGCTGGCTTCGAACACCCAGGAAACAACAAAAGTGACCGTCTTTGCCATGGAGCATGGATCGGCTTGCGGCACGATAAGCATGGAAGCATAGATGGTCGGCTCGCAGGTCCGTCAGAGCGTCAGCGTCAGCCGCTCGATGATATCGAGCATGAAGCTCGCCGCCTGCAGCACGCCGATCCGCTGCGCCAGGCTCGATTTGCGATAGGTCTCGTTGAGCAGTTTGAGGGCCTGGTTGCAGGCCGGATGCGCGCCGGCGCGGCTGCGCAGTTGGGCGAGGCGCGCGACCAGCACCGAGCGGTTCCGCTCGAGCTCGTCATAGCGGCGGCGGAAGCTGGCGCCGCTGCGACCGTTTGACGGTTCCGTGGCCTGAGAGGAGGGCGGCGTCTTCGATTTCGGCATCGTCCGGGATGTCTCGTTGTCCCTGCGGTCGGTCCCGGTTGTCTTAACCATGCCGGCGCGGGTCTTTGATCGACTTTCGTGCCCCCAGGTTAATGTTACCCCGCAATTCCTTGCGCCGTCGATGTCTGATTGCGGTCGGGTTCGGATAAAATCGGCTGGTCACGCGTTGGGATGTCACGTTGGACGTCACAGTAGGTGTCTTGGCCATGCATCGCATCACTCTGTCGATCGCTTTTGTGCTCGCGTTGCCCGTGTCGGGCGCGCTCGCTGCCGATCTCGCCGCCGGGGGCGGCTATGCGCCGTCCTATGGCTATGGCGCTTATGCCGCCGGTCCGGCGACCACCGACGTCTATGAATTCGTCGGCCAGGATCCGGTCTATGTGCGCGACATCAACCGGCCGTGGCTGAACCGGCACTACTTCCCCGGCGCCGACCGGATTCCGGTCAGCGGCCGGCTCGAAGTACTGCCGAAGCGGCGCGGCGGCCCGCCGGAAGACTACTACCGCTCATGGTCGACGCCGCCGGGCTACAGCGAAATTCCGCCGCCGCCGTTGCGGCGGCCACGGTTCGAACCGGTGCCGGACGACGTACCGCAAAAATAAGCCGACGCGGGGAGCGCGGCGAACAGGACAAAAACGGGGGACGTGGGATGTTGATGGTGCGTTATTGGGCGGCGGGCGGAATCGCGCTGTTGCTGTCGGCTGTGGCGGCTGCCGCACAGGTTTATCCGCAAGGTTATGCGCCCGCGCCGGGCTATCCCGCTGGCTATGTGCCGCCGCCGCCGCAGGTTCAGGGCTTCAACCGCGTCATCGTCACCGATGCGCCGATGCCGCCCGATCTCGGCCGGCCTTATCCCTATGCGGGCGGTGCGCATTCCGGCGTGTTGGTGATGCCGCCGCAACCGGGCTATGCGCCGCCGCGTTATCGCGTGCGCAAGAGCGTGCAGGGGAGCGCGCGCAAGCATGCGCGGCATGCCGCGCCGGCCATGCCCGCCCGTCGCGCATCGAAATCGATGAAGGCGCCGTCGCGCGAACTGATCGCCGAGTTGAAGCAGAAGCGTTCGCGCATCAAGCGGATCGCGGTCGAGGATGCGACCGGAACGATCCCGGTTGCGCCGTCGCGTCATCGCGCGGTCTCGGCTGATCACGGCAAGGACGTCCGCGTGATCCGCGCCGAGGCGGAAGTGAAGATCATCGGTAACGACCAGATGAGCATCCGCCTCTATCGCAAGCGCGGTGCCGCGCAGGCGAACGCCGATTAGCGGCGTCCCCGCTTTGGCACGGGGCGTGCCGTAGCCGCGCTGATCTCCTTGCAGACGGACACGATCTGTGCGCGCAGCCACGCGTGACGTGGATCGCGCTCGTTGCGCGCATGCCAGATCAATTTGGTCGTGATGTTGCCGACATCAAGCGGCAGCGGGCGCTTGGCCAGTCCGTCACTCGCCGAAAACGCTTCCGCCGCAAACCGCGTGAACACGCCCACCATGTCGCTGCCGCGCAGCATCTGCGGAACGGCGGTGAAGCTGGTCAGAATCACCTGTGCGTGCCGTTCCAGGCCGTGTTGCGCCAGCCGGTCGTCGAAAATCTGCGTCCGTCCGCCGGCGGCGCTGACGGCGAGGTGCGGGTAGCCGAGCAGCGCGCTCATGGTGAACCGCTTGTGTTTCGCGAGCGGATGGCCGTGGCGCATCACGCAGAACGGCGCCTCATCGAGCAGGAATTCGGAATGCAGATGCGGCGGGGGATCATCGACCCAGCCGACAAATGCGTCGATCGCGTCGGCATTGAGCAGTGCGGCGGCGTGGTCGCGGTCGGCGGTGACGATCTGCAACACCAGGCGTGGCGCCGCGTGATGCAGGCGCGCGAACAACGGTGGGACAATCGCGATGGTCAGCCGGTCCGGCAAGGCGACGCGGAAAATGCCGTCGGCGGTCGCCGGGTCGAAGGCGGGCGGACCGAGCACGGTGCCGTCCACCAGAGCGAGCAGGTCGCGCAGCGGCTGCTGCAGCAGTTGTGCGCGCGGCGTGAGCGCGAGACCCTGCGGCGCTCGTACCAGCAACTCGTCATTCAGCGACCGTCGCAGGCGTTGCAGCGCATTGCTGACGGCGGGCTGCGAACGGCCGAGCCGCTGCGCCGCGCGGGTGACATGGCGCTCTGTCAGCAGCGCATGCAGCACTTTGAGCAGGTTGAGATCGAAGGCGCCGAGGTTCATGTCATCATTCGCTAAGTGAATGACTTGAATTCATATGATCCATTTTGAGAATAGGCAACGCGGCGCTACCGATGGCGGCAAGCCATAGATGGGGGAACGCAGCCATGCTGACGCGACGGTCGATGATGCAGGGAGCGGCCGGGCTTGGCGGCGCGGTGGCGGCCGCGGCCGCCGGTAGCCTGCCGAATGCCGCGTGGGCCGCCGCGCCCGCGAGCGGCACCCAGGCGCCGGGCTTTTATCGCTACAAGCTCGGCGAGATTGAGGTCACCGTGATCAACGATGGCGTCAGCCGGATGCCGGTGACCGACGGCTTCGTCTCGAATGTACCGAAGGCGCAGGTTACGGCGGCGCTCACCGATCTGTTCATGGACCCGAATATCTACGCCGGTCCGTACAATCCGATCGTCATCAATACCGGCAGCAAGCTCGTTCTGGTCGATACCGGCACCGGCGAGCGCGCCTTCAAGAGCAATGGCGGCATCAACGGCCGGCTGCTGCTCGGTCTTGCCGCCGCAGGGATCGACCCCGCGGCGATCGATGCGGTGATCATTTCCCATTATCACGGCGACCACATCAACGGGCTGCTGCGCGCTGACGGCACGCTTGCCTTTGCCAGTGCCGAGGTGCTGGTGCCGGCTCCCGAGCACAAGTTCTGGATGGACGACGGCGAGATGAGCCGCGCCTCCAAGCCGCGCGTGCAGGACGGCTTCAAGAATGTCCGACGCGTCATGTCGGGCGAGGTGCTCAAGCGCGTGCGCACCTATGACTGGGACAAGGAGGTTATCACCGGCGTCACGGCGGTCGGCACGCCGGGACATACGCCGGGACACACCTCGCTGGTGCTCAGTTCTGCCGGCAAGCAGGTGTTCGTGCAGGGCGATGTCACCCATGCGCCGTTCCTGTTCGCGCGCCATCCCGGCTGGCATTTCATGCTCGATGTCGATCCAGTGACCGCCGAGACGACGCGGCGCAAGGTCTATGACATGCTGGTCAGCGACCGGATGCTGGTGCAGGGTTTCCATTATCCATTCCCCGCGCTCGGCCACGTGGAGAAGAGCGGGGAGGGTTATCGCGAGGTGCTGGTACCATGGAGTCCGGTTCTGTGAGCGCATTGTTTCCTGGTTTGAGCCGCCGCCGTGTTCTCGTACTGGGCGCTTCGTCGGCGGCGTCGGCGGTTTTGCCGTCGCGCCTGCTTGCGGCGGATTACCCGAACCATCCCGTCACCCTGGTCGTGCCGTTCACGCCCGGCGGCAGCACCGACATTCTGGCGCGCCTTCTCGGCAAGAAGCTCGGTGACGTGTTCGCAACGTCGTTCGTGATCGAGAATCGGCCCGGCGCGGGCGGCTCGATCGCGTCGGACTTCGTCGCGCGGTCCGCACCCGACGGCTATACGCTGATGATGGGGCATATCGGTACACTGGCGGTGAATGTCAGCATGTATCCGCATCTGCGCTACGACCCGCTCAAGAGCTTCGTGCCGATCAGCATGGTCGCGAGCGTCAATAACGCGCTGGTGGTCAACCCGTCGCTGCCGGTGAAAACGGTTCGCGAATTTATCGATTATGCGAAGGCCCGCCCGCGCCAGTTGAGTTACGCCACGGGCGGCGTCGGCAGCGCCGCGCATATCGCGACGCTCGCGTTCGCCGATGCCGCGGGGATCGAGCTGCTGCACGTTCCATATCGCGGCACCAATCCGGCGGTGAGCGATGTGATCGCCGGCCATGTGCAACTGGCGCTGACCGGCGCATCGGCGGTGTTGCAGCACGTCCGCACCGGCCAGTTGCGCGCGCTCGGTGTCGCCGGCCTGAAACGGCTCGCGTCCGAGCCGGACATCCCGACCATCGCCGAGACGCTGCCGGGGTTCGAGGCGAACCAATGGTATGGCGTGGTCGCGCCCGCCAATACGCCGTCGCCGATCGTCCAGCGGCTGACGCAGGAAATCCACAAGGCGATGGAAGCGCCGGAGATCATCAAGGCGCTCGCCCACGACGGCGCGACGGTGTGGCTGATCAGCGGCAACGAATTCCACGACTACATCGCCAAGGAAATCGTCCGTTGGCGCACGCTGATCGAGCGCGCAAAGATTGCCGTTGAGCAGAAGTAAGACCCAACCGGTCTTCGTCGCGCGTTAGCGGCGGCACCACCTCCAGTCGACATAAATTGCCGGTTCGCCGTGTCCGCGAGACCCGGATGGGCCGGTGGGCGGTCGCCTTCGGCGGGAACGTGGCTGTCCCACGCCATGCGGCTGTGGAATGCGTTCTGTTGACGGCTCTCGGAGGTGCCTCTACGATTTAACCAAACGGTTACAACGATAATTTTGAGGGAGGGGCTCCGGATGGCGACGCTGAAAACATTTCGTGCGCTGCGTTTTGGTTCGCGTCTTGGTGCGCTTGCTGCCACTGTCGTGATCGCCATGTCCGCCACGCTCGTGCAGCGCGCGGAGGCGGCTGAGAAAGTCATTTTGCTGCTGAACTGGTACGCCTATAGCGAGCACGCTCCGTTCTTTCTCGGCAAGGAGCGCGGATACTTTTCCGACGAGGGCATCGATCTCGTCATTCAGGAAGGTCGCGGCTCCGTCTCGACCATTCAGGCGGTGGCGGCCGGAACCGCCGACTTCGGGTATGCCGATATTCCGACCGTGGTGAAGGCCGCGTCGAAGGGCGCACCGGTGATCGCTACCGGCGTTCTGCTGCAGAAGAGCCCGATGGCTGTCATCAGCCTCACGGAATACAACATCCGCAAGCCGCAGGATCTCAAGGGCAAGACCGTGGCGGTGACGCCGGGCGACGCGCCATCGCAGGTCTGGCCGCTGTTTCTCAAGAAGGTCGGTATCACCGAAAGCGAGATGAATATCGTCGGCGGCGACGCGCAGACGAAGATCAACGCTGTGGTCAACGGTCGCGCCAATGCCATGCTCGGCTATCTGATGGACCAGAACCTGAAGATCGAGGAGGCATCGAAGAAGCCGGTGTCGGTGATGCCGTTCTCCGACTACGGCCTCAACCTGATCAGCTCGGGTCTCCTGGTCAGCAAGGACACCGCCACGAAGCGCGCGGCGCTGGTGCGCAGCTTCATGAAAGCTGCCGTCCGCTCGGTGCAGGAGACCGAGAAGAATCCGGAAGTCGCCATCGATTCGATGTTGCGGGCTTATCCGAAAGCCGGTTCGCGCGGGAGCCTCGTCGCCGGTCTGAAGCTGACCCTGCCGCTCTATTACACCGACGAGACCAAGGGGCAGATCCCATTTCGCGTGACCGACGCCAACTTCGCGGCCTCGGTCAAGCTGATGACCGAATTCGGCGGAATCGAGCCAGCGGCCGCCGCCAATCCGAAGCAGTATTACAGCCTCGATTTCCTGCCGAAGTGAACGAGCTAAGCGATCTAACCAAGTGATGCGTGCTGCCGCAGGCGCGGCATTCGCAAGATGAAGCGACGGAGACAGTAACGCTATGGCCAGCCCACGGATCAAAACCACCACGGTCGGATCATATCCCGTTCCGGAGTGGCTCGTTGCCAATCCGTCGGAGCAGGCGGTGACGGACGCCACGCGCGTCGTCATCGCCACCCAGGAGAAGGCCGGGATCGATGTCGTCTGCGACGGCGAACTGTCGCGCTTCGACATAAACCATCCCGAAACGAACGGCATGATCGAATATTTCGTTGTGCCGCTCGGTGGTGTGCGCACCGAGATGACGTTCGAGGAAATCCTCGACTACCGGAAGAACCAGGGCATGCAATTCCGCACGCGTCCGCCGGGCGTCGTGGATGGACCGATCACGTCGGGCACGCTGGATCTTCCGGCGGCGTGCCGTCGTTCGCGCGTGCTGGCCAGCAAGCCGTTCAAGTTCACGCTGACCGGCCCGCACATGCTGGCGAAAACCCTGATCGATCATCATTATGGTGACGTCGCGCAACTGGCGATGGGCATTGCCGGCGCGCTGGCCGAGCAGGTGAGCCACATCGATGCCGATGTCATTCAGGTCGACGAGGCCAATCTGCCGGGCCATGCGGAAGAATGGGAATGGGCCGCGGCGGCGATGAACAAGGTGCTCGACGCGGTGAAGACGACCCCGGCCGTGCATCTGTGCTTCGGCAATTACGGTGGGCAGTCTATCCAGAAGGGCAAGTGGGATCAGTTGATGGCCTATCTGAACACCCTGCATGTCGACCACATCGTCATGGAAAATTCGCACCGTCCGCCGGAAGAACTGGAAGCGTTCCGCGAACTGCGTCCCGATATCGGCATGGGTCTCGGTGTCGTCGACATCAAGGCGACGGAGACGGAAAGCGCGGACGCGATCGCGCGGCAGATCGAGCGCGCGGAAAAGATCCTTGGCGCCGGCCGCGTGAAGTACATCCATCCCGACTGCGGGTTCTGGATGCTCAAGCGCTCGATCGCCGACAGCAAGATCGCCGCGCTGGTTCAGGGTCGCGATCGTTTCGAAGGTCGCGCCGGCTAACTCCTTGATGACCTGACGCGCTGGTGCGTCAGGTCTGCCTGGCCGCTGTCCTGGCGGCGATACGGGTCGAGGCGACGTAGAGCGACAGCGCGGTCGCATTCGACACGTTCAGGCTCTTGATGCGGCCGGGAAGGTCGATCCGTGCCAGATGGTCGCACAGATTGCGGGTGAGCTGGCGCAATCCCTTGCCTTCGGCGCCGAGCACCAGCACCAGCGGCGCGCGCAGGTCGAGCGCGGCGAGATCGCCGTCGCCTTCGCTGTCGAGACCGACCAGCATGAAGCCGCGCGCCTTCAGCGTTTCGAGCCCGCGGCCGAGATTTTGCACCACCACCAGCGGCACGTGTTCGAGCGCGCCGGTCGCGGCCTTGGCCAGCGCACCGTGGGCGTCCGGGCTGTGCCGCTGCGTGGTCACGATGGCGGTGACGCCGAACGCCGACGCCGAGCGGAAGATCGCGCCGACATTGTGCGGATCGGTGATCTGGTCGAGCGCCAGCACGATGCCGCGCGCCGGCACTCGCTCGATATCGAGCGGGGTCAGCGGATCGGCTTCGAGATAAAAGCCCTGATGCACGGCATCGGGCAGCAGCCGTGCGTCGATATCGCCGGGGCGTACGATCTGCGGCGCGACGCGCGGCGTCACGCCTTCCTCGGCGAGCCGCCGCATCGCGTTGTCGGTGGCGAGGAATTTGCGGATCGCCCGGTCCGGGTTCTCGAGTGCGGCCTTCACCGTGTGCCAGCCGTAGAGAACCAGCGGGGCGTCGTCGTCGCTCGGGCGCAGGGATTCGCGGCGCGCACGCTCGAAGCGTTCGCGACGGTCGCGGTGCTGATGGGTTTCGCCCGGTTTGCCGGGGGCGCCGGGTCCGCGGCGCGGGCCGGCCGGTTTGTGAGCCATGCGGCATTCCTAGCGGCGTGCGCGCCGGTTGCAAGAGGGTGGCAGGTGTAAGTCTTTGAAGAAAC
>JAHBZF010000144.1 GCA_019635575.1 Pseudolabrys sp. | reverse complement strand
GGCAAAACCCTCTTCATCACCGGCGCGTCGCGCGGCATCGGCCTTGCCATCGCCTTGCGCGCCGCGCGCGACGGCGCGCGCATCGCCATCGCCGCGAAGACCGATACGCCGCACCCGAAGCTCGAGGGGACGATCCACACCGCCGCCGCCGCGATCGAGGCCGCCGGCGGCGAGGCATTGCCGCTCGTCGTCGACGTACGCGACGAGGCGGCCGTCACCGATGCACTCGCGCAGACCGCGCAGCGCTTCGGCGGCATCGACATCGTCGTCAACAACGCCAGCGCGATTTCCATGACGCCGGTGGCGCAAACCGACATGCGCCGCTTCGACCTGATGCACCAGATCAATGCGCGCGGCACCTTCATGGTGTCGAAGCTCGCGCTGCCCTATCTCCTCAAAGCGCAGAACCCGCATATCCTGATGCTGTCGCCGCCGCTCGACATGCAGGAAAAGTGGTTCGCGCCCTCGACCGGCTACACCATGGCGAAGTTCGGCATGAGCATGGTGGTGCTCGGCCTCGCCGGCGAGATGCGCGGCAAGATCGCCGTCAACGCACTCTGGCCGCGCACCACCATCGCCACCGCCGCGATCAGGAACCTGCTCGGCGGCGATCAGGTGATGAAGATGTCGCGCAAGCCGGAGATCGTCGCCGACGCCGCCTATGCGGTTTTCCACAAGCCGGTCGATTTCACCGGCTATTTCCTGATCGACGACAGTTTCCTCGCCGGCGAGGGCGTCACCGATTTCGAGCGTTATCGCGCGGATCCGTCTGAGCCGCTGGCGGCGGATTTCTTCGTGCCGGACGACAGCGTGCCGCCGCCGGGCGTGGTGGTGACGCCTTATCGCTGACGGGGTGGCAGAGCGCCGCCGCAGGCGCTACATAATGCCGATGACCACCCTCCTCCTGACCCATCCCTCGTCGCTCAACCACATCACACCCGCCGGACACCCGGAGCGGCCGGACCGCATCCGCGCGCTCGATGCCGTCTGGGCCAAGGACGAGTTCAAGCCGCTCGCGCACGAGCAGGCGCCGATGTGCGAGCTCGAAACCGTCGCGCTCTGCCATCCGATGGATTACGTCGAGCTGATCCGCGACAACGCGCCGAAGGAAGGCATGATCGGCCTCGACGGCGACACGGTGATGTCGCCGGGCAGTTTCGAGGCGTCGCTGCGCTGCATCGGCGCCGCCACCCGCGCCATCGACGCGGTGATGGCGAAGGAAGCCGGCAACGCCTTCTGCTCCATGCGCCCGCCCGGCCATCATGCCGAGACGGCAAAGCCGATGGGCTTCTGCATCTTCAACAGCGCCGCCATCGCCGCGCGCTACGCGCAGCAGAAGCACGGCGTCGAGCGCGTCGCGCTGATCGACTTCGACGTGCATCACGGCAACGGCTCGCAGGACATCTTCTGGCGCGATCCGTCGGTGATGTATTGCTCGACGCACCAGATGCCGCTCTATCCCGGCACCGGCGCCAAGACCGAGCGCGGCGAGTTCAACACCATCGTCAACGCGCCGCTGCGGCCGAACGACGGCGGCGAGCAGTTCCGCGAGGCGGTCGAGACCGTGATCCTGCCGCGGCTGCGTGAATTCCAGCCGGACTTCCTGCTGATCTCGGCAGGCTTCGACGCGCATCATCGCGACCCGCTCGCCAATCTCAACTTCGACGAAGCGGATTTCGACTGGGTCACGCGCAAGCTGATGGAGGTCGCCGACCAGCACGCCGGCGGCCGCATCGTCTCGCTGCTGGAAGGCGGCTACGACCTGCAGGGTCTCTCCGGTTCGGCGGCGGCGCATGTGAAGGCGCTGATGCAGGCATAAATCGCCCGCTTTTCCCCCCGGCCCGACCCGACTTGACACCCGCGCCCGAACCGGGCGACCTGCCCGCGAGCAGAGGACGACACCATGGCCGATTCCGCACCCGACGTGAAAAAACTGCCGTTCGAGCAGGCGATTGCGGAGCTCGAAACCATCGTCAAGAAACTCGAGGAAGGCAAAGTGCCGCTCGAGGAATCGGTCGCGATCTACGAGCGCGGCGAACTGCTGAAGAAGCGCTGCGAGGAACTTCTGGCGCAGGCGGAAGCGCGCGTCGAGAAGATCACCCTCGGCGCCGGCGGCAAACCCAGCGGGACCGAGCCGCTCGATGTCGACTGAGAGGACCGACGCCGGCGCATCCGCTCTGCCGCGCGTCCGAAGCCGCCATGTCGTCTACGCGCAGGGCTACGACCCGCGTGGCCTCGCCGAATACTACCGGCTGTTTCGCGGCGAATACCGCAAGTTCTGCGCGCTCTACGGCCTGACCGGCAAGGTCGGCAAGATCGTCAATCCCGACGACCGCTTCACCACCCACTGGACGCTCGACACGCAAGGTGAAGACGCCGCCGGCGCGCCGTGGCGCGTCGACACGACTTACGAATTCCTGCGCTGGGAAGACATCATCCGCGAGGACTTCGCGCGGCCGGCATGGTGGAAGACCCTCCACGCGCTCGGCTCGCTGTTCAACTCGCTCGCCAATGGCGTCTATGCGCGCGTCTTCGCCGCACACTGGCGTTTCGGTTTGTTCACGCTCTACCCATTCGTCATCCTGCTGACGAACACGCTCGCCGCCGCGCTGGTCGGCGGCCTCGCCGGCGGCTTGCTGGCGCTGGTCGCGCCATCGGTCGTCGCGTGGCTGATCGGCCTCGCCGTCTTCGCCGCCGCGTTCGTCGTGATCGTGCGCAAGACCGAGCCGCTGTCCTACATGTTCTACATGTTCGACGACATCGTCTCGACGCACCAGTTTGCCTATGGCCAGCGGCCTGATTGGGAAAAAAGATTCGAGACTTTCGCCGGCTATCTGATCGAGGAGGTCCGCGCCTCCGACGCCGACGAATTCGTGGTCGTCGGGCATTCGTCCGGCTCGTTCGTCGCGGTGGAGGTGGTCGCGCGCGCCTTCGCCCGCGATCCGGAGTTCGCTCGCGGCAAGCATCTCGCGCTGGTGACGATCGGCGCCAACCTGCCGATCATCGGCTTCAATCCATCGGCCGACGCCTTCCGGGCGCGGCTCGCCGCCCTCGCCGTGACCGCCGACCTCGACTGGGTCGACTACCAGTCGCGCAAGGACGTGATGAACTTCTATCCGTTCGAGCCCATCGCCGGGCATGGACTGAAGCCGGGCCGCAATCCGGCCGTGGTGCCGGTCCGGTTCCGCGACATCATCGCCCCGGAGAGCTATCCCAGGTTCCGCTGGCGGTTCTTCCGGGTCCACTTCCAGTTCCTGATGGCCAATGAGCGGACCGGCTCGGCCTACGACTATTTCATGATCTGCTGCGGCCCGTTCCGGCTCGGCGACCGGGCGCGGAAACCTGCCGCCGTGGTCGCGCAGACCGGCCATCCACGGCCCTAATTCCCGCTGCCGACGGTCGAATTGCCGCCTGTTTTGATGTGGTATAAATGTCGCAAGCGCGCCGGCCCTTCGCCGTCCGCCCGATTCCGGAGTGCCTTTGTCCTCTTCCTCGCAGACCCCATTGCTTGACCGCGTCCGCACCCCGGCCGATCTGCGTCAATTTCCCGACGATCAGCTTCCGCAGCTCGCCGAAGAGTTGCGCCGGGAGACGATCGATGCCGTCGCAACCACCGGTGGCCATCTCGGCGCCGGGCTCGGCGTCGTCGAACTGACGGTCGCGCTGCATCACGTGTTCAACACCCCGCAGGACCGGCTGATCTGGGACGTCGGCCACCAGGCCTATCCGCACAAGATCATCACCGGCCGCCGCGACCGCATCCGCACCTTGCGTATGGGCGGCGGGCTTTCCGGTTTCACCAAGCGCAGCGAAAGCGTCTACGACACCTTCGGCGCGGGACACGCCTCGACCTCGATTTCCGCCGGCTTCGGCATGGCGGTCGCGCGCGATCTCAACGGCGACAACCGTAACGTCATCTGCGTGATCGGCGACGGCTCGATGTCGGCGGGCATGGCCTATGAAGCCATGAACAACGCGGGCGCTGCCGGCAGCCGCCTGATCGTGGTGCTCAACGACAACGACATGTCGATTGCGCCGCCGGTCGGCGCGATGTCGGCCTATTTCTCGCGGCTGATTTCCGGCCGCACCTACAACGCGCTGCGCGACGTCGGTAAGAAGGTGACGGCGAAGCTGCCGAAACGCATCGACGATCTGATCACGCGCGGCATCGAACACTGGCGCGGTTACATCACCGGCGGCACGCTGTTCGAGGAACTCGGCTTCAGCTATGTCGGCCCCATCGACGGCCACAACCTCGACCACCTGCTACCCGTCCTGAAGAACGTGCGCGACAACGAGCCGGGACCGGTGCTGGTCCATGTCGTCACGCAGAAGGGCAAGGGCTACGCGCCCGCCGAAGCGTCCGACGACAAGTATCATGGCGTCGTGAAGTTCGACGTGCGCACCGGCGCGCAGACGAAAGCGAAAGCGGGCGCGCCGTCCTACACCAAGGTATTCGCGGAATCGCTCATCAAGGAAGCGCGCAAGGACGACAAGATCGTCGCGATCACGGCGGCGATGCCTTCCGGTACCGGCCTCGACCTGTTCGGTAAGGAATTTCCGAACCGCACCTTCGACGTCGGCATCGCCGAGCAGCACGCCGTAACCTTCGCGGCGGGTCTGGCCACCGAAGGCTACAAGCCGTTTGCCGCGATCTATTCGACGTTCCTGCAACGCGCCTACGATCAGGTCGTGCATGACGTGGCGGTACAGAAACTTCCCGTGCGTTTTGCCATCGACCGCGCCGGACTGGTCGGCGCCGATGGCGCGACCCACGCCGGTTCGTTCGATGTTGCCTATCTCGCCTGTCTGCCGGACATGGTGGTGATGGCTGCGGCCGACGAAGCAGAACTCGTCCACATGGTCGCGACCGCGGCCGCGATCGACGACCGCCCGTCAGCGTTCCGTTATCCGCGCGGCGAGGGCACAGGCGTCGCGATGCCGGCGGAAGGCGTGCCGCTCGAAATCGGCAAGGGCCGTATCCTGCGCGAAGGCAACAAGGTCGCGCTGCTCTCGCTCGGCACGCGGCTCACGGAAGCGCTACGCGCGGCGGACGAACTGGCGGCGATGGGCCTGCCCGCGACGGTCGCGGATGCGCGCTTCGCAAAGCCGCTCGACCGCGATCTCGTCCTGCGGCTCGCACGCGAACATGAAGTGCTGATCACCATCGAGGAAGGCTCGGTTGGCGGCTTCGGCAGCCATGTGCTCGAACTGCTGGCGAAGGAAGGTGCGCTCGACAACGGCTTGAAGATCCGGCCGATGGTGTTGCCGGATATTTTCCAGGATCACGACTCGCCCGCGAAGATGTACGAACGTGCTGGACTCGACGCGCGTGGCATCGTCACGACCGTGCTTGCGGCGCTCGGTCGCGAAACTTCGATGCTCGGCGGCCGCAGCGCCTGATTTCAGTTTTTCGCGTTACAGGCGGCCGCAAACTGCTCGGCCTTGCGTCCGAGCGTTTTCAGCGACACGCCGACCTTGCGGCCCGGCAATTCGATGATCATCGTTTCGCCCGCTTTGAACATGTCGACCAGCATTTCCGTGCCGCGCAAGATTCCACCCACATCGAGACGCTTCTGCTTGGTGTCGGCGAAGGCGGTGCCTGCGATTTCCACGCGCTCT
This sequence comes from Pseudolabrys sp., assembly GCA_019635575.1. GTDB lineage: Bacteria > Pseudomonadota > Alphaproteobacteria > Rhizobiales > Xanthobacteraceae > Pseudolabrys. The sequence goes on along the minus strand of JAHBZF010000144.1, from coordinate 3,187 downwards.
TTGCCGCTGTGCAGCCGCAGCCGCGCCGGATCGCCGCGCTTCGTGCCGGGCGAGGCGTTATGCGCCACTACGCGCACGGTGCCGCTGCCGGGCTGGCAGGAAAAAGCGATCAGGATGTCATCGCCCCTGCGCGCGCCGAACGAGAGCAGGGGACCGTCCGCGCTGCGTACATAGCGCCAGATGCGCGGCGAACCGTCGTCGTCACCGTCGATACGCGCTTCTTTCGGCTTCGCGCCTTTCTTGGTTTTGGCGGGCGCTTTGGCCTTCGGTTTTGCCTGCGCTTGCACAGCCTTATCGAATTGCGGCGGCGTGCCTGTAACCCATGCGCTGGCGGGGACGGCGAAAGCGATTGCAAACGCCAGCGGCATCCAGAAAAGCCGCACCGAAACAAACATGTTATCCTCGGAAAAGAACTTCACGGTCTTGCAATGCCAAGCCATGTAGCATCGCGCGTTACACTTCGCCAGCGTAACTGTGCAAAGCGGGCCATACCATGGCGCATAAACCGGCAGGCAGATGAGCAAGTCAGAACGCGCCGATAAACTTCTCGTGTCCCGCGGCTTCTTTGAAAGCCGCGAGCGCGCGCAGGCTGCCATCGAAGCCGGACTGGTGACGGCCGATGGCGCGAAAATCGGCAAACCATCGCAACAGATCGCGCAGGATGCGGAGATTTCCGCCCAAGCGGTACATCCATACGTTTCGCGCGGCGCACTGAAACTCGAAGCAGCCTTGAATCATTTCAAAATCGACCCGCGTGGAAAAGTTTGTCTCGATGTCGGCGCGTCAACGGGCGGATTTACCGAGATCCTGCTCGCGCGCGGCGCGGCGAAAGTTTATGCGGTCGATACCGGCACGGATCAGTTGCACACGCGGCTGCGCAACGACCCGCGCGTCGTCTCCTTCGAGCAGACCGACATCCGCAAGCTGGAAGAAGCGGCAATCCCCGACGAAGCCGCGCTCATCGTGATCGATGTCAGCTTCATTTCGCTGGAATTGGTGCTGCCACAGGCGCTCGCCTTCGCCGCACCTCACGCCGAACTGGTCGCGCTCATCAAGCCGCAATTCGAGGCGGGCCGCGAGCACGTGAAGAAAGGCATCGTGCGCGATCCGGCCGTGCACGATGCCGTGTGCCAGCGCGTTGAGTTACTGGTGGGACGGCAGGGTTGGCGGCTGCGTGGCACCATTCCGTCACCGATCACGGGAGGGGACGGCAACGCCGAGTTCCTGCTTTATGCGGAACACTAGGCTGCGCGTTTAGCCCGTCTTGCTGGCTTTGCCGTCATCTGTCCTTCGCAGAGCGGGTGCAAGCAAATCAGCCTTTCTATTGCCGCAAGGTGAGCTACAAGTCCCGCATCCATGCATGGCATGACTCCCATACCTGCCGCCGGAACTCCGGGCGGCCTCAGCCCTTGGCGCGCCGAGCTGACCGAGACGATCCGGCTTGCCTTGCCGATCGCGCTGACCCAGCTCGGCCAGGTCGCGATGATGACGACCGATCTCGCGCTGGTCGGCCGCCTCGGCGGCGATGCTATTGCGGGTGCCGCGCTGGCGCAGGTGATCCTGTTTGCCGCGTTCGTGCTTGGCATGGGTCTGGTTTCCGCGGTTGCGCCGCTCGCCGCGCAGTCCTTTGGCGCGCGCGAACCGCGCATGGTGCGCCGCTCGTTGCGCGTCGGGCTGTGGGCCGCGACGCTGCTCGGCATCCCGATGACCGCAGGCCAACTTTGGGGCGAGGAATTGCTGCTCGCGCTCGGACAGGAAAAGCAGGTCGCAGCATTCGCCGCAGAATATCTCCGTGGACTCGCGTGGAGCCTCATTCCGGCGTGGTGGTTCATCGCCATTCGCGGTTTCATGGGCGCGGTGAACCGGCCTGAGCCTGCGCTCTGGATTACGCTTGCCGCCGTCCCCGCAAATTTCGCAATTGCCTACGTGCTGATCTTCGGCACGTTCGGCGCGCCCGAACTCGGCATTCTCGGCGCGGGCGTTGCGACCACCGTGGTCAATCTCGGCATGTGCGCGGCAGCGTTATGGGTTTGCTATCGCCAGCGCCCGTTTAAGAAGTATCAGGTGCTTGGAAAGTTCTGGCGCTCCGACGGCCACCTGATGAAACAACTGATCGTTGTCGGCGCGCCGATGTCGGGCACGTTCCTGCTCGAATACGGCTTGTTCGGCGGCGCGGGACTGATCGTCGGCCTGTTCGGTGCGAGCGCGCTCGCGGCGCACCAGATCGCGCTGCAGATCGCCGCCGTGCTGTTCATGATTCCGTTCGGTATCGCGATGGCCGCGACCGTCCGCGTCGGGCAGGAAGCGGGCCGGAAAAACCCGGAAGGCGCACGCCGTGCGGGCTTCGTCGCGGTCGGGCTTTCGTTCGCGTTCATGTTCGTGATGACGGTCGTGGTGATGCTGGGCCGCAACGTCGCACCGCTGTTCTTCATGGACTCGTACATGAAGGACGTGGAGCAGATTGTCGCGATTGCCTCGTGGCTGCTGGTTCTCGGCTCCACCTTCTTCGTTGCGGATGGCGTACAGACGGCGGCGGCGGGCGCATTGCGCGGCCTGAACGACACGCGCGTGCCGCTTCTGTTCGCGGGACTCAGTTTCTGGATCGTCGGCTTTGGCGCGCTCTATTTGCTCGCGTTCCCGCTGAAGCTCGGCGTCACCGGGGTCTGGATCGGTTTCACCATCGGCCTGCTGGTCTATGCCGCGCTGCTGGTCTGGCGTTTCCATGCGCTGACGGCGCGGGGCTATATCCCCGAGGCGCCGAAGGCCGAGCACGTCGCCCACGGCAAGCCGCTTCCTGCCGAGTAAATTCGCCGCTATCCCTGCTGCCATGATCGACGAGGAAGTACGGATCGATTCCATTGGCCGACAAGGCGATGGCGTGGCGGAGACGGCGGATGGCCGCGTCCATGTCGCGTACACGCTGCCGGGAGAGCGCGTGCGCATTCGGCGCGACAGCGAACGCGGCACGCTCCTCGAAATCATCGAGCCTTCGCTGGATCGGATCGCGCCGGTTTGCAAACATTTCGGCGTGTGCGGCGGCTGCGCGCTCCAGCACTGGGCGGACGCGCCTTATCTCGCGTGGAAGCGCGAGATCGTCGTAGCCGCGCTGAACCGCGCAGGCGTAGAGACGGCAATCGGCGCAATCGAGCCACAGAACAAAAGCGGCCGCTGGCGCGCAGTGTTCCAC
>JAHBZF010000143.1 GCA_019635575.1 Pseudolabrys sp. | reverse complement strand
CACCGGCAGGTCCGCCTGTTCCATGGTGCCGTTCATATAGACATCGACGGCGGCGATCTTCGCGCCGCGCTCTTTGCGCGCGCGCACCGCATGCGTCATGACGTTGACCTGGGTGTTCACCGGATTGGTGCCCCAGATCACCACCAGATCGGATTTCGCCATCTCGCGCGGATCGCTGCCCGCGACCTTGCCGGTGCCGGCGGCAAAGCCGGTATAGGCCGGGTTCACGCAGATGGTCGAATGATAACCGGAATACTTTTTGGCGTGGCGCAGCCGGTGGATGCCGTCGCGCATCACCAGGCCCATGGTGCCCGCGTAATAGTAAGGCCAGATCGCCTCGCTGCCGTGGCGCTGCTCCGCCTTCAGGAACTCCTCGGCGACGATGTCGAGCGCATCATCCCAGGAGATACGCTGGAACTGGCCGCTACCCTTCGGTCCGGTGCGCCGCAGCGGATGGGTAACGCGATGCGGGCTGTTGGCGCGCTCGGCATAGCGGCCGACCTTCGCGCAGACCACGCCGAGCGTGTAGTCGTTGTCCTTCGCGCCGCGCACGCGGCCGATGGTGCGGTCGTCAACGATCTCGATTTCGAGCGCGCAGGTCGAGGGGCAGTCGTGCGGGCAAACAGATGCGCCGATGCGAATCTGCTCTCCCCGCACGATCTTGTTCATAAGCCTGCTCCGGTCCGCGCGAACGGACCGGACCTCTGGAGGTGGTTACTCCGCCGCGACCTTGTGCTGCTCGATCGCCGCAAGCCGCGACTTCCGCCACATCCCGCCGACCGCGACCACCAGGATCGCGCCGACGATGCCGCAGGCGATCTCGATCTTGTGCAGCATATCGGCCGCGAAGTTCGCGGACAGATAGCTATGCACCACCGGATCGGTGGCGATCACCTCGCCGACGATCCAGCCGAGCAGCGCCGCACCGGCCCAGATCAGGATCGGGAACCGGTCGAGCAGCGACATGATCAGCGCGGCACCCGCGACGATCAGCGGAATGCTGATGGCGAGGCCGAGGATCAGGAGCGCGGTGTTATCGCCGGCGGCGGCGGCAATCGCGATCACGTTGTCGAGGCTCATGACGATGTCGGCGATGGCGACCATGCGCACCGCGCGCCACAGGTGCTCGGCCGCCTCGGTCTCGCTGTCGTCCTCATGCTCGGGAACCAGCAGCTTCACCGCGATGTAGAACAGCGCGATACCGCCGACGATCTTGAGATACGGCAGCGACATCAGCGAGGCGATGACGACGGTGAAGACGACGCGCAGCAGCACGGCGACGCCGGCGCCGAGGATCATGCCCCAGACGCGTTGACGCGGCGGCAGGCTGCGGCAGGCCATCGCGATGACGACCGCGTTGTCGCCCGACAGCAGGATGTTGATCCACATGATCTTGAGCAGCGCGACCCAGAACGTCGCCTGCCCCATCTCGCTCCAGCCGTGAGAGAGCACCGCTCCCCAGGTGGACGGATCCATAATCGAACCCACTGTCGTCTCCCCTTTATTTTTTATGCAGCATGTGGCGCGGGAGCCAATTTAGCGCCCGCGCCAGATGGTGACCAGTCGCCGAACGGCTTAACCGACGATTTCGTTGCCGGAGAAGAACTGGGCGATTTCCTTGGCCGCGGTGTCGGCCGCGTCGGAACCGTGCACCGAGTTCTCGCCCACCGACTTCGCGTGCAGCTTGCGGATCGTGCCGTCGGCGGCCTTGGCCGGATCGGTCGCGCCCATGATCTCGCGATACTTGGCGATGGCGTTCTCGCCTTCGAGCACCTGCACGACCACCGGGCCGGAGGTCATGAACTCGACGAGTTCCCCGAAGAACGGCCGCGCGCTGTGCACGGCATAGAAGGTCTCGGCATCCTTGCGGCTCATGCGGATGCGCTTCTGCGCGACGATGCGCAGACCGGCCTTTTCGATGATCGCATTGACCGCGCCGGTCAGGTTGCGGGCGGTGGCATCGGGCTTGAGGATCGAGAAGGTGCGCTCGAGCGCCATGGGAACGTGTCCTTGGTTTGGGAATGAAGGGATGGTTCGGCGCGGCTTATAGCGGCCCCCACCGGGGGGCGGCAAGAAGCGGAAAACTGAAGTCCGGAAATACCGTCTGCCCCGGTTTGAACCGGCGGCGCGGCCGCGGCGACCAACAGGGGCAAGAGGTTCAATTCCAGGTTCAAGCCACCACCCCATCCCCCGACAGGAGATCACCATGTTCCGCAAATCCCTTCTCGCCCTCGCCGCCGTCGCCGCGCTGGGCACCGCCGCGCTCGCGCCCACCTCCGCCTCCGCCTGGCACGGCGGCTGGCACGGCCATCACCACGGCCATCATGGCTGGCATCGCGGCATCGGTTTCGGCGTGTTCGGCCCGACCTATGCCTATGGCGGCTGCGTCATGAAGAAGCGCTGGGTCGATACCCCCTACGGCACGCGCCTGCGCTGGGTCCGCGTCTGCTACTGATCGGACGCGCTGATCGCTTGATCGCACCGGGCATCCCGGCCGCAACGGCCGGGGTTGCCTCGTGCGCGCGGCTCGGTCAAAAGGCCGCATGCTCATCATCGACGACCTTTCGATCCGGATCGCCGGACGCCTGCTGCTCGACCATGCGTCGGTCCGGATCACACCCGGCTCGCGCATCGGACTGGTCGGGCGCAACGGCGCCGGCAAGAGCACGCTGTTCAACGCCATCACCGGCGAACAGCCGACCGAGACCGGCCACATCACGCTGGCGCCGCGCTGGCGTATCGGCCGTCTCGCCCAGGAGGCGCCGGACGGCCCCGAAAGCCTGATCGACGTCGTGCTGCGCGGCGACACCGAACGCACGGCGCTGCTCGCTGAAGCTGAAACCGCGACCGATCCGCAGCGCATCGCCGACATCCAGACCCGGCTCGCCGACATCGGCGCCTATGCCGCGCCGGCGCGCGCCGCGGCGATCCTGTCCGGTCTCGGTTTCTCGGCCGAGAACCAGCAGCGGCCCTGTTCGGAATTCTCCGGTGGCTGGCGCATGCGCGTCGCGCTCGCCGCCGTGTTGTTCTCGGAGCCCGATCTGCTGCTGCTCGACGAGCCGACCAACTATCTCGATCTCGAAGGCACGCTGTGGCTGCAGGATCATCTCGCCAAATATCCCAAGACCATGATCGTCATCAGCCACGATCGCGATCTGCTCGACAGTTCGGTCGATTTCATCCTGTCGCTGGAACACGCCAAGCTGACCTTGTGGCGCGGCGGCTATAGCGCGTTCGAGGCGGCGCGTGCCGAGCGCCTGCTGCTCGACCAGAAGCTCGCCAAGAAGCAGGACGAAAAGCGCAAGCACATGCAGGCGTTCGTCGACCGCTTCCGCGCCAAGGCGACCAAGGCGCGGCAGGCGCAGTCGCGCCTGAAGATGCTGGAGAAGATGGAGACGATCACCGTCGCGGTGACGAGCGACGTGCGGCCGATCACGTTTCCCAAGCCCGACAAGCTCTTGTCGCCGCCGATCATCGCGCTCGACGGCGTTTCGGTCGGCTACGAGCCGGGCCGTCCGGTGCTGTCGCGGCTGACCTTGCGCGTCGATCCCGACGACCGCATCGGGCTGCTTGGCTCCAACGGCAACGGCAAGTCGACGCTGGTGAAGCTGATCGCCGACAAGCTCGAACCGTTCGGCGGCAGCATCACCCGCGCGCAGAAACTGAAGATCGCCTATTTCGCGCAGCACCAGCTCGACGAATTGAACGAGAACGCCAGCGCCTACGACCATGTGCGCGCGCTGATGCCGGACGCGCCGGAAGCGGCGGTCCGCACCCGCGTCGGCACCATCGGGTTTTCCGGCGAAGCCGCCGATACCAAGGTGGCGAAGCTCTCCGGCGGCGAGAAGGCAAGGCTGATGCTGGCGCTCGCGACCTTCGACGCGCCGCATCTCCTGATCCTCGACGAACCGACCAACCATCTCGACATCGACAGCCGCGCGGCGCTGATCGAAGCGATCGCCGATTATCCCGGCGCGACCATCCTCGTCTCGCACGACCGGCATCTGCTCGATGCTTGCGCTGACCGGCTGTTGCTCGTCGCCGACGGCGCGGTGCGCCCGTTCGACGGCGATCTCGACGACTACCGCCGCCGCGTCCTCTCCGAACGCAACGACGACGGAAAATCCGCGAAAAACGACAAGCAGAAAGATCCGCGCCTCACGCCGGAAGACGCGCGCAAGCTCGCAGCGCAAAAGCGCGAGAATGCCAAGGACTTGCGCCAGCGCGTCGCGCGCGCGCAAACCGCGATCGACAAGCAGACGCAGGCGATCGCCAAGCTGGATGAGGCGCTCGCGGACGGCACGCTGTTCGCGCGCGATCCGGGGAAAGCCGCCACCTTCGCGAAAGAACGCGCGGCCGCCGCCGATGCGCTCGCAACGGCGGAAGAGGAATGGCTCGCGGCGAGCGAGGCTTACGAAACGGCGATGGCGTAAACGCTCAGCGTGCCGCCGTCTTCGGCGCGGTGTTGCGCTTCTTGCGCGGCGCGGGCTTCGGTTTTTCCGGCACCGCCACCGCATCGATTTCGGCAAGACGTCCGCTGCGGAAGCGGTAGATGCCCGGCCACGGACCCTGCGTATAGGTCAGCACCGCGGTTCGCTCACCGCCGGCATTGGCGCCGAGATCGACCTGCTGCGGCGAGCCGGCACGCTGCACCACCTGGCATTCGGTCATCGTGAGCGCGATGCCGCCGGCAACCGTCGCCGCGGCCGGCAATTCGGCACCGGACTGCGCACCGGCAGCCGGCGCCGCCTCCGCGGGAGCGGCCGCGCATCGTCCGCCGGCATCGACGAAATCCTCCGGCGTCACCTCGCGAAGCTGACTCATATTGGTCGCGGTCGACGGGGTTGCCCAGTCATGCTTGCTGAAACCGGTGAACGGCTTCGAGAACCACTGTTCCGCGCCTTGCGCCGAGAACATGTCGGAGTTGGAGCATCCGCCAAGCAGTGACGCCGCACCGAGCAGCAACGCGCCGCTCAACAGGCGGCGACGAACCGTGCGATTGTTGCGATGCGTCCTCACGGCCGATGTCCCCACGCTGTACCCTTTACGCTTGTACCCTTGCCCAGTGTGCAACAACCCGCCCTTTGCGTCAGCAAAAAGGCAGCCGCCACAGTTAACGGCGAAACTGGGCCAATGGCCCAGCGCATTGAACAATCAAAAGAATTCCGGCGCGATCAGGCTTTCTTGACCCAGCGGCCGTTCTCGTCGGTTTGCCAATAGGTGGCCTCGAATCCCTGCCCCTTGGCTGCCGTCCAGTGCCCGCGCGCCGCTGCCACGGCGTCTGCGTCTTCGCCGTCGAACATCAGCACGATCCGCTCGTAGGATGACGCATCCTCCGGTAGCGCCGCGCCGTCGATCAGGAACCGGACCTGCGCGGCATTGGCGTTGCCGGCGTTGGCGGTGAGCAGGATCGGTTGCGCCACCGCTTCGCCGTCGCGCGCCGAACCGTGCGGCAGGAAACTGTCGTCGCGATAGGTCCACAGATGCGCGTCGAGGGCCTCGACACGTTCGTCGGAACCGGCCTGCACGACCACGCGCCAGCCGCGCTCCAGCGAACGTTCCAGCAACGTCGGCAGCACGCGCTCGATGCTCTGCCCTTGCAGGTGATAGAAAAGAACTTCGGTCATCGTCGCAGATGTTATTCGAGATTCGACATCGACCCCAGCAGATTGGACCCCAGCAAATTGGACCCCTGCAGATTGGGCCGCAGCAGATAGTGTCCGACGCCCCACTCGGTGCCGCCATGATGGCCGAAAAGTCCGGCGGTGGCGAGAAAGAACAGCCGCCAGCGCCGGAACCAGAGCGCCGCGTCGGCTTCGCCGTAAATCGCGCGCATCAACCGCATCACCTCGGCTTGCGCCGCATCGTGACGCGCGAGCCAGTCGAGCGCGGTACGGCGATAGTGCTCGCCGTTCCAGAACCAGTCCTGTTCCAGGGTGAACAGATCGGGGAAGCGCCGCAGCAGACCGTGGCTCGGCATGATGCCGCCGGTGAAAAAATGCTGCGCGATCCAGTCTTCCCGGTCGTCGATCTCGAAACGGTACGGCGTCGCGCGATGGGTGAAGACATGGACGAACAGTCGTCCGTCCGGCGTCAGCCAGCGGTGGATGCGGCCGAGCAGCGCGTGCCAGTTCGACATGTGCTCGAACATTTCCACGGAGACGACGCGGTCGAATCGCTCGCCGGTCGAAAAATCGTTCATGTCGGCGGTGACGACCTCGAGATTGTCGTAACCACGCTCGCGCGCCGTACGCGTGATGTAGTCGCGCTGCGAATGCGAATTGGACACCGAGGTGATCCGCGCCTGCGGAAAATGCCCGGCCATCCACAGACTGAGCGAACCCCAGCCGCAGCCGAGTTCGAGAATGCGTTGACCGTTGTCCAGCCGCGCATTGGCGCAGGTTCGTTCGAGCGCTGCGGCTTCCGCATCCGCCAGCGTACTGTCCGGCGTCGCATAGTAGCAGCACGAATATTTGCGGTGCGGACCGAGCACCAGACCGAAATAGGCCGGCGGCAACTCGTAGTGCTGCCGGTTGGCATCCTCGGTGTGATAGGCGACCGGATGCGCGTCCATGGCAGCGGCAAAGGCCGCTTCATCGATCGCATCGGGCCGCGCCAGCCGGCGGCGCGTGCGCTCCACCAGACAGGAGATACCGGCCCGCACCACGGCGTCGGGCAGCGGCGCGCGTTCGATCAATGCGGTTGCGGCGGTGACCAAGGTCATGACGCATTGCCTCCGGTTTTCGGAAACGGAAAGAACGCGCGCGTGCGGCTCTGATAACGGCGGAACGCGTCGCCACGGCTGCGCAGCATATGCGCCTCCAGCGGCGGGATGCCGGTGCCGTGGACGACCACCCAGTACATCAGCAGCGGCGCACCGAGCGCGAGAAAGCCTGGCCAATATCCGCCGGCAAGATCGATCGCGATCACCGGATAAGCGAGCCAGCCGAACCATTCGAAGAAATAGTTCGGATGGCGCGACAGCGACCAGAGCCCCGTGTCGCACAGACGACCCCGGTTTGCCGGATCGCGCTTGAAATGCTGCAACTGGAGATCGGCGGTCCATTCGCCGGCGATCGCGACGATCAGGATCGCCGCACCGATCGCATCAGCAACGCGCAGCGTTGGCGCAGGATGATGCGCCGCGACCGCAATGGCGATCACGAACAGGATCGAGCCCCACGCCTGGCGCTGCATGAACCAGAACAGCCGCCGCTCAAAATCCGCGCCCCATTCCTTGCGGAACGCGACGTAGCGCAAATCCTCCGGACTTCGCGCCACGCGCAACGCCACATGCACGCCGAGCCGGAGCATCCAGGCGGCGACCAGTGCGGCCACCAGTCCACGGCGCGAGGCCGCGCCGCTGTCGGCCACCGGCCAGAGCGCGACCATGATGCCGGCAAGCCCGACGCCGAACGTCCAGAACACGTCGACCCAGCCGGCATTGTTCAGCCGCCGCTGCACCAGCCATCCGGCGGCCATGGCGACGATCAGCAGCCCTTCCGCTGCCGCAATTGCAACAATCGAGCCAACAATCGAGCCAACAATCATGCTCTCCCCGCCTCCGATCCGGCGTGATCAACGCCGCATCGGATTTACGGGGCGAGACGCGAAAAGGTTGCGTCCCTCAGCCTTCGTAGTGGTCGCGCACCAGCCGGTCGAGCAGCCGCACGCCCCAGCCGGAACCCCAGCTCCGGTTGATCTCGGTCTGGCGCGAATCCATGCCGGTGCCGGCGATGTCGAGATGCGCCCACGGCGTGTTGTCCTTGACGAAACGCTGCAGGAACTGCGCCGCGGTGATCGAGCCGGCCCAGCGGCTGCCGCCGGTGTTCTTCACGTCGGCGAATTTGGAATCGATCATCTTGTCGTATTCCGCGCCGAGCGGCATGCGCCACACGGTTTCGCCGGTGTCGAGACCCGCCTGATTGATCTGCTCGGCGAGCGCGTCGTCATTGGCGAACATGCCGGCATGCTGATGGCCGAGCGCGACGATGATCGCGCCGGTCAGCGTCGCCAGATTGACCATGAACTTCGGCTGATACTTCGTCGCCGCGTACCAGAGCACGTCGGCGAGCACGAGACGGCCTTCGGCGTCGGTATTGATGATCTCGATAGTCTGCCCGGACATCGAGGTGACGATGTCGCCCGGCCGCTGCGCGTTGCCGTCCGGCATGTTCTCGACGCAGCCGATCAGGCCGATGGCGTTGACCTTCGCCTTACGCGCGGCGAGCGCGTGCATCAGGCCGACGACGCAGGCAGCACCCGCCATGTCGCCCTTCATGTCTTCCATGCCGCCGGCCGGCTTGATCGAGACACCGCCGGTGTCGAAACACACGCCCTTTCCGATGAAGGCGACCGGCGCCTCGGATTTCTTGCCGCCGTTCCAGCGCATCACCACGAGACGGCTCGCATGCGCCGAACCCTGACCGACGCCGAGCAGCGCATGCATACCGAGCTTGCGCATGGCCGGCACGTCCAGCACCTCGATGCCCACCTTCACCTTGCGCAATGTGCTCGCGCGGCGCGCGAACTCTTCCGGATAGAGGATGTTGGCCGGTTCGTTGACGAGATCGCGCGCGATGACGACGCCCTCCGCGACCGCTTCGCGTGGCGCGAAAGCCTTGCGCGCCGCGGCGACGTCCGGCACCGCGACGGCGACCTTCTTGTCGGCGGGCTTGCCGTTTTCCTTGCGCTTCGTCTTGTAGCGATCGAACACATAGCCGCGCAGCTTCACACCCATCGCGAGATCGGCCGCCTGCTCCGGGTTCATCGCACCGTCCGGCAATTCGGCGAAGATCGCGACATCGCTCGCGGAAGCCGGCGCGCGGCCGATCGCGATGCCGCCGAATTTCAACATGTCGTTTGGTTTGAGCTCGGAGGTCTTGCCCGTGCCGATCACGATGAGTTTGGCGACGCCGAGTTTCTCCGGCACCGGCAGTTCCAGCACCGAACCGCTCTTGCCGGTGAAGCCCTCGGCCTTGGCGGCGCG
>JAHBZF010000142.1 GCA_019635575.1 Pseudolabrys sp. | reverse complement strand
GCCGATGTGCCGGATGGTCGCGACCGGCACGAGTGGCGGGGGTGTAAGGCGTGGGGGTGGGGCTGTCAAGGATGGCCATTCGGCCAATCAAACCGGGTCGGCCGGGCCACCCGCGACGACGGGTTGCTTGTTCCGGCAGGGGCTTCCCGCTACGGTTCGCCCGCATATCCGGCCAGTTCCGGGCCGCCCCGGCCCGTCGGCCTGATGCACGTCACGCAAGGCAAGCGAACCAAGGTACGCGAACCAAGTACGCAAACCAGGCAAGCCCAAAAGCAAGGCAAACTGTCCGATCATGCGCTCGATCCTCGATGTCATCCTGCTGGTGCTCCAGCTCTATGTCTGGCTGCTGATCGCCGCGGCGATCCTGTCGTGGCTGATCGCCTTCAACGTGGTCAACACCCGCAACACCTTCGTGGCGATGGTCGGCGACTTCCTCTATCGGATCACCGAGCCGGTGCTGCGGCCGATCCGCAACCTGCTGCCCAATCTCGGCGGCATCGACGTCTCGCCGGTGATCCTGATCCTGATCATCTTCTTCCTGCAGAGCGTGATCGCCCGCTACATCTATCCCAACGTCTTTTGAGCGCGACCGGGCAACTCCCGTGGTCGGCGACCGGCACCGGCGTTGTCGTCACGGTGCGGCTCACGCCGCGCGGCGGCCGCGATGCGCTCGACGGTATCGCGACCCTCGCCGATGGTCAGGCGGTGCTCAAGGCGCGGGTGCGCGCCGCGCCGACCGAGGGCGAGGCCAATGCCGCGCTGGTCGCGCTTCTGGCCAAGGCCGTCGACGTGCCCAAAGCGAGCGTCGGCTTGATTGCCGGGCAGACCGCCCGTATCAAGCGCCTCGCCATTGCCGGCGACCCGGCAGCCCTGATTGCCGCGCTCTCGCGCAACATCGCTTCACCCTGAGACCCTCATCATGAGCGCGCGCATCATCGACGGAAAAAGCATCGCCACCGATCTGCGCGCGCGGGTCGCGGCGACGGTGCGCGCGCTCGACGAGCAGAGCGTGCGGCCCGGTCTCGCGGTTGTTTTGGTCGGCGCCGATCCGGCGAGCGAAATCTATGTGCGCAGCAAGAGCCGCGCGGTGATGGAAGCCGGCATGCGCGCGTTCGACCACAAGCTGCCGGCCGACGCCAGCGAGGCCGATGTGCTCGCTCTGGTGCGCAAGCTCAATCAGGACGCCGATGTCAGCGGCATCCTGGTGCAGCTGCCGCTGCCCGCGCAGATCGATCCGCACAAGGTGATCGAGGCGATCGATCCGGCCAAGGACGTTGACGGTTTTCATCCGCTCAATGCCGGACGGCTGGCGCGCGGACTGCCGGGGCTGGTGCCGTGCACGCCGCTCGGTTGCGTGATTCTGGCGAAGACGGTGCGGCCGTCGCTCGCCGGTCTCAACGCGCTGGTGATCGGCCGTTCCGGCATCGTCGGCAAGCCGGTGGCGCAATTGCTGCTGGCGGAGGACGCCACCGTCACCATCGCCCATTCGCGCACCGCCGATCTGCCGGCGCTGACGCGGCAGGCGGACCTGCTGGTGGCGGCGATCGGCCGGCCGAATTACGTCAAGGCGGACTGGATCAAGCCGGGCGCCATCGTCATCGATGTCGGCATCAACCGCATCGCCGGCGCCGACGGCAAAAGCCGCGTGGTCGGCGATGTCGATGCCGGCGCGGCGGCGGTGGCGGGCGCGATCACGCCGGTGCCGGGCGGGGTCGGGCCGATGACCATCGCCTGCCTGCTGGCGAATACGGTGCGCGCCGCCTGCGCGCAACACGGGTTGCCGCCGCCCGCGCTCTGAACCTTTCGCCGTGCCAGCCCGACGAAACGGGTATGATCGGGCGCGCCTGCGGCGGAGGAAAGCCATGAGCCGGATTTTGGGTGCCGCGTTTGCGGCGATCGTCGCGCTGGGTGGAGCCTTTTTGATCACGCCCGCCACGGCGCAAACCGTGGTCAGCAGCGTCACCAAATTCGACATCGACAAGTGCCGCTATACCGCCGGGAAGGCCGAAGAGGACTACGGCGCATGGCGCTGCTCCGGCTTTCAGGGCATTCCGGTCTACGCGACCTCCGGCGACATGCGCTTTTATGTCAGCTTCGGGCGCAACGCGAAAAACGAACCGGCCGCCAGGGAAACGCTGGCCTCGTTCAACGGCGAGGGCACGGCCATCGAATGGCGCTCCGCGCGCGGCACGGACGGCAAGCTCACGCCCTTCGCGGCGATCATGCGGTTCCGCACGTCGGTGGCGGATGGTGACAAGACGGTGCCCGGTCAGGTGCTGGTGGTGACGCGGCTCGGCGACGGCCGCGCGCCCGGCGCGGTGTGCCGCGTCGGCTACGTCGATGCGCGCGCCAATCCCGACGCCAACGTACTGGCGCAGAAAATCGCCGACGAATACGCGCGCAATTTCAAATGCGGCAGCGACAAGCCGGTGATGTCCGGCAAGCGCGGCCCCGGTTTCAGCGGGCCGATGGGGGACTAGGGCGCGAGGCCATAGTCGCGCCGCATCCGCGGACTAACAGGGCATCATGAACCGGCCGGTCCTGCATCAGGTCAATCTTGTCAGCGGCGACATGGAAGCGTCGCTGACGTTTTATCGCCGGCTCGGCCTGGAAATTCCGGATGATATGGTATGGCGCACGCCGAGCGGCGCGCATCACATCACCGCGTCGCGTGACAGCGCGTCGCCGGCGCTCCATTTCGAACTCGACTCCGATGCCTTCGCGCAAGTCTGGAACGCGGCGTGGAAGGGCCGCACCGATCTGCGCGGCCGCGTCGTCGTCAGTTTTCATGTGGCGTCGCGGGCCGATGTGGACGCGATCTATCGCGACATGACCGGCGCCGGCTATCGCGGTCTGCAGGCGCCGTTCGATGCGTTCTGGGGTGCGCGTTACGCGATCCTCGAAGATCCGGACGGCATCGCCGTCGGCCTGATGAGCCCGATCGCGCCCGACCGCAAAGCGCCGCCGCCGGACGTGTGAAGGCGGTTCGCCTCCGACCGTGCGCGCGGTATCCCATCAACGCTCATGGTTCGAGACGCGCACCTTCGCCTGCGGCTTCGGCGCGCTCCTCAGGATGAGGATCGTAGAGCTGTGTGAATATGTTGGAAGCTTACGCGTTCCAGGCGTAGGCGACCTTGTCGAGGGTCTTGTCGCCGAATCGCTCCGACGAGCGCGCCACCGCGCGACCGCCGACCGCGCCGTAGAACGACACGGCGGGTTCGTTGTCCGACAGCGCCCACACCACCAGCGACTTGAGGCCGCTCTGGGCGAGATCGCGCCGCGCCGCGGAGAACAGCCGGCGGCCGAAACCGAGACCCTGGAATTCCGGCCGCAGATAAATCTCGTAGACCTCGCCGTCATAGGCGAGGCTGCGCGCGCGGTTGCGGCCGTAATTGGTGTAGCCGGCGACCTGATCGCCGAACTGCAGCAGCGAGATGCGGCTGCCCTTGCGGATCGCCTGGTCCCACCAGTCCGGGCCGCGGCGGTTGATCAGCTTGTCGAGTTCGGCGCCGGGAATGATGCCGCGATAGGCGGCGCGCCACGCGTCGTCATGAGTCGCGGCCACGGCCGACGCATCGGTCGGTTTGGCGCGGCGGATCTCGATGGTGACGGTGCTCATAGGCAGGATATGAGCAAGCAATGTGCCGCGCTTCAAGTCCTGTGGTGAGCGATCAGTTAACGGGTGTGGATTACACGCCACACCGGCACGCATTTGCACAATGCGGTGAATCGGTTAGCGGGCCGCGCCATAGGGCGGCCCGCTTTGGAACAGGATCAGGCTTTATCAGGCGTCCGCGGCTTCGCGGGCGCGCTCGTCGCGCTTGCGCTCGTTCTCGTCGAGCAGCTTCTTGCGCAGCCGGATCGATTTCGGCGTGACCTCGACCAGTTCGTCGTCCTGGATATAGGCCAGCGCCTTTTCCAGCGACATGCGGATCGGCGGGGTCAGCCGCACCGCCTCGTCCTTGGACGTGGTGCGGATATTGGTCAGCTTCTTGCCCTTGAGCACGTTGACGATCAGATCGTTGTCGCGGGTGTGCTCGCCGACGATCATGCCGTTGTAGACCTTCCAGCCCGGCTCGATCATCATCGGGCCGCGATCTTCCAGATTCCACAGCGCATAGGCGACGGCTTCGCCGGCCTCGTTGGAGATCAGCACGCCGTTGCGGCGGCCCTGGATCGGACCCTTGTACGGCGCATAAGCGTGGAACAGGCGGTTCATGATGGCGGTGCCGCGCGTATCGGTCAGCAGTTCGCCCTGATAGCCGATCAGGCCGCGCGTCGGCGCGTGGAACACCAGCCGCTGGCGGTTGCCGCCGGACGGCTTCATCTCCATCAGGTCCGCCTTGCGCTCGGACATCTTCTGCACGACCACGCCGGAATGCTCCTCGTCGAGGTCGATGACGACCTCCTCGATCGGCTCCAGGGTCTGGCCGTCTTCCTCGCGCAGCAGCACCTTCGGCCGCGACACGGAGAGCTCGTAGCCTTCGCGGCGCATGTTCTCGATCAGGATGCCGAGTTGCAATTCGCCGCGGCCGGCGACTTCCATGGAATCCTTGTCGGCGCTTTCGGTGACGCGCAGCGCGACGTTCGCTTCGGCTTCCCGCAGCAGCCGGTCGCGGATCATGCGGCTCGTCACCTTGTCGCCTTCGGTGCCGGCGAGCGGCGAGTCGTTGACGCGGAAGGTCATCGCCAGCGTCGGCGGATCGATCGGCTGCGCCGGGATCGCTTCGGTCACTTCGGGCGCGCAGATCGTGTGCGCCACCGAGGCTTCCGGCAGGCCCGCCAGCGCGACGATGTCGCCGGCTTCGGCTTCCTCCACCGGCTGCCGTTCGAGGCCACGGAACGCCAGCACCTTGGTGATGCGGCCGGTCTCGATCAGCTTGCCGTCGCGGTCGAGCACCTTCGCGGCCTGGTTCGGCTTCACGGTGCCGGAGGTGATGCGGCCGGTGATCAGCCGGCCGAGATAGGGATTGGCTTCCATGATGGTGCCGAGCATGCGGAACGGCCCGTCTTCCACCTTGGCCTGCGGCACGTGCTTGAGCACGAGATCGAACAGCGGCGTCATGCCCTGCTCCAGCTTCGCGTCCATGTCGCCTTCGAGGCTCGTCGACATCCAGCCCTGCTTGGCCGAGCCATACAGGATCGGGAAGTCGAGTTGCTCGTCGGTGGCGTCGAGCGCGGCGAACAGGTCGAACACCTCGTTCAGCACTTCGTTGGCGCGCGCGTCGGCGCGGTCCACCTTGTTGATGACGACGATGGGGCGCAGGCCCATGCGCAGCGCCTTCGACACCACGAACTTGGTTTGCGGCAGCGGCCCTTCGGCGGCGTCCACCAGAACCAGCGCGCCGTCCACCATGTTGAGGATGCGCTCCACCTCGCCGCCGAAGTCGGCGTGGCCGGGCGTGTCGACGATGTTGATGCGCGTGTCGTTCCAGACGATCGACGTCGCCTTGGCGAGAATGGTGATGCCGCGCTCGCGCTCGATGTCGTTTGAATCCATCGCGCGTTCGGTGACGCGCTGGTTCTCGCGATAGGTTCCCGACTGCTGCAGCAGGCGATCGACCAGCGTGGTCTTGCCGTGGTCGACGTGGGCGATGATGGCGATGTTGCGCAGGTTCATCCGATTTCTTTCGCTGTCTTCATCTGGCGAGACCGCACCACGATGCGTCGCGTGGTGCTTTGCGTGGTGCTTGGCACACGGCGGGCGCGGGTCGTCTCGTGAACGTCATATGGGTCGTCTGGCGGCAGCCGGCCGGATGCCCGGCGCGAACGGCCCGACGGCGACCAGAAACCAAAGCGCGGGCTCCCAGCACACATCGCTCGGGCCCGCGAATTTGCGCGGAATATAGCTTCGAAATGCCGCAGCGCAACAGACAACAGGGCCGGTCTGGAGCCTTTCGGGCGGAACTTCGTTAATCTGGCGCCCTCCCGAAAACCGCAGGAAATGCTGCCCATGGCCACCAAACTGACCCCCGATGCCCGCCGGCAGGCGCTGGAACGCCTCTCGGGCTGGTCCGCCGTCCAGGACCGGGATGCCATCACCCGCAAATTCACGTTCCGGGATTTCCGGCAGGCGTTCGCCTTCATGACCCGCGTGGCCGAGGTGGCGGAGGAGATGAACCACCACCCGGAGTGGTTCAACGTCTACAAGACGGTGGAGGTGACGCTCTCGACCCACGACGCCGGCGGGCTGACCGACCTCGACGTCAAGCTCGCCGAGGCCATGGACCGGCTGGCAACGGGGTGAAATTTGACGGCGTCATGGACGGTGCAACCCTCTTCGTTCACGGGAGAGGGAAGGCGCTTGTCCCGCGGCAAACGCCTCCTATCTGAATCTCCATGTCGATCGTTCGCACCTTCGCCGCCCGCGCGCTGGCGGCCCGTGGTCTCGGGGGCGGAAACCGCAAAGGTTCCGCACAGGACGAGACTTACGTCCGCGTCGGCTTCTGGCGGAAGTTCGAACGCGTCGCGGTGCTGATCCCGTTCGCCTCGGATCTGGTGGCCGCGTATTACTGCGCGCTCGACCGCAACACGCCGCACCATGTGCGGCTCGTCCTGTTCGCGGCGCTCGCCTACTTCATCATGCCGCTCGACGGCATCCCCGACGTGATGCCGATGCTCGGCTTCGCCGACGACGCGGCGGTGCTTGCCGGCGCGATCAAGCTGGTGGCCGGTCACATCACCCCGGCGCATCGCGTTCGCGCCCAAGAAGTGATGGCGAAAGTCTCCCGCGCTTTCGCGCGCTGATCCGGCGCGGTTACGGCCGCAGGATCGCCTTGCCCATCACCTTGCGCGCGGCGATGTCTTTCAGCGCCTGTTTCGCCTCGGCGAGCGGATAGACCGCGTGCACATGCGATGACAGTTTGCGCTCCGCGGTCCACGCCAGAAGCTCGGCGGTGTTGGCGCGGTAGCCCGCGGGATCGCTGTCGACAAAGTGGCCCCAGTTGACGCCGACAATGTCGCAATCGCGCAGCAGCGGCAGGTTCAGCGGGATTTTCGGAATCTCGCCGGCGGCGAAGCCGATCACCAGAAAACGCCCGTGCGGCGCCATCGCCCGCACCGCCTGCTCCGAAAAAGCGCCGCCGACCGGATCGTAGACGACGTTCGGTCCGGTGCCGCCGGTGAGCCGGCGCAATTCGGTTTTCAAATCCTCGCGCGCGTAATTGATGCCGTCGTCGGCGCCGTGTTGCTTCGCGAACGCGATCTTGTCGTCGGACGACGCGCAGGCGATGACGCGCGCGCCCATGATCTTGCCGAGTTCGACGGCGGCGAGGCCGACGCCGCCCGATGCGCCGAGCACCGCCAGCGTTTCGCCGGCCTTGAGCCGCGCGCGATTTTTCAGCGCGTATTGCGTGGTGCCGTAGATCACGGTGACGCCGGCGGCGCGGTCGAAATCGAGCGCGTCGGGCATCGGCACCAGCGCGTCGGCCGGCACCGCGACCTTCTCGCGCGCCGCGCCGTGGCCGATATTGCCGGCGACGCGGTCGCCCGGCTTCACGGCGGTGACGCCGGGGCCGACGCTCTCCACCACGCCGGAAAATTCCGCGCTCGGCGAGAACGGCAGCTCCGGCTTGCGCTGGTACTTGCCGGCGATGATCAGCGTGTCGAAGAAATTCAGCGCCGCCGCCTTCACCGCCACCACGGCTTCGCCGGCGCCCGCGACCGGATCGGGGATGTCGCGGATCTCGAGATCGTCGGGACCGCCGAGGCGGGTGCAGAGCAGGGCTTTCATGCGGGTCATCCGGGTCGTCGACGAGAGGCGGCGGCGTCTTAACACGGTTCGCGGCGGGGTCTCTGCCGTTCTGTTGCCGATTTTGGCCCCTAATCGGCTATACTTCGGCGGATGTGGCACACTGGCCGCAAGCGGTGGCGATTCGAGAAAAAAGGCAGGGCTGATGACGCTGACGGGCTTTTCGCGCTTCCTTCTGGTGACGATGCCGCTGGCGGTGGTGCCATTGGCGCTGACGCCGGGCGTGACGACACCGGCGCTCGCGCAGGCCGCCAAACCCGACGCCAAAAAGCCCGATGCGAAGAAGCCTGCGGCGAAACCGGCCGCGAAAAAACCGGCCGAGAAGAAAACCGAAAAGAAGCCCGATCCGGTACCGGCGGTCGGCGGCGCGCAGCCGACCCTGCTCGGCCAGTTCGGCGACTGGGGCGCCTATACCGCGGCGCCCGGCGGCAAGAAGGTGTGCTTCGTCATCGCCAAGCCGACGCAAACCCAGCCGGCGGGCCTCAACCGCGACCCGTCCTATATGTTCATCTCGACCCGCCCCGCCGACAAGGTGAAGGAGGAGGTCTCGGTGATCCTCGGCTATCCGGCCAAGGCCAATGTCGATGCAACGGCCGAGATCGGCGCGACGCATGTCACCATGTACACGCAGAAGGACGGCGCCTGGGTCAAGAACACCGGCGACGAGGCGAAGATGGTCACGGCGCTGCGCGGCGGTTCCGACGTGGTGGTGAAGGCCGAATCCGGCCGCGGCACCAAGACCTCCGACACCTATTCGCTCAAGGGCCTGTCGCAGGCGCTCGACCGCGCCGGGCAGGAGTGCAAGTAGGCGCGGCCGGTCGGCCATAAAAAGCCGCTTTTCTTCCTTCTCCCCTTGTGGGAGAGGACTGGCCGATGACCGTGAACGCCGCAACCCAACTGGCCCCGATCGAGAAGATCGCCGAGGAGCGCTATGTCGCGCCGGCGAAGCCGTCGCTGGTCGGCCTGTCGCGCGCGCAGCTTGCCGATGCGCTGGGCGAGATCGGCGTGCCGGAGAAGGCGCGCAAGATGCGCGTGCAGCAGCTCTGGAACTGGCTCTATCTGCGCGGCGCGAAAACCTTCGCCGAGATGACCAGCGTATCGAAGGATCTGCGCGCGGCGCTGGATCAGCGTTTCACGCTGGCGCGGCCCGAAGTGGTGGCCGAGCAGGTCTCGGTCGACGGCACGCGCAAATGGCTGCTGCGGCTGCCAAGCGAAAATCCCGGCGAGCGGCCGCACGAGGTCGAGTGCGTCTATATCCCCGACACCGTGCGCGCGACACTGTGCGTATCGAGCCAGGTCGGCTGCACGCTCAAC
>JAHBZF010000141.1 GCA_019635575.1 Pseudolabrys sp. | reverse complement strand
CGCGCAATCGCCGCCCTGGAGCAGGAAAGCCTCACCGGCCGCGACGCGAGCCAGTGCCTTCTTCAGGCTTCGCGCCTCACCGGCAAACACCAGCGGCGGAAAGCTCGCAAGCTGCTTCTCCACGTCAGCCAATGCCGCGGCATCCGGATAATCCGGCACCTGCACGATCGGCTTGTTCCGCCAGCTATCGGGGGTCCAACGCTCCGCCATCACACCTGCTCCTGAAAAGTGGCGGGGTTATACACAAGCCAGCCACTCAAGGCCAGCTTGTTGAATCGACAGGGCTTTTCGCCGAAACCGCGCTATTCCGCGGCTTCCCGGCCGTAACTCATGGCTTTTTCGCGCATGGTGACGAGTTCCTCGGCGGCGGTGGGGTGCACCGCCATCACCGCGTCGAACTCGGCCTTGGTCGCCTTCATCTTCACGGCGATGCCAATTACCTGGATCAGTTCGCCCGCGTCGGGGCCGACGATATGGCAGCCAACCACGCGGCCGCTCTCGCCATCGACCACCAGCTTGTAGAACGAGCGGGTGTCGCGACCGGCGAGCGTCGCCTTCATCGGCCGGAAGCTGGTCTTGTAGATATCGACGACCCGCAGCTCCTTCACCGCTTCGGCTTCGGTCAATCCGATCACGCCCACTTCCGGTTCGGAGAACACCGCCGTCGGGACATTGCTGTGGTCGACGGTGGTCGGGCGATTGCCGAACACCGTATCGGCGAACGCATGCCCCTCGCGGATCGCGACCGGCGTCAGATTGATCCGGTTGGTGACGTCACCCACCGCATAGATGCCGGCAACCGAGGTGCGCGAATACTGATCGACGGCGATGCCGCCGTTGCTGGCGATCTTGACGCCCGCGGACTCCAGACCGAGCCCTTTGACGTTCGGCCGCCGTCCGGTGGCGAACATCACCTTGTCAGCGGCAAGTTCGCTGCCGTCGGAAAGACGCACGCGATACTCGTTGCCCGCCGTCTCGATTGCCGCCACCGTATGGCCGCAGGTGATGGTGATGCCGCGCTTTGTCATCTCGTTGCGCAGATGCTCGCGCACATCGTCGTCAAAGCCGCGTAGGATGTTCTCGCCGCGATAGACCAGCGTTACCTCGCTGCCGAGACCCGCAAACACACCAGCGAATTCCACCGCGATATAACCGCCGCCCTGGATGACGATCCGCTTCGGCATTGTTTTGAGATGGAACGCCTCGTTGGACGAGATCACGTGCTCGATGCCGGGAATGTCGTCTCCGTGATACGGCCAGCCGCCGGTCGCGATCAGGATATGCTTGGCGGCGATCCGCTCCCCGGTCGCGAGCTTCACGCTCCCCGGCCCGTCGAGCACGGCACGGCTCTTGACCAGTTCGACCTTGAAGCGATCGAGCGTGGACGTATAGGCCGCCTCGAGGCGCGCGATTTCGCGGTCCTTGTTGGCGATCAGCGTCGCCCAGTCGAACACCGGCTCGCCGACATGCCAGCCATAGCCGGCCGCGTCCTCGAATTCCTCGCGAAACCGCGAGGCATAAACCAAGAGCTTCTTCGGCACGCAGCCACGGATCACGCAGGTGCCGCCGACGCGATACTCCTCCGCCACCATGACGCGCGCGCCATGGCTCGACGCGATGCGGGCCGCGCGCACGCCGCCCGATCCCGCACCAATCACAAACAGATCAACGGAACGCTCGCTCACCAGTCCACCCTCGCACGATCAGAACGCCGACCCGAAATCAGAGATCGTGTCCCTTCTTTTTCATCTCGGTACGGAATTTCTCGATCATATCCGTGGCGAGCTTGTCGGCCCAATCCTGCACGAAGACCATGCTCTGATCGGTAAACTTCGGCTCTTCCTCAATCAGCTTCTTGCCGAGCGGCGACTTGTAGAACACCAGAATGTCCTTGAGCTCCTGCTCGTTGAAATGCTGGGCGTAGATCTTGGCGAGTTGATCGTGAATCTCATTGAACCGCGGCTCGGTTTGCGCCTTGAGATCCCTGGCGACCGCATCGAGGTCGCGTTGCAGATTGGGATTGGTCTGCAGGATTCGCAGCTTCACCGTCTCGATGACGCCGCTGACGACCGGCTTGAACAGCGTGATCGCGCCCTTGATGTCGACGATCTCACGCGCCGTCGCCAAAGCCGCGGCGGTCGGCTGTGGCTTCTGCTGCGTCTGCGCGGACGCAGTGCCGACAGTCAGCAGGCCCGTGACCAGTGCTGCGCACACCAGTGCGCCGGACATGGCCGCGACAATCGAGCGATGGATGGTCATCTTGAAACTCCTCATTCGGAAAAACCTACGGCCGCTCGACGGTGCGGACACCGCCGGGGCCGGCGAGAATGGCCATGCTGGCCAACCCTACAAAAAGTCCATGCTCGACGACACCGGGGACCGCCAGCAGGCGGTCCGCCAGCATCTTGGGATCGGGAATCCGGCCGAGCGCGGCATCGACGATCCAGTGGCCGCCGTCCGTGACGAAAGGATGGCCGCCGGCGCCCGAGCGGACGGTCATCGGCCCCGACAGGCCGCAATCCGCGATAACCCGCGCGATCGCTTGCCGGGTCGCGGCGAGCCCAAACGGATTGACCTCGATCGGCAACGGAAAACGCCCGAGGGTTTCGACCCACTTGGTCTGATCGGCAATCACCACCATCCGGCGCGACGCCGCGGCGACGATCTTTTCCCGTAGCAGCGCACCGCCGCCGCCTTTGATCAGCGCCAGACCGGGGCCGATCTCGTCGGCGCCGTCAACCGTCAAATCCAGTTCAGGGGTCTCGTCGAGGGTCGTCAGCGGGACGCCGACGCGGAGCGCGATCTCCCGCGTCGCCTCAGAGGTCGGGACACCCACGACATTCAGGCCGTCCCTGACCCTCTCACCCAGAAGTTCGACAAAAGGCCGCGCGGTTGAACCCGTGCCGAGCCCCAGCCGCATGCCGTCGCTCACCAGCTCCACGGCGCGGGCCGCGGCAGCGCGCTTGTAGGTATCGGCATCGGTCATCGGCGACCTCGAGGAAAGACGCCGGTATCTAGCGTCGTTTGCATCGCGAAGATAGCCGCACAGGCAGTTTTCCAGTCACCACCCTGTGTTCCCCGTATAACCGCCCTTGCGCCGGGGACGGCCGCCCGCTAGCGATCGTGCATCATGCCGGATGCTCTGATCGTCTTCGACCTCGACGGCACCCTCGTCGATACCGCGCCCGATCTCGTCGAAACCCTCAACACTATTCTGGCTCCGGAAGGCGTCCCGCCGGTCGCCTATTCCGATGCTCGCAAGATCGTCGGCGCGGGCGCGCGGGTGATGATCAAACGCGCCTTCGCCATGCACGACATGGTTTGCGACGACAGCAATCTCGAACGGCTGTTCGACCGCTATATCGACCACTACGCCGAACATCTCGCCGACCGGTCGCAGCCGTTTCCTGGCGTCGTCGATACCCTGGACCAACTCGTCGCACAGGGCTTCCGGTTTGCCGTCTGCACCAACAAGCTTGAAGGGTTGGCGCGACTCCTGCTCGATCGACTCGATCTGACGCGGCGTTTCGATTTCATTTGCGGCCAGGACACATTCGGCGTCCCGAAACCGGATCCGACACCGCTGCTGCGCACGATCTCCGCCGCGGACGGCGCACGCGAGCGCACGATCATGATCGGCGACTCCGCCACCGACGTGCGCACCGCCCGCGCCGCGAAGGTCGGCGTGGTCGCGGTCGATTTCGGTTATAGCGACATTCCGGTGAACGAGCTTGGCGCGGATTTGATTGTCAGCCGCTTTGCCGATTTGCCGGATGCGGTGACGAACCTGCTGGCGCGGCGTTAACGTCGTATATCGCGCCAATGCGGAGCCATAAGCACGCCGGAATTTCTGCCACAAAATGGCACAGTCCGGACGCATTATGGTTAACGCGGTAAGGTTAACGGTCTGCATATGGTTGCAGCATGCTTACCGCATCCTTATTGTCCGCGAGCGGGTGCTATCACCCTGAGGGATTCATGATGTATCGCGTGATTGCAATTATCGGCGGCGGCCTCATGCTTGCGGCATGCTCGTCGTCCGGTTCGAACTTCGAACTCTTCAAGTCGTCACCCTCGACCGATGCGGTGCGCTTTGAATCGGAGCCGCCGGGAGCGGACGTCAAGGTTGGCGATCTGACCTGCCGCACGCCGTGCTCGCTCGCGATCCCGACATCCGGCCCGCAGACCGTGACCTACTCGCTCAACGGCTATCAAACGGCAACCGAGCAGCTCGAGGTTCAGACGACCAGCTATCCGCCGACGTTCTCGCCGAACCCGGTCACCGTGGAACTGGCGGTTGCTCCGCCGGCACCGCCGCGCCGCGCGACACCGCGCAAACGCCCGGCCAAACCGGCCGCAGCCAAGCCACGCGCTGCGGCTCCGGCAGCAGCGCCGGCGGCGGCTGCCCCCGCCCCTGCTGCAGCTCCTGCCGCAACCGCGCCTTGGCCGACCGCACCGGCTCCGGCGCGCCAGTAAGCCGCACCATTTCCGCCGTTTGTTGGGGCCGCATCCTCGTGATGCGGCCCTTTTTCGTGGGGATTCTGACGGGCTGATTTGGCCGAAGGGCTGACGGCGGCGCCCTCGCGTTTGCGGGACAAACCCCCTACATTTAACGGATGGAACTCGACGGGGCCGCGGCTCCGGGATTGGTGAGATGACAGTAGCCGGGACGCTTTCCGCGACAGCACTGGATCGGGCAGGACCGCCGCAACGGCCGCTGATCGACCCGTTTGCGCGCGCCATCACCTACCTTCGCGTCTCGGTGACGGACCGCTGCGACCTGCGGTGCGTCTACTGCATGTCCGAGCATATGACTTTCCTGCCGAAAGCCGACCTGCTGACACTGGAGGAACTCGACCGTCTATGCAGCGCCTTCGTCGCGCGCGGCGTGCGCAAGCTGCGCATGACCGGCGGCGAACCGCTGGTGCGGCGCGGGGTGATGACGCTGTTCTCCTCCCTGTCACGCCATCTGGCCTCCGGCGCACTGGACGAACTCACTCTCACCACCAACGGCACGCAACTTGCGAAACATGCCGCCGACCTCAAAGCCTGCGGCGTTGAGCGCATCAATGTCTCGCTCGACACGCTCGATCCGGACAAGTTCCGCGCGATTACCCGCTGGGGCGATCTCGATCAGGTTCTCGCCGGGATCGACGCCGCGCAGCGCGCCGGGCTGAAGATCAAGATCAACGCGGTGGCACTCAAGGGCGTGAACGACGACGAACTCGCCGATCTCGTCGCCTGGGCGCATGGCCGCGGCATGGACCTTACGGTGATTGAAGTGATGCCGCTGGGCGATGTCGGCGAGGAGCGCCGTCTCGACCAGTATCTGCCGCTGTCGATGGTGCGCGCCCGCCTGTCGGAGCGCTACACCCTCGACGACATCGATTATCAAACGGGCGGTCCGGCTCGCTATGTGCGCGTGCGCGAAACCGGCGGCCGGCTCGGCTTCATCACGCCGCTCACACACAATTTCTGCGAATCCTGCAATCGCGTGCGCCTCACCTGCACCGGCACGCTCTATATGTGCCTCGGCCAAGAAGATGCCGCCGATCTGCGCGCGCCGCTGCGGGCGTCGGAAAGCAACGATCAACTCAATGCGGCGGTCGATGCCGCCGTCCTGCGCAAGCCGCGCGGTCATGACTTCGTCATCGATCGCCGGCGCAAGCGGCCCGCGCTCGGCCGGCACATGAGCGTAACCGGCGGCTAGGCCCACTCTGTTGAGAGCCGCCACGCCGGACCGTTCGGCCCGGACATAACGAAGCCATTAAAATTTCAGGCCGCAATTGACGGCGTATGCCCTGCTGAGGCTAGGTGTGCGACCGCTGGCCGCACCATGTCTGCTTCGTCTACTTCGCACCATGGCCGGCCGGGGGACGCTTCGGGGGGAGCAAACCGTGCAAGCGCTGTTGGCATTCAGTCGAGCCATCGACTGGATCAATGATAAATTTGGTCATATCGCCAACTGGATGGTGTTATGGGCCTGTCTGATCAGCGCCGGCAACGCCTTCAGCCGATATCTCTTTTCCGAAAGCTCCAACGGCTGGCTCGAGATCCAGTGGTACCTGTTCGCAGGAATGGTGCTGCTGGGCGGCCCGTATACGTTGAAAATGAACGAGCATGTTCGGGTCGATCTGGTCTACGGCTTCGTGTCGGAGCGGACCCGTATCTGGATCGACATTATTGGGGGCCTGCTGTTCCTGCTGCCCATCTGCCTGATCCTGACCTATTTCACCTGGCCGTGGTTCGTCGATTCCTGGCGCATCAATGAAGCGTCTTCCAACGCCGGCGGACTGGTGCGCTGGCCGGTCAAGCTTGTCTTGCCGATCGGCTTCGCCTTGATGGCGCTTCAGGGCATTTCCGAAATCATCAAACGTATCGCAGCGCTCGAGCATGTGATCGAGGCCGACTTCAAATACGAGAAGCCGCTGCAATGAATTTCATCATTCACAACATGGCCCCCCTGATGTTCGGGGGCATGATCCTGTTCATGCTGATCGGCTATCCGGCGGCATTCTCGCTGGCGGCAACCGGTCTGTTTTTCGGCTTCCTCGGCATCGAGTTCGGGCTGATCCGGCCCGACTTCCTCGGCAATCTGACCTATCAGCTCTTCGGCATCGTCTCCAACGATCTGCTGCTGGCGATCCCGTTCTTCACCTTCATGGGCGCGATCCTCGAACGCTGCGGCCTGGCAGAAGATCTCCTGGATTCGATCGGCCAGCTCTTCGGCCCGATACGCGGCGGCATGTCCTATGCGGTGATTTTCGTAGGTGCCATTCTGGGGGCCATCACCGGCACCGTCGCCGCCTCGGTGATCGCGATGGGCGTCATCTCGATGACGCCGATGCTGAAATACGGGTACTCGACACGCCACACGATGGGCGTGATCGCCGCTTCCGGCACGATCACGCAGCTCATTCCGCCTTCGCTCGTTCTTGTTGTGCTGGCCGACCAGCTCGGCAAGTCGGTCGGCGACATGTATGCCGGCGCGATCGGTCCAAGCATTATTCAGATCGCGCTGTTCTGCATCTGGGTCGCGATCCTCAGTATCTTCCGCCCGCAGGATGTCCCGGCGCTTCCTCCCGAGGCTCGCACGCTGCATGGCTTGGCACTTTTGAAGAAATGCTTGCGCGGCATCATCCCGTCGCTCGGCCTGATCTTCCTGGTGCTGGGTACGATCTTCATGGGCCTTGCTACGCCGACCGAGGCCGGCGCCATGGGCGTGGTCGGGGCAATCGCGCTCGCCTGGTTCTATGGAACATTGACCTGGCCGCTGCTCTATCAGGGGATGGCGACGACGATGCGCATCACCGCCATGGTGGTTTACATCCTGATCGGCGCGCGCGTGTTCAGCCTCGTATTTCAAGGCGTCGGCGGCAAGGAATGGATCGAGCATCTGCTCACCACCCTGCCCGGCGGCGAAGTCGGTTTCCTGATCTTCGTCAACGCCTTCATCTTCGTGATCGCGTTTTTCCTCGATTTCTTCGAGATCGCCTTCATCATCATCCCGATGCTGGCGCCCGCCGCCGATAAGCTCGGCATCGATCTGATCTGGTTCGGTGTTTTGATCTGCGCCAACATCCAGACGAGCTTCATGCACCCGCCGTTCGGCTTCGCCCTGTTCTATCTGCGGGGAATTGCGCCGAAGTCGGTCAAAACCTCCGACATTTATTGGGGCGCGGTTCCCTGGCTGTTATTGCAGGTCATTCTCGTCGTGATCGTCATCGCGTGGCCCGGCTCCGTCACCTATTGGCTGGACAACACCGCGGCGGTCGATCCCTCCAAGGTCAAGATCGAAGTACCCCAGTTTGATGTCCCACCCCTGGACCTCGACAAGCCGCCGAAGTTCTAGAGCCGCAGGCGGCCATCCATCGCCGCCGCAAATCCCAACCCGTTACGTGCGTTTCCATCGGGTTTAGTCTGGTTGCAACGCACCAGACGAAGCAAACCTTGCCGTGTCACTAAATATGAGGTAGCTACCTCATAATTGTCGAACTCCACAGTGGCTGGCCGGTTGATCCGAAGTTTCGATTGAGCCGGGCTACCGGCTCTGGCTATGCTCGGATGGGGACCACTTGAGTTCGGGTGGGCGCGGCGAACATAAGGCTGGATAAAAACCGGCTTGGGAGGATGCAACGTGAGCGGCTTCAACGCTCTGGTGAATGCGTTGTTGCCGATGGCGCGCGCCATCGACAACTTCAACCGTACCATCGGCAAATACGTCGCCTGGTTCATTTTTGCAGCCGTGCTGGTTTCAGCGGTGAATGCGACCGTTCGCAAGCTGCTGGATATGTCGTCGAATTCCTGGCTCGAACTGCAGTGGGTGCTGTTCAGCGCCGTGTTCCTGCTGTGTGCGCCGTGGACGCTGCTCGATAACGAGCACATCCGCATCGACATCGTGAACAATCTGATGCCGTCATGGCTGCGCAGCACGATCGACCTCGTCGGCCATATCTTCTTCCTGCTCCCGCTGACGATCATCATGATCGTGACCGGCACGCCGTTTTTCATCAAATCCTATGAGATCAACGAGCAGTCGATGAATGCCGGCGGGCTGCCGCAATGGCCGGCCAAGGCGCTGATCTCCATTGGCTTCGCGTTGCTGTTTATCCAAGCCATTTCCGAGATCATCAAGCGCATCGCGATCATGCGCGGTCTGATGGAAGACCCGCACGCGCTGAAGAAGAGCGCAGCGGAAGAAGAGGTGGAGCACCTCGTCGACGCGATCGAAAAGCGCTGACCGGGCTGGCTGGGGGACCACAATGACCGCCTTTTTGATTCACAACATGGCGCCGATCATGTTCGCGGCGCTGGTAGTGTTCCTGCTGCTCGGTTATCCGGCGGCCTTCTCGCTCGGCGCCGTCGGCCTGATCTTCGGTTTGATCGGCATCGAACTTGGCCTGTTCCATCCGGACTTCATGCAGGCGCTGCCCGAACGCGTCTACGGCGTGATGGCGAACGACACGCTGCTCGCCATTCCATTCTTTACCTTCATGGGATTGGTGCTCGAACGATCCGGCATGGCGGAGGACCTGCTCGACACCGTTGGGCAACTGTTCGGCACCGTGCGTGGCGGCCTCGCCTATGCGGTAATCTTCGTCGGCGCACTGCTCGCCGCCACCACCGGCGTGGTCGCGGCGTCGGTCATCTCGATGGGTCTGATCTCGCTGCCGATCATGCTACGCTACGGCTACGACCGGCGTGTCGCGTCGGGCGTCATCGCAGCCTCCGGCACGCTCGCG
>JAHBZF010000140.1 GCA_019635575.1 Pseudolabrys sp. | reverse complement strand
AGCACCACCGCCGCGCCGCCGCGCTGGCGGCGGATCAGTTCGGCGATGGCGTAAACCTCGTCGGCGGAGAACGCGACGATGGCGCTGCGGCGCGGCAGCCGCGTCAGTTTCTTCTCGCCGGCAAACGTCAACATCGACAGCCGCGGACGGCTCACCACATTGGCGCCGGGCAGCAGTTTGTCGACCACCGGCCGCAGGGTCGCGGCGCCGAGCACCAGCGTCTCCTCGCGGCCGCGCCGGTTGAGGATGCGGTCGGTGAACACATGGCCGCGGTCGAGATCGGCGCCGAGTTGCGCCTCGTCGATGGCGACGAAGGCGACGTCGAGATCGCGCGGCATCGCCTCGACGGTCGAGACCCAGTAGCGCGGATTGCGCGGCTTGATCTTCTCCTCGCCGGTGATCAGCGCGACGTTCTCCGCGCCGGCGCGCGCCACGACCTTGTTGTAGACCTCGCGCGCCAGAAGCCGCAGCGGCAGGCCGATGACGCCCGACGAATGCGCCAGCATCCGCTCGATCGCGAGAAAGGTCTTGCCGGTGTTGGTCGGACCGAGCACCGCGGTCACGCCCTGCCCGCGCAATCGCGGTTCGCGCGCCGCAACAGTCGCCGGAGGATGGGAGGAGAACGGCATCGAACGCTCTGCGGAAAGGCTCAAGGGCCGGCGGAAAGCGCCGGCTGTCTCACAATGTGACAGATGGGGACTGCGCGGCGCAGTCCATCCGCCCGGTGGTTAAGGTTCGGAACGAGTCTGGAACGAACAGCGCCCGAATCGCTGACCTTGTCCGGGTAGGGTTTCGTTCACGGCGACATCTGGCAGGCCGTTACGCCGTGACTACTAGATCGTGTGAATCCGGGCGCGCCGCAAGGGCAAAACCGCGATCCATCCGTTAACGGCGAGACGGACTCCGATCGGCAGCAGAGTCAAGCGACGATATGGGGACGGCTATTGCGTCTTCTCGTTCGACGCGGCCTGCACCGTCGACACGAAATCGTTGGCTTCGAGCACCGCGAGCCCGATCGGCGTCGGGATCGAGACGCGATACGGCACGACCACGCGGGTGCCGGCCATCGGCGCGAGCCACACCTCCATGTCGCGTTGCTGCATCAGATACTTCACCGCGGTGCGCGACAGGATGAAGCCGGCGATCGGTTTGAAATAGACCGCGCAGACAACGACAGGGCCTTCATAGCCTTTGTCGGAGCGCACATGGTCCATGCGCTTGTAGGACAATTGCAGGTCGTAGCGCGTGCGGCCATCGAACACCGCGGTGGTGTGGCACGCCTCGGGGCCAAGTGCCGCCGCCGTTCCCGGCACGCGCAGGATCGATGCCGACAGCGGGTCCGCCACGCCACGCCGATGCACGTCGGTGATCGGCACACGCTCGTCGTCCGGCTCGATCGGCGGCTCGACCGCCGCGTCTTTCACCACGCCGTTGTTGACCAGCAGCTTGACGCTGTCGGTTTTCTTCTCGGTCTTGAGCAGGCTCGCATAGATCGCGGAGGACGCCGCGCCGAAGCTGCCGCGCACCGAGCCGTTACCCTCGCCGCTCGCGAAAATCCGCAGCAGACCCACGGTCCCGCCGCGCACGGTCGCGCTGTAACGATTGCCGTTGACGTCCACCAACCAGTTCCCGCGGCCGACCGGGATACCGCCGAGCGACGCCGTGTAGGTGGCTTCGAGCTTGCCGGCCTGCTGGGCCGCGACAGGCTGCCCCGAGGCGACCAGCACGGAGACGGCCAGCACCGCGGCGGGGATCGCCGTCAGACACAGAGAGCGCATCCGTTGAAACCGCAGGGTCATCGAGGCGGGACCATAAAACGGAACGATGGATCGGACAGGATCGACACCACAGAACGCACCGGCGCGCCGCACTATATCCGAGCCGGCAGTCTGTACGGGGTCTCTCGCATCGGCCACTGGCCGATGTGGACAACAACCTCTTTTTTTGGCGCGGAATGCGCCGATTATATGGTTCCCCGGCGCCGCCGGCCGGCCAGAAATCCTGACGCCGGGACCGGGCCAGACCATGACGGAAATGCCGGTTTTTCGGCATTTTCCGGCCATCAGCCGCCGAATCGGCCGCGTCCGGCGCTTGACGCGGCAGCCCCCTCTCACTATACGTCCGGCCGAATTTCAATGATCCCTGATCGGATCTGATCGCTGCTCTGCCCGCGGTCCTGCCAGGTGTGATCCTCCGATCCCACAGGCGCAGTCACGGGTCTGGCAGCCGCCAGCAAGTTTGACGAGGCGAAGATGTCCTTCCGTTGCGATCTCACGGGCAAGAAGCCGTTGGTGGGCCACAAGGTGAGCCACTCCAACATCAAGACCAAGCGCCGGTTCCTGCCGAACCTGCGGGTCGTCACGCTTGCCTCGGAAACGCTCGGCCGCGCGTTCCGCCTGCGGATTTCGGCGAATGCGCTGCGCACCGTCGACCATCGCGGCGGCCTCGACGCCTTCCTGCTCAAGGCTTCCAACGAGGATCTGGCGCCCAAGGCACTGCGCATCAAGCGCGACCTCGAGAAGAAGCGCGCCAGCGCG
Source organism: Pseudolabrys sp. (assembly GCA_019635575.1). Taxonomy (GTDB): domain Bacteria; phylum Pseudomonadota; class Alphaproteobacteria; order Rhizobiales; family Xanthobacteraceae; genus Pseudolabrys. Next base: position 6,707 of record JAHBZF010000140.1, on the reverse strand, counting down.
GCCTGATCCACGGCCAACCAAACCTATCGATAAAAGCCCGGCGGTAACGCCGGGCTTTTTGTTTGGGCGGTGCCTGGATACGCGGCAGTCGCGCGTCCCCGCGCCTGCCCTGATATCCTCGACGGCCCGACCCGCCGTTTTCCAAATTCAGAAAAACTTCAGAACTTTGCCACCACCCCCGCAAGACACGGAGCGTGGGGGCTGCAATACTGAAATCGGGGGTTTCCGACACGCCGCAGCACCGCGGCTGAAGGACAGGCATGGGATCCGCGCTGCCCGGCGAAGGTCTTGAGACCGGACGCGGATTGGGACTGGGGACGCGGCGTTTGTCAGGCCGGAAGTCGCATCAGCGCGTTCGCCGCCGGTTTCGGCGGCGCTCGTATTTGGCATTGACGTCGCTGCTGCTCGCGTCGTCAGCGCTGGTGTCCGGCCCCGCCTTCGCGGCCGATATCACCGTCACCGATGCCGCGAGCCTCTCGGCCGCGATCGCCGGCGCGAGCGCGGGCGACCGCATCCTGCTGCAGAACGACATCGCGCTCGGCACCACGTTGCTGCCGCCGGTGCTGTCGAACATCACCATCGACGGCAACGGCCACACCATCGACGCGGGCGGCAACAACCGCATCTTCTTCCTCGACAGCACCGCGACGATCCAGAACGTCACGCTGACCGGCGGCAAGGCGACCGGCGGCAATGGTGGCGGCATCAACAGCACTAGCGGCGGCGGCGGCCTCGGCGCGGGCGGCGCGATCTTCGTCAACAGCGGCACCGCGACCGTCGCCAATGTCGCCTTCACCAACAACACCGCGACCGGCGGCAATGCTGGCACCACGGCCCCTCTGGGCACAGGCACGCTTGGCGGCGGTGGCGGCGGTGGTCTTGGCGGCAGCGGCGGCAGCGGCGGTCAGGATGCCGGCGGCGGTGGCGGCGGTTATAGCGGCGGCGGCGGTGGCGCCGGCGGGTCTACCGGAGCTGTCACAACCTATGTCGGAGTAGGCGGCGACGGGCCGGGCGGCGCCGGCGGCAATGGCGGTTCCGGCGCTGCGGGCAGCAACGGCGTCAATGGCGGCGCTGGCGGAGCAGTCAACACGAATCCCGGGATCCCAGGCTGGACCATGGGCGGCGGCGGTGGCGGCGGTGGCCTGAACGGCGGTACCGGCGGCGACGGCAGCCTCGCCAACGTCAACGGCGGCGGTGGTGGCGGCGGCGGCGGCCTCGCATCCGGCAACGGCGGCAATGGCGGCACACAACTCGGCTTTGGATCAACCGCCGCCACGAACGGTACCACGGGCGGCGGCGGCGGCGGCGCGGCCGCCTCCAACAGTAGCGGCGGCAATGGCGGTGATTTCGGCGGCGGCGGCGGCGGCACCAACAGCGCGGGAGCTGGCAATGGCGGTTTCGGCGGCGGTGGTGGCGGCGCCGGAGGAGCCGGGACCGGCGGGACCGGCGGATTCGGCGGCGGCGGTGGTAGCGGTGCTTTCTACAGCACGCCAGGGGCTGGCGGTGTCGGCGGTGGAAACGCGACAGCGTCAATAGCGGGCGGCGGCGCGGGCTTCGGCGGCGCGGTGTTCGTGCGCGACGGCGCGAGCCTGAACATCACCGATGGCAGTTTCGCCGGCGGCAGCGTCACGGGCGGCAATGGTGGCGGCAACAACGGCGCGGCCGCCGGCACCGATCTGTTCCTGATGAGCGGCACGACGACGACATTCAATCCGACCGGAACGCTCACCTTCAACGGCACCATCGCCGACGACAGCGCGGCGAGCGTGCCGACCGGGCAGAGCTTCACCGCCGGCACCGGCGCCGGCGCGGCGATCGCCATCAGCGGCGGCACCGTCGCGCTCAACGGCGCCAACACCTATAGCGGCGGCACCACCGTCAACAACGGCGCGGTCGCGAGCGCGGGGAACAACGCGGCGTTCGGCACCGGCGGCGTGACGCTCGACAACGGCACGATCCAGGCCGGCGCCGACAATCTCAATCTCGCCAACGCCATCACGCTCGGCGCCGGCAACGGCACGGTCGACAGCAACGGCAAGACGCTGACGCTCTCCGGCGTCATCGCCGACGGCGCCGGCAATTCGCTGACCAAGACCGGCACCGGCACGCTGATCCTGACCAATTCCGGCAATACCTACAGCGGCGGCACCACCGTCAGCGCCGGCACATTGCAACTCACCGACAACAACGCCGCCAGCACCGGCAGGATCACGCTCAACGGCGGCACGCTGCAGCCCGGCGTCGACAACCTCACCATCGCCAACGCGATCGGCCTCGGCAACAACGGCGGCACGGTCGACACCCAGGCCTATACGCTGACGCTGTCCGGCACGATCACCGATACCACCGCCCAGCCGGGATCGCTGACCAAGATCGGCAGCGGCGAACTGATCCTCACCAGCAGCGGTACCAGCTCCTACACCGGCGCGACGAACGTCGAGGCCGGAACGCTGACGGTCGGCGCCTATCGGGCTGTGCCGCTTGGCACCGCCGTCACCGTCAATTCCGGCGCGACGTTCAAGATCGCCGACAACACCGGCTTCAACGAGATCGGCTCGCTCGCCAACGGAACGTCGGGCGGCGGAACGGTGTCGATCGGCACCACGGCCGGTCTGAACATCGGTAACGGCGGCGCCAATACCGCGAACACCACCTTCGGCGGCACCTTCACCGGCGCCGGCGACTTGCAATATACCGGCGGCGGCAAGCTGACATTGACCGGCACCGGCAGCCAGATCGGCGCCGGCCTGACCGTGGGCGCCGCAGCCGCTTCACGAACCGGTCCGGCCGGCGAGCTGGATATCAGCGGCGGAACGTTTGAAACCGGCACCGGCGTCTTCGTGATCGACGGCAAGCTGACGGTCAGCAACGGCGGAACGCTGACATCCGATACGACCCCGATCATCTCCGGCACCAGCAGCGCGCAGATCCTTGTCACCGGCACCGGCTCCAATCTGAAAGCGTCCGGCGGTTTCACCGTCGGCGACTTCATCCCGCTTCCCGGATCGGGCAAGCTGACGATTGCCGACGGCGGCACCGTCACGATGCTGACCAACAACAATCTCGACATCGGCGCGCACGGCATCCTCGAACTCGGCACCGGCGGTCTCGCCGGCACCTTCGCCGGACCATCGATCCAGAACGACGGCCAGATCGTCGCCAACTTCACCGACAGTTCGGCGCTCACCGCAACCGTCAGCGGCAACGGCAGCGTCACCAAAAAAGGCAGCGGCACGTTGACCCTGTCGGGCGCGAGCAACTCCTATTCCGGTGGCACGTTCCTGCAAGGCGGCACGCTGGAACTGACCAACACCAGTTCGCTCGGCGCCGGTTCACTCACCATGGAAGCCGGCACGACGCTGTTCATCCAGAGCAGCTTCGGCAGCTTCAGCAACGACGTCACACTCAACGGCCTCGCCACCGTCAAGGTCAACTCGGCCGCGTCCGGTCCGTTCGCCGGCATCCCGATCGTGATGCAATCCAGCGGTACGATCTCCGGCAACGGCGGACTGATCAAAACCGGCGACAGCACCTTGGTGCTGATGGGTACGAACACGTATCACGGCGGCACCGTGCTGACGCAGGGCACGGTTCAGGTCACCAATGCCAGCTCGCTCGGCGACGGCACGATCACCTTCAACGGCGGCACGCTGGAACCGGGCGCGAACAATCTCACGCTGACCAACGCGGGCGCGATCAACGCCGCCGGCGGCACGGTGAACGTCAATGCCGCGACGACCTTCACGCTCAGCGGCGCCATCGGCGACGGCATCGGCGCGGGAACGCTGACGAAGACGGGCGACGGCGTACTCATTCTGTCGGGCAACAGCACGTTCAGCGGCGGCACGTCGTTGCAGGGCGGCACGCTTCGCCTCGGCAGCAATAACGCGCTCGGCACTGGCGGTCTCGCTACATCCGGCACGGTCACGATCGACTACGCCAACGGCGTCACCATCGGCAATGCCATCACCACCACTGGCGGCGCCACGTCGCTGAACACCGACACCGGTATCACCGCACACCAGACCGGCGCAGTGACCGCGACCGGGCAGACGATCTATAAAACCGGCGACGGCACGCTGACCGTCGATAACGTGAACGCGGGGCCGGTTTATATCCTCGCCGGCACGCTGCAAGGCGGCGTGCTCAATGCGTTTGGCAGCAATGCCACTGTCTACATCGCCAACAGCTTTTTGGATCTCGGCGGCTACAACCAGTCGATCGCCGATCTGCAGATGGCGCCCGGTGGCACCGTCACCAACAATGGCGCAGCGGCGGCGACGCTCACCCTCACCCCGTCATCAGGAACGACGACGCTCGGCGGCACCCTGGCCGATGGGACGAAGACGCTGGGCCTGACGCTCAACGGCGCATCCGACAGCACCATCGTGCTGACCGGCACCAACACCTATAGCGGCGCTACCACCGTGACATCCGGCGCGCTGCAGGTGGATGGCTCGATCACCAGCGCCTCCACCGTGAGCGGCGGCATTCTGAGCGGCACGGGCCAGGTCGGCGCGGTGACGGTCAACAGCGGTGGCGCTCTGGTCGGGGGCACCGTCGGCACGCCCGGCACGCTGACGGTCAACGGCAATCTCACCATGAATGCCGGCGCGAACTATGTGGTGTTCGCCAATCCGACGCTGATCGGCAACACGCTCGTCACCGGCACCGCCAGTCTTAACGGCGCCGTGTTCGTGAACGCGCAGACCGGCCAACGCTATCAGGCCGGGCAATACACGCTGATGACGGTGCAGGGCGGCATCACCGGCGGCACGACATTCTCCGCTTTGAACACGCTCGGCTTCGGCTACAGCGTGCGCAATCCGCGGCTGTCCTATGACGCCACCCATGTCTATCTGCTGCTCGACATCGGCACCATCACGCCGCTGCTGAACGGCTCGGCCGGCCAGAACCAGCGCAACGTCGCCGCCGGCATCGACAACGCGCTGATCGGCGGCAGCAATCCGAGCACCGCGTTCCAGAACCTGTTCAACCTGCAGGGCAATGCGCTGAACAACGGCCTCGCGCAGATCTCCGGCGAAAGCTCCGGCGGCATTGCCCAGGCCGGCGTCCAGTTCACCACGGCGTTCCTGAACATGATGCTGAACCCGTTCGGCGGCGCCCCGAGCGGCAACCCCGGCGCGCTCGGTTATGCGCGGGCCATGGGAGCAAATGGGAGCGCGAATGTTTCGCCGGAAGCCGCCGCCGCTTATGCGGCGGTGACGCCGCGCGACAGGCGCGAGCGTGTCGACAGCTTCGCGGCGCGCTGGAGCGTGTGGGGTGGCAGCTTCGGCGGCCAGAACAAGACCAGCGGCGACGCGACCGCGGGCACCAGCGATCTCACCGCACGCGCCTACGGGTTCGCCGCCGGCGCCGACTACCGCGCGACGCCGACCACGCTGCTCGGTTTCGCGCTGGCCGGCGGCGGCACCAACTGGAGCGTCGCGCAGGTGACCGGCGGCGGCCGCAGCGACGTGTTCCAGATCGGCGCTTACGGCTCGCAGCAGTTCGGCGCGGCCTATATCTCCGGAGCACTGACCTATGGCTGGCACTCGGTCCGCACCGACCGGACCGTCACCGTCGGCGGCACCGATCGCCTCGGCGCGAGCTTCAACGCCCACAGCTTCGGCGGACGGGTCGAGGCCGGCTACCGCTTCGCCATGCCGGCCATCGCGGTCACGCCCTACGCCGCGTTCCAGGCGCAGAATTTCCGCACGCCCGCCTATGGCGAAGCAGCGACCTCGGGACTCGGCACCTTCGCCCTCGACTATGCCGCCCGCTCCACCACCGCGACGCGGATCGAGCTCGGCACCTGGCTGGACCGGACCTTCATCCTTGCGCATGGCGAAGCCCTGTCGCTGCGCGCCCGCGCCGCCTGGGCGCACGACCACGCCGACACCGGCATCGGCGCCGCGTTCCAGACCCTGCCGGGATCGAGCTTCACCGTCAGCGGCACCGCCATGCCGGCGGATTCCGCACTGCTGACGCTCGGCGCGGAATACCGGATGGCGAGCGGCCTATCGTTCGCGGCCAAGTTCGACAGCGAACTGTCCGGCAAGGGTCAGACCTATGGCGGACTGGGCAGCGTCCGCTACGCCTGGTAGCCGCCGAGCCCGGCACCAACGGCCGGATTTTCCCTGAAAAATGCTGAAAATGACCGCATTTTGCATGGGTCATTCGCATAAACGTCGATTTCGCCGCCGCGCCGCTTTCTGCTAGGTTGCCGCGCGTTCGCAACCCGACCTTATTCCCGAAAAGTGTACCCCGCGCGGGTCCACGGAGTTCCAATGGCTACCCAGGAAGCAACCGCCGCCCAGATGCCGGACATGAAAGTGTCGGTCCGGCAGGTTTTCGGCATCGACAGCGATCTCGAAGTCCCCGCTTACTCCTCGGCCTCCGAACACGTCCCGGATACCGATCCGGACTACCGGTTCGACAAGCCGACGACGCTCGCCGTGCTGGCCGGTTTCGCCCGTAACCGCCGCGTGATGATCACCGGCTACCACGGCACCGGCAAGTCGACGCATATCGAGCAGGTGGCGGCGCGGCTCAACTGGCCGATGGTGCGCGTCAACCTCGACAGCCACATCAGCCGCATCGATCTGATCGGCAAGGATGCGATCGTCATCAAGGACGGCAAGCAGGTCACGGAATTCCGCGACGGCATCCTGCCCTGGGCCTACCAGAACAACATCGCGCTCTGC
>JAHBZF010000014.1 GCA_019635575.1 Pseudolabrys sp. | reverse complement strand
CGGCAAGCTCGACGGCATGCTGCAGAAGCTCGGCCTCAAGGAAGGCGAGGCGATCATCCACCCCTGGATCAACAAGGCGCTGGAGAAGGCGCAGCAGAAGGTGGAAGCGCGCAACTTCGACGCGCGCAAGAACGTGCTGAAGTTCGACGACGTCTCGAACGACCAGCGCAAGGTGATCTTCGAGCAGCGTCTCGAGCTGATGCGCGACGACAATGCCGAGCAGACCGTCACCGACATGCGCCATGAGGTGATCGATCAGCTCGTCTCAAAGCACATTCCGGAGAATGCCTATCCGGAACAGTGGGACGTCGCCGGCCTCGACAAGGCGGTGCGCGAGATCCTGACCATCGATCCTCCGGTCTACGAATGGGCCAAGGAAGAAGGCATCGCCGACGAGGAGGTGCGCGAGCGCATCACCAAGCAGGCGGACGAATGGATGGCGCGCAAGGCGGCGCAATACGGCCCCGACGTGATGCGTTACGTCGAGAAGTCGATCCTGCTGCAGACGCTCGATCATCTGTGGCGCGAGCACATCATCATGCTCGAACATCTGCGTCAGGTGATCGGTCTGCGCGGCTATGGCCAGCGTGATCCGCTCAACGAATACAAGGCGGAAGCCTTCGCGTTGTTCGAGAATCTCGTGCTGCGCATGCGCGAGGCGGTGACGGCGCAGCTCATGCGCGTCGAGGTGGTGCAACGTCCGCCCGAGGATGAGGTGCAGGAGCTTCCCTACATGGAAGCGCACAAGATCGACCCGACCACAGGTGAAGACGAGATGGCGCTGGCTCGCGTCAGCCTGGCTACATCCGACGATGCGGTCGATCCGGCCGCGCGCAATCCCAAGGATCCTTCGACCTGGGGCAAGGTCGGTCGCAATGAATCCTGCCCGTGCGGCTCCGGCAAGAAGTACAAGCATTGCCATGGGCGATACGCGTGAGGCTTGACGCTGGAAGCGTCATCGAATCGGAAAATGAAACGCCGGCCCAGGGCCGGCGTTTTTATTTGCGCACGATGTCGTGCATGCCGCTCATGAATTGATCCAGCTCGCCGGGTTCGGAAACTCCGCCATCATTGCATTGTAGTGGCGTTCTGCTCGTTGAGCGACAGGTGCGGGCCTTGTCGTTGACGTCGGTTAGCTCGCTCTTCATCGCCGTTAGCAATCGCCGGCGCTTTTCCCGATTATGATTTCAGAAATGCGAGAATATGCCGGCCGAACCAGTCCTCGTCCGTGTTGAAGTGGGCGACGGCGGATGTGTGATTGTGGCCACGGAGTTGCACAAACCACGGCGCTCGCCCCTGCGCGTCACCGAGGCGGGACGCGAATTCCAGGCCATAGGCGTCGAGGTAACGGTTCTCGTATTCGGCGATGGCGATGAGCATCGGCCAACGCGCATTGGCCACATGATTGACCGGCGAGCAGCGCTCAAGGACGGCGGGGTCGTCCCCGCAATAGGCCGCGACATTGTTGGCGTTGGGATTTCCCGGTCGCACGTCGAGCCGCAGACGTCCGCTGACCACAATGGCCGCCACGATTGAATCGTGCGGCGCCACGCCGGTTTCCGGATCCAGCAGATACGAAGCAACATGGCATCCGCCGGCCGAATGTCCCATCAGGATGATCTTGCGGGGATCGCCGCCATGGTCGCCGATATTGTCGGCGATCCACTGGACCGCCAGCGCCAGATCCTGCGCGCCTGCGGGAAACCGCGCCGCCGGTGCAAGTCGATATTCGATATTGACCCCGACAAACCCCTGACGGGCAAACCAGAGCGGTACATTGTCGTAGATCGCCCCGTCGACACTCTTGCTGCCGCGCGTGAAAGCGCCGCCGTGCATGAACACCAGCACCGGCCGGCTTTCTGCCCCGGCGGGCGTGAAGATGTCGAGGCGATGCCGGGAATCCTCGCCATACGGTAGATCGCGCGACACGGTTGTGGCGCTGTTGTCGGCGGCGCGCACCAGCGGCCCGTAGATGTCGAGCACAACCGCCCGATGCGCGACAATATCGTCATTCCAGCGGATGTTCACCGCCTGCAGCCGCGCCCAGTCTTCCGGCGACAAATACAGTTCCGGCGAATTGACCGCTGCGGTCGATAAACGGGATCGTTTCTCCATCATGTCAGGCTGCGGTCCGCGGAAATTTCGCCAGCATTACTTTTTGATATCCGCCGCGACGATCACCTTCCTGTCCGCCAGCAGCTCCTGCAAAGCCTGCAAGGCCGCGACACCGCATGCGATGTCCTGTTCGCCATTGCCGCCGCTGAGACCAACGCCACCGACCACTTCGCCATCGACGACGATCGGAAAGCCGCCGACGAAAATGGCGAACTTGCCGTCAAAGCTCCATTGAATGCCGAACGCCTCGTTGCCGGGCAGCGCCGGGCCGTTCGGCAGCGTGTTGAACAGATGCGTCGATCGCTTATGGCCGGCCGCGGTGAAGGCCTTGTTCCAGGCGATCTGCGGTCCCGTGACCCGCGCCCCATCCATCCGCTCGAGCACCAGCGGATAGCCGCCTGCGTCGGAGATGCACACGGTCTCCGGAACGCCGAGTTCGGCGGCTTTCTTCAGTGCTGCCGCCGCCATCTTCCGTGCTTCGTTCAGTTCCAGTGTCAGTGCGCTCTTCATAGGGTCATGCTCGCTGCGTTCACGTTGCGATGATGTTTGCGCCGGCTGCGGTCAGCAGCCGGCATAAACCGTCTTGATCTGGGTGTAGAATTCGAGCCCGACGCGGCCGGATTCACGGAACGTCGACGTGCTCGACCGCTTCAATCCGCCAAACGGTGCGTTGAGCAGGTTGCCGGTGGTGGTGCGGTTGATCTTGACCGTGCCGGACTGAATGTCGCGCGCGAAGTCGTGCATGTAGCGCGGATTGCGCGTCGCGATCGCCGCCGACAGACCGTATTCGGTGTCGTTCGCCTTGGCGATCGCGTCGGCGTAGTCGTCGGCTTCGATGACCGCGATCACCGGGCCGAAAATCTCCTCGCGGGCGATGGTCATCTGCTGGGTGACATCGGCAAACACCGCCGGCGACACGTAATAGCCGGTGTCGAAGCCGGCGCCGGTGAGACGTTCGCCGCCGCACAGCAGGGCCGCCTCCCGCTTGCCGATCGCGATGTAGCGCAGCACCGTCTCCAATTGCTTGGCGGTCGCCAGCGGGCCGAGATCCATGCCCGGCGTCATGCCGCTGCCGATCTTGAGTGCCTTGACACGCGCTACGAGCTTTTCGGTGAACGCGGCACGCACCGCCTTGACCACCAGAACGCGGCTGGTGCCGGTGCAAGCCTGACCGGCGAGCGACAGGCCGCCCTTCACGGTCAGTTCGACTGCTTTGTCGAGGTCGGCATCCTCCATGACGATCAGCGGATTCTTGCCGCCCAGTTCCATCTGGGTTCGGGTGGTGAAGCTCACCGACTTGCAGATGTGTTCGCCCGCCGCCGTCGACCCGGTGAAGGAAATCGCGCGGATCACATCGGGTTCGGTGATCGCCGGGCCGACATCGCTGGCACGCCCGGTGATGAAATTCAGCACGCCTTTCGGCAGCCCCGCCTCGATGAACGCCTCCGCCAGCCGCAATCCGCTGAGCGGCGCATCCGAGGACGGTTTGAAGATCACGGTGTTGCCGGTGACCAGGGCCGGAGCGATCTTGCGCGCCGGGATCGATGTCGGAAAATTCCAGGGTGTGATGATCGAGACGACGCCGAGCGGTTCGCGCAGCGTGTAGACGGTCATGTCCGGATCGTCGTTGGGGAACGTCTCGCCGGTCAGCGACTGCGCCTCGACGGCATAGAACCGCAGACACTGCGCCGAGCGGACAATCTCGTCCTTCGCAAGATTAAGCGCCTTGCCTTGCTCGCGCGTCATGTCCTTGGCGAAGCTGTCGGCGTGGGCGTCGAGATAGTCCGCCGCGCGGTTGAGAACCTTGGCGCGGACACCGACCGATGTCCGCCGCCACCCTTCAAAAGCTGCCGCTGCGGCGTCCACGGCGGCGCGCGCATCGGCCGCCGTCGATGCCTGAAACCGGCCGGCAATGTCGGATGTGTCGGCCGGATTGACGTTATCGAACGTTCTGTTCGAGGTGCTCCGCGCCCATACGCCATCGATGTAATTGCGGAACTCCTCGGCCGCAGCGGCGCCGCTGTGAGCGGCGCGCGCATTTTGCAGGGCGGCTTCAGCCATTGTCGTTCTCCCTCGCGATCGCTCAGTGAAAGATCAGTACGGCAGACACCGTCGAGACGGCGAGGCCAACCAGAACCGGGATCATCACTGTCTGCACGATCTGAAACACCGGTACGCGGGCGAACCCGGCGACCGCGATCAGCGACGACCACGCCACCAGCGTGCCGCCGCCTGTCCACACCGCTCCCATCTGACCGACGGCGGCGAGGGTGGCTGGATCAAGTCCGACGGTTGGCGCCAGCGCGCCGGACAGCGAACCGGTCAGCGGCAGTCCCGCGAAGCCGGAGCCGTCGATGCCGGTGATCATGCCGGCGATAAGAATGCCGAACGCCACCAGGAACTGGTTGTTCGGAATCGCGCCCTGTGCGGCCTGGATCAGTTCGAACAGCAGGTTCGGGGCGGCATTGGCGGGAACGCCGAGGATCGGCGCCGAAAGGCTCGGCTCCGCACCCAGGAAGAAGAACCCCGCGATCGGCAGCACCGAACCCATCGCCTTGAATGCGAAGACGAAGCCGTCCGTCACATGATCGGCACTGGAATCGAGGAATTTGCGCAGATTGTCGGTGACGAAGCACGCGCAGATCATCAGCACGGCGGCGACGCCGCCGACCAGCGCGGCCGCGTCGCCGCCCTTGAGCTCGTGGCCGATGCCGAGCTTCGACATCACCATCACGGCGATCACGCACAGGAATGCGATCGGTGTGACGATGGCGAAAAATTTCGACCAGCCGCGGCGTTTGACATCCACCTCCGACAATTCGGCTGTCACTTGCGCATCGCTGGTGAGGATCTGCTGATCGTTACCCGTCGCGCGTGCGAGGTCGGCTTTGTCGAATGTGCCTTCTTCCTCGATCTTGCCAAGCTCGCTGCCGGCCGATTGCGCCTGCCATCGCTCCAGCAAGCGATTGTCGGGCGGGGAGATGAACCGGCGGATGGCAAAATATCCGAGCACCAGCGCGATGAGGCCAGTGATCAGCGAAAGGGCCAGCGCGCGATCCGCCACGGTTGCGGCACTGACCGCCACGCCCGCGGCCTTGGCGCTGATTCCCGGCGCGACGCCGATCACATAGTCCGACGACAGCGCCATGCCCTGTCCGGCGATGGCGATCGCGAGTGCGCCGCCGAGCGGCGGCAATCCGGCGGCGATAGCCGCCGGCAGCAGCACCGCCGAAACCAGCGGCACCGCCGGCGTCGGCCAGAAGAACAACGAGATCACATAGGTGATCCCGGCCAGCACGAAAAACGCGGTGTGTCCGTTCTTCATCACCGCGCGGAACGGCTCGACCATGCGCACGTCGGATCGCAGAACCTTCAACGCGTTGAGCAGTGCTGTCATCAGCGCGATGACGAGGAAGATATTGAAGAGCTCTTTTGCCGCCGTGAAACTGGCATTGAAAATGCTGGCCAGTGCCGACACCGGACTGCCGCTCCAGGCCAATGCGACGAAGAATGTCGCCAGGACCGACGGCACCACCACATTGGCGCGCCAGATCATCGTCAGGACGATGACGGCGACGCCGGCGAGATAGACCCAATGCGCCGCGACGATCGCAACTTGATGCTGCATGACTCCTCCCCCAGGAAGACGTTTTTAAGCGCCGAACTATGTATACAGTATTCCAAATTGAGGCAAGATGATTCGCCGCCCGTTCAGTCCTCCCCACTTCAAGGATGGCTTTTAGGCCTAAAAAAAGCCTATTTCACGAGCCATCCGGTGTGAAATGGCAAAGAGAACGGGCGGTCCACCCGCATTGACACCGGTCATATTTGGTATACAGTATACAGAAATAGGTGGCCCATGCCGCCATGTGACCGCACGAAACAGTCTCGAGATAATGGGAGTCCGGCAGATGCAGAAAATGATGGATCACACAGAATTCCGCACCGCGCTCGAAAACGCCATCAAGGGCAAGAGCGCAAACAAGGCGCCATTCAGCATCGCCTGGGCGAGCGGAAAACTCAGCCGCGCCCATCTCGCGCGTTGGGCCGAGAATCATTATCACTATGTCGGTCCGTTCGCGGACTATCTCGGTTACATCTACGCGCGCATGCCGGGCGAATTCCAGGAAGCCAAGGACTTCCTGCTTGCCAACATGTACGAGGAAGAAATCGGCGGTGATCGTCACACCGATCTGCTGATCCGCTTCGCCGAAGCCTGTGGCACGACGCGCGAACGCGTGAAGAATCCCGACAACATGACCGCCACGACGCGCGGTCTGCAAAGCTGGTGCTATGCCGTCGCCATGCGCGAAGATCCGATCGTTGCGGTCGCCGGTCTGGTCGTCGGGCTGGAATCGCAGGTGCCTTCGATCTACCGCCGCCAGACGCCGACGTTGCGCGAGAAGTACAAATTCACCGACGAGGAAGTGGAGTTCTTCGATCTCCACATCGTTTCAGACGAGATTCACGGCGAGCGCGGCTACCAGATCGTTCTGGAGCACGCCAATACGGTCGAACTCCAGCAGCGTTGCCTGAAGATCTGCGAGATCGGCGCGCAGATGCGCTTGCTCTACACGACCGCGCTGTATCACGACTATGTCGCCAAGGACATTCCGCTGTCCGATCTCGACGTTGTCGAGAAGCAGGTTCCGCGCGAGGAGCGCGAGCTCCTGCAAGCCTGACGCCCATCGGACGGATTGAGCTGGATGCCAAAAGTCGTTTTTCATCGCGACGGAAAAACCTTCACCGGCGAGGTTCCCGACAATACCAACCTCGTGGTGAAGGCCGGCATCCGGCAATTTCCGTATCCGAATTTTCTCTACGGCTGCGGCATGGGAAAATGCGGGAAATGCGCGTCGCGTATCATCGTCGGCGGCGAGCATTTGCCCGAGCCCAACTGGAAAGAGAAGAAACGGCTCGGGCCGCGCATCGAGCAGGGCTATCGTCTCGCCTGCCAGCTCTGGATCAGCCACGACATCGAATTGTCGCAGGAAGCAAAACCTCTGGCCGACGTGGTCGCGCCGGGTGCCGCGGCGGTTTGACCGGCTGGGCCGTGCCCCCGGTATCGTCACAGCAATCGTGAGAAGGACGCCGCAGATGTACGTGATCCTGACCAGCAAGCCCGGACAATTTCGCACCGAGATCGTCGACGGCCTGCGTCCGCTTCAGGCATACGACTATCTGTTTTATGGGCAGAAGAGGGCGCATTTCGTCATCGCGGAGCTCGTGAAGGAGGATATCAAGGTCAAGGTGATCGATGAGGGCTGGTCGCCCCCGATCGTCAATGACGTACCTTCCAAGTTTCTGGAAAAATTCGAAACGCCGGAACGTGCGCTGCACGAGCTCGAACATCTGACGACATTCGGCCATATGGACACCACGCTTCGTAAAGCATGAGCGCCGACGCTGTAAGCGCAGTGAACTTTCCACGCGCGGGATCGCCATCATGATTCAGGTAACGTTCATCACCAATGACAACAAGACGGTTACGGCGCCGGAGAACAGCAATCTGCTGCGCGTGTCGCTGCGCGAGCAGGGCGGGATTCCGTTCAAATGTGGCGGCGGTCTGTGCGGCACGTGCAAATGCCGGATCGAGAAGGGCCTCGAAAATACCGACGGCATCAAGCCGAAGGAACGCAAGCATCTCACCGATGCGCAGTTTGCCGACGGGTATCGGATGGCCTGCCAGACTTTCCTGAATGGCGACGTCAGCGTCTCATGGCAGCCGCGCGCGCCCAAGCCGGCGACACCCCCGGCGGTAGCGTCGGAGCCCGCGCCTCCATCGGCCTGAACGCGCGATGAGTCCCGGTATAGCCGCAACAAAACACCCACAGAAATACCGCCGCCAAGCCGCCGGGACGTTGATTTTCAACTAAGATCGCAGTGATCTCAGGTCGCGATTCGGGGCAAGACCTTTGCTATCCTGTGGCAAGGTTGGCTTTGAATATTTCTCCGATCGTTAGGCGCAAGGACACCCGCGATAGATGACGTCGAAATCGGCCGTGAACAGGCGACGCCTGGGCGATGAAGTGCCTTCCCTTCTTGGCCGGGTGGTCGACGAATTGCGTCAGCGCATCCTCAACCGCCAGATGCGGCCGGGCGAACGTTTGATCGAGGGACGTCTCGCGGAAGAGCTGGGCGTCTCTCGCAATCCCGTGCGCGAGGCTATCCGCGTCCTGGCGTCCGAAGGATTGGTCGAGGTCAGCACGCGGCGCGGTGCCGCGGTTGTGGAGATGTCGCAGCAGGAGGCGCGGGAGACGATCGAGGTTCGCGCCTTGCTCGAAGGACAGAATGCCCGCCTCGCCGCGCGCCGACATGACAAGGCCGTTATCAAACGCATCGAAGCGGTGCTGACCAAGGGTGCCGCCGCGGTTCGTAGCGGCCGTTTCGAGGAACTCAGCGACCTGAACCAGCAATTTCACCAGGAGCTGGCCGCGGCCGGGCAGAACACCGTTCTTGGCGATATGCTCAAACGGCTGCGCGAACGCACCGCGATCCTGTTCTCGCCGACGGACCCGACGCAACAGCGCCGGCTGTGGGACGAGCACGCTGGCATCCTGCGGGCGATCATTGACGGAGACGAGAAGCTGGCGGCGACGCGCGCGGCCGAGCATGTCATGCGCGCCGGATCCGATTATTTACTGGCGTTGAATGCCGTCGACGCCGACATCACGATTGATAGCCTTCTGCCTGCGATGGATCGCAAGGGCACGTCACGCAAACCGCGCTGATGACGGCAAGGGGTGGCGCGTTGCTGCCGAGATATTTTTAATCGTGTGTCATCGGTGTTCTCGATCCGCGCGATGATAATGCCGATTGTTCATCAATTTTTTCATGGTGTGTGCGGTCGACGGCAATGATGCGCGTGGCATCCGGATCGCGCGCGGCGGATGTCACGATGCCAGAGCTATTGCGTTCAACTGTTCTGTGACGCGACTCATGCTCGCATCAAATCTGATGTGAGCATCAATTTTGTTTTTATTGATTCAGCGCAACGACGTTAGCCTGAAATAATAACATTGCTCTGTTTTCCGCACAGGAACCTGCAAACATCGCCAGAACTGATTCGCGCATAAGTTGTGCGTTCGCGGGCATTCTTGGAGACAAAGGCAAGTGGGACAATCTACTGCTTTCGCGAATGCCGACATCAGTCCTGTGATGTCGTTGACGCCGGTTCCCGCCCCCGTTGTCGAGCGGCGCGCCTGCGCAAATTGTCTGGCGCATGAATTCTCACTATGCGCGGGGATCGATCATCACCAGCGGCATGCTGCCCGGCTTGATGCGCTCTCGGTGCGAGATTCGTTTCACCGTATCGCCGCACGCCGGACTATCACGCATCCCCGCGAGAACGGCGATACTGTCGTGTTCATTTGCAGCGGATGGGCTGTTTCCGCTATCGCGCTCGCTGGAGGCGGCCGCCAGATTACCGCGATCCTGTTGCCGGGTGATGTGATCTCTGCCGCCGACCTGGTCGCGCCGCTACGCGGTCGATCCGTGGAGGCGGTAACCGACGTGGTCTACCGCAAGCTCAAGCTCGGCGAGCTGCGCACGGTGCTGCGGAATCGTCCTGAGCTGATGTTCCGGATCGTGACCGCGCTCGCGCGGGAGCGCGACGCCGCGGATCATCTGGCGCTGGATCTCGGTCGCCGGACGTCGGAACAGCGGATCGCTCGTCTGATCCTCGCCTTGCATGCACGGCTGACCGATCTCGATATGATTCGCGGCACACGCATGGATTTTCCGTTACGGCAGCGGCAGATCGCCGATGCGACCGGGCTGACGCCGGTGCATGTCTGCAAGGTGCTGCGAGCGCTGACCGAAGACGGATATCTCCGGATCGAGGACCGTTCGCTAGTGCTGCTCGATCAGCCGGGCTTGCAACAGATCGCCGCCTGACCGCTTCCATTCATTCCGACGACAATCTGCGGAGCACTGTCTCCGCGGGGAGATTACACGTGCGCGCGACGGCGCATTAATTCAGATTGATATGCCTGCGCAATAAAGCCGGACTATGGCGATTTAAGCGGGTTTCTAACGACCATTCTCTACGATTCATCGTGTCGCGTTCGTATTCGAATCGCCCCGCGTTCGTGGCGCTGGCGTCGAAAGCGAAATCTCGCGGCAGACGCGACACGGCTCTCCGCCGTGGCCGGGAACAGGTTCAGACCCGATGAATCAAGCAGCTTTGGACATCGATCGCACGGCATCGGTTACGGCCGCTGCGGGTGTGGCGGATGTCGTCCGCAACGCGGGCGCCGCGCCGCAATTCATTTCGTTCGCCATCGGTGACGACCAGTACGGCGTCGACATCATGGCCGTGCGCGAGATCAAGGGCTGGTCAGATATCACGCATCTGCCGCGGCAGCCGGATTTCATGCGCGGCGTGCTTAATCTGCGTGGTGCGATCGTGCCGATCGTCGATCTGCGCTGCCGGTTCGGGCAAGGGCTGACCGAGGCGACGCAACTCCACATCGTCATCATCGTCCAGATCGGTTCGCGGCTGGTCGGCCTGTTGGCCGACCGTGTGCTGGATATCGTCACCTTCGATGCCAGCCAGATCCAGCCGGTGCCGCGCGTCGTGCAAGGCACGCGGCTGAATTTCCTGTCCGGCCTCGTCACTGTCGAGGGGACGCTGATCGCGTTGATCGATCTGATCAATCTGCTGGTGTCATCCGTCGACGACGAGACCGAACGCGGCGATCACCGCCAGTCTGCTTTCTAGGATCAAGGGAGATACACATGTCCTGGTTCGCCAAATCGACCCAAGGCGCTTCGTCAAGTGCGGCAGAGTCGGCCGCCGCCTATGATGTCGATGCGCTAAAAGGTCCGCTGGTCGAGAAAATGTCGGCTGCGATCATGATGATCGACCGCAATTTCAACGTGACTTACGTCAATCAGGCGACGCGCGATCTGCTGGCGCAGAATGCCGGGGCATTTCGGGCCATCTGGCCGAATTTCGAACCGGAGCGGATCGTCGGAACCTGCATCGACATCTTCCACAAGAATCCGGGACACCAGCGGACCTTGCTCGCGGACCCATCGCGGTTGCCGTATCGGACGGAAATCACCGTCGGCGACCTCAAAATCCAGCTCCTGGTCAATGGCAGCTTCGACGCCAACGGTCATTACGTCGGTAATGTTCTGGAGTGGATGGATGTCACGGCCAGCCGGCTCAACGAGGGCATGCTGGCGGCGATCAACCGCGCGCAAGCGGTGATCGAGTTTTCGCTCGAAGGCCGCATCCAGCACGCCAACGAGAACTTCCTCAAGACGCTCGGCTACACGCTGGAGGAAATCCGTGGCCAGCATCATGCGATGTTCGTCGATCCGGTCTATCGGCAGAGCGCGGAATATAAAGCGTTCTGGGACAAGCTCGGTCGTGGCGAATACGATGCCGGCCAGTATCTCCGCATCGGCAAGGGCGGCAAGGAAGTCTGGATTCAGGCGAGCTACAATCCGATCCTCGATGCCAACGGTAAGGCGTTCAAGGTCGTTAAATACGCGACTGATATCACAGCCGAGAAGGAAGCCGAGGCGCGGGTCAACGGCATGCTGGCGGCGATCAACCGCGCGCAGGCGGTGATCGAGTTTTCGCTCGACGGTCGCATCCAGCACGCCAACGAGAACTTCCTCAAGACCCTCGGCTATACGATGGAGGAAATCCGCGGCCAGCATCATGCGATGTTCGTCGATCCCGACTATCGGCAGAGCCCGGAGTACAAGGCGTTCTGGGACAAGCTCGGACGCGGCGAATACGACGCCGGGCAATATCGGCGGCTCGGCAAGGGCGGCAGGGAGATCTGGATTCAGGCGAGCTACAATCCGATCCTCGATGCCAACGGCAAGGCGTTCAAGGTCGTTAAATATGCGACCGATATCACCGCCGATAAGGAGATCGAGGCCGGGATCAATCGACTGGTGCAGGCGGCAGTCGACGGTGATTTCACCGGCCATGTCGCGGTGGAAGGCAAGAGCAGCTCGCTGGTGAAAGTCGGCGCGGCGATGAACACGCTGTGCGGCACCGTCGCCGGGGCGCTGGACGATCTGATCCGGATGATGAGCGCGTTGGCCGAAGGCAATCTGACCGAGCGGATCAGCGCGGAGTATCATGGCTCGTTCGCAACATTGAAGAACGACGCCAATACGATGGCGGAGCGGATCGGCGCCACTATCGCCGAGATCAAGTCGGCGGCGCGGGAGGTGACCAACGCCTCGGCGGAAATCTCCACCAGCACCACCGATCTGTCGCAGCGGACCGAGGAGCAGGCCGCGAGCCTGGAACAGACATCGGCGTCGATGGAAGAGATTTCGGCGACGGTGAAGAAGAACGCCGAAAATGCCACCCACGCCAACGAACAGGCACGCGGCACCCGCGACGTCGCCAATCGTGGCGGCGAGGTGGTCGCGAAGGCCGTGGAGGCGATGGCGAAGATCGAGGAATCCTCGCGCAAGATCGCCGATATCATCGGTGTCATTGACGAGATCGCGCGGCAGACCAATCTGCTGGCGCTCAACGCAGCGGTGGAGGCCGCGCGCGCCGGCGAGGCCGGGCGCGGTTTCGCGGTGGTCGCGTCGGAGGTGCGCAGCCTCGCGCAACGGTCCTCGCAAGCCGCCAAGGACATCAAGGATCTGATCAACAACAGTTCGGGTCAGGTGAAGGACGGCGTCGATCTCGTCAATCGCGCCGGCGCCTCGCTCACGGAAATCGTCGAATCGATCAAGAAAGTCGCCGACATCGTGTCCGATATCGCCGCAGCGAGCGCCGAGCAGTCGACCGGTATCGAGCAGATCAACAAAGCCCTGAGCCAGATGGACGAGGTGACGCAGCAGAATTCCGCGCTGGTGGAAGAAAATGCCGCGACCGCCAAGACACTGGAGCATCAGGCCCAGGCGATGGATCAGCGCGTCATGTTCTTCCGCATCGACGCTGCGGCGGAGGTTCATGCCGCCGATCCCGCGTCTGCGCGGCAGATCGAGCGACCCGCGAAGTCTGCAGCGGTGACGCCAGCGGCCGCGCGCAAGACCGCGGCCGCGCCACGGCCGGCAAATGGACATGCCAATGGCCGCGGCGGCCCGGTCGGCCGCCTGCAGGCCGCGCTGGCGACGAAGCTCGATCCGGACTGGCAGGAATTCTGAGCGATCGGAGCAACCGCCGTGCCGCGCACCAGTCTTGCCGTGGCTTCCGTCCCTGCGGCGGGAGCCGGCGATCGCGAATTCGCCTTCTCCGACGAGGATTTTCGCGATCTCGCCGCGATCGCGCACCGGCAGACCGGCATTGTGCTGGCCGATAGCAAACGTCAGCTTGTCTACAGCCGGCTCTGTCGCCGGTTGCGACACTTGGGGTTGTCGGATTTCGCCGAATACCGCCGCCGGCTCGCCGACGACCCCGGCGAGAGCGAAGCCTTCATCAACGCGATCTCGACCAATCTCACAAAATTCTTCCGTGAGGCCCATCACTTCGAGCATTTCCGCACAGAAGTTGCCGAGCCGCTGCTACGCGGCGCCGGTGGCCGGCGACGGTTTCGCGTGTGGTCGGCGGGATGTTCGACCGGCGAGGAACCCTACAGCATTGCCATCGTGCTGCGTCATGCGATGCGGGTGGGCAAAAATCCGGATGCGCATCATGATGCGCGTGTTCTGGCCACCGATATCGATACCGATGTGCTGGCGCGGGGCGCTGGCGGCGAATATCCCGCCGATTCCTTCAGCGAGGTGCCGCGCCCCTATCGCCAGGCGTTCGGGCTCGACAATACAGGCGATGAACCGGTGACGATGGACGCATCGTTGCGCGAACTGATCACGTTCGGGCAGCTCAACCTGATCGAGCGCTGGCCGATGCGCGGTCCGTTCGATGTGATCTTCTGTCGCAATGTGATGATCTATTTCGACGCTCCTACCAAAGCGACGCTGATTTCGCGCTTCATCGATATCTTGGCGCCGGGCGGCTTTCTCTATATCGGCCATTCGGAATCACTGCTCGGCTCGCATCCGGGGTTGAAGCTGATCGGCCGCACGATTTACCGGAGGGATGCGTGAGCCTGGCCGCGCTCGCCGCGCCCGCTGTGTCTGTGCCGCCCGCAACAGACGGCAAGAAACGGTTTTTCGATTCGTCACTCGGTGCCTGGGTGGTGAAGCTTCTGCCCGGTGAGTTCTATGTGAGCCGGCAGAACGACGAAGTGGTGGCCACCATCCTCGGCTCCTGCGTCGCAGCGTGCATCCGCGATCCGCTGCGCGGGATCGGCGGCATGAATCATTTCATGCTGCCGCAGGGGCAGGCACATCACTGGAACGGCGAATCGGAATCGGCGCGCTTCGGAAATTTCGCGATGGAGAAGCTGATCAACGAACTGCTGAAAGCAGGATGCTTACGCGAAAATCTTGAAATCAAGGTGTTTGGCGGCGGCAATGTGATCCGCAGCAGCACAGCGGTCGGCACCCGCAATTCGGAGTTCATCTTGCGTTATCTCAACGCGGAAGGGCTGCCTTGCGCGGTGCATGATCTCGGCGGGCAGTTTCCACGACGGATCCATTTTTATCCGACGTCAGGTCGGGTGGTGCGGCGGTTTCTCAACAATACCTCGGCGGGTGCCGTTATGTCCGAGGAGACCGCCTATGCGCGGCAGTTGTCGGCGCAGCAGACCGGCGGCGATATCGAACTGTTCGATCGGTAGGGCAGCACTCTCAATATCAATGGGCAACAGCATGGGAAAAACGCGGGTTCTGGTGGTCGACGATTCGGAGGTGATGCGGCAACTGCTGTCCGCGGTGCTGTCGAGCGATCCCGAAATCGAGGTGGTCGGTACGGCGGGCGATCCCTATGCCGCGCGCGAGCGCATCAAGGCGCTCAATCCCGACGTCATCACCCTCGATGTCGAGATGCCGCTGATGGACGGCGTTACCTTCCTGCGCAAGATCATGACGCTGCGGCCAATGCCGGTGGTGATGATTTCGACGCTGACCCAGGCGGGCGCCGAGACAACGCTGGCCGCGCTCGAAATCGGCGCGGTCGATTTCATCGCAAAACCCACGGAGAAGCTACAGGAGCGTGTAGCGGCATTGGCCACGGACATCTGCGCCAAGGTCAAAGCCGCCGCCACGGCGCGCTTCCAGCGCGCGCGGATCGAAACGCCGGCATCGCCGCGCCGGCGTGCCGGCTTGCGGCCGTCGGAGCGGATCGTCGCCATAGGAGCGTCAACCGGTGGCGTCGAGGCATTGAAGGTAGTGCTGTCGCGGCTGCCGGAGGATTGTCCGCCGACGCTGGTGACGCAGCACATGCCGCCGCGCTTCACCGCGGCGTTCGCGGCGCGGCTCGATCGTGAATGCGCGGTGAGAATTTCCGAGGCGGCGGATGGCGATCCGGTCGAGCCGGGTCATGTCTATATCGCGCCCGGCGCATTTCATCTCGAACTGGCGCGGCGCGGCGGACGTTTCGTCTGCGCGCTCAGTGAGACGGCGCCGGTGTCCGGTCATCGCCCGTCGGTGGATGTGCTGTTCCGCTCGGTCGCCGGTCTGTGTGGTCGCCGTGCGGTCGGCGCAATCCTGACAGGCATGGGGCGGGATGGCGCCGCCGGTTTGCTGGCGATGCGTAAGGCCGGGGCTACCACACTCGGTCAGGATCAGGCGTCGTCCCTCATCTACGGAATGCCGCGTGCCGCGTTCGAAGCGGGCGCGGTGGAGCGGCAGGTGACGCTGTCGAAAATGGCCGACGCCATTCTCGATGCTTGCGATGCGGGCGAAATGCTCGCGGTCTGATGACGGAGGCAGATGTGATATCGGATCGTGAAACGGATGTGTTGATCTTGCCGGCGGTGCTGGATCGTCAGGCGGCAAGCGACCTGTCGGCGCAGTTGAAGTCGCATCTCGATGGCAATGGCGCGGTACGAGCCGACGCATCCGCGATCGAGGTGCTGACCACACCTTGCATTCAGCTTCTGCTCGCCGCGGCGAAAGACGATCGATTGTCGGTGCTGGCGCCGTCGGCGGAATTTCGTAGCGCCTTCGACGATCTGGGACTGCCGATGCCGGCCGAAGTGTCGGTCGCCGCATGGAGCCTGGACATCGTACCGCCGGAGCCAGAATTGCCGGCGTTCGAACCGGTGGAACAAACGGCGCTACCCGAGCCGGAATCGCCCATCGCGGCGCGCCGCATCCTCACCATCGACGATTCCAAGACGATGCGCGACATGCTGCGGCTGACCCTCAGCGACGCCGGATATGACGTGATCCAGGGAGTCGATGGACAGGATGGGCTCGACGTGCTCGGCGATACACCCGTCGACGTCGTGATCACCGACATCAACATGCCGCGGATGGACGGCTACGCGGTCATCCGCGAGCTGCGCAAGAAGCCGCATCTCTGCCACACGCCGATCCTGGTGTTGACCACCGAAAGCGAGACGGACAAGCGCCAGCTCGCGCGGGATGCCGGCGCGACTGGATGGATGGTCAAGCCGTTCGATCCGGAGCGGCTGGTGGCGACGGTGCGCAAGGTTCTGCCCGAGGTGGATGCAACGGGAGAGGGCATAACGTTATGACCAGTCTTGACCAGCTCAAGCTCACTTTTTTCGATGAGTGCGACGAGGCGTTACAACAGATCGAAACCGGCCTGTCGGAAATGCGCGATGGACCGCGATCCGACGACACCATCAATGCGGTGTTTCGCGCGGTGCATTCGGTGAAGGGCGGTGCCGGGATTTTCGGTTTTGAGGCGCTGGTTGAATTCGCGCATGTGTTCGAGACCGTGCTCGACTCGGTGCGCCGCGGCACCATCGTGGTGTCGCCCGAGGTCGTCGATGTACTGTTGACGGCGCGCGATACTCTGTTCGATCTCATCCAATCTTCGCGCTCGGGGGCGCCGATCGCGCCGGATTTCGGGCGTGAGGCGCGGCAGCAACTGGAGCAGTTGATCAGCGGAGATGCGGTGGCTGCGGGCGATGATGGCGCACCGGCGCCGGCGGATTTTGAAGGGTTGGATTTCACGCCGGTCCCGGTCGAGGAATTCGGCGGAGATGCGCCAGGCGAGCGCCGCTACGCGCTGGTGTTCCGGCCGAAGCGCGATCTGTTCCGCAATGGCAACGAGCCGTTGCACATCATTCGCGAGTTGCGCCGTATCGGCACGCTCGATCTGGTCGCCGAGATTAACCGGATGCCGCCGCTCGGCGAGATCGATCCGGAAACCGCGTATCTCGGCTGGAGCGGAACGCTGTTAACGACAAGCTCGCGCGAGGACGTCGAGGCGGTTTTTGAATTCGTGCAGGACGATTGCGAGCTGATGATCGAAGAGCAGGGTGCTGCTCTTCCCGAAGCCGATGCGCCACCGCTGGCTCCGGTGTCCATGTCGGCGTCACTTCCTGTGTCTGTGTCGGACGCGGTAGCCGATCCGGCGCCGGTTGCGGTCGCAGCGCCCGTCGCTGCATCGACTGAAGCCGCGAAGCCCGGAAAGCCGGCTGCCGCCGCATCCACCACCACGCGGATCGAGCTCGACAAGATCGATCGCGCGGTGAACCTGGTTGGTGAACTGGTGATCGCACAGGCGATGCTCGGCCAGATCGTCCAGGACCTGCCGGAGGCGACAAGCTTTCGGCTGGTGCAGATCATGGAAGAGGTGGTGCATCACACACGCGAGCTCAAGGACAGCGTGATGTCGATGCGCGCGCAACCGGTCGGCGCGGTGTTCCAGCGCATGCCGCGGCTGGTGCGCGAGCTGTCCGGCAAGACCGGAAAAAAGGTGCGGCTGGAAATCGCCGGCGAAACCCGCGAGGTCGATCGTTCGATCATCGAGCGGCTCGGAGATCCGCTCACGCACATCATTCGTAATTCTGTCGATCACGGCATCGAGACGCCGGAGGCGCGCGTCGCGGCCGGCAAACCGGAAGAGGGGACGATCCGCCTGGGTGCCGAACATCGCGGCGGCCGAATTGTCATTGAGATCAAGGACGACGGCGCCGGCATCAACACCGAGCGGGTGTTCAACAAGGCGGTGGAGAAAGGGCTGATCGAAGCCAACGCCATGCTGTCGGAAGACGAGATCACCAATCTCATCATGCGGCCTGGATTCTCGACCGCGGAAACGATCTCGGACATATCCGGGCGCGGCGTCGGCATGGATGTGGTTCGCAGCAATATCCAGGACATCGGCGGGCGCATCTCGGTGAAGTCCGAGCGTGGACGCGGCATGACGATCCAGCTTGCCTTGCCGCTGACGCTGGCGGTGATGGATGGCATGGTCATCAAGGCCGGTGGCGAAACCTATGTGGTGCCGCTGTCGGCGATCGTCGAATGCCTGCGGCCGACGCCGGGCGCCATCAGCAACTTGATCGGCTCGGAGGGTGTTCTCAGTCTGCGCGGCGAATTGTTGCCGCTGGTCAATCTCGGCGATCTGTTCCTGATCCGGAACAACAATCTCACCGACGAGAGGGACCGCGTGGTGATCATCGCCGACGACGGCGAAGGCGCGAAGATCGGCCTTGTCGTCGACGAGCTGTGCGGTCATCAGCAGGTGGTGATCAAGAGTATCGAGGAGAGCTATGGTCCGGTGGTCGGCATCGCTGCCGCGACCATCCTCGGCAATGGTCGCGTCGCCTTCATTCTCGACATCGAAAAGCTGTCCGAGCTGGCTGCGGCCCGCTCGGCCGGCGATGTCGGCGGCAGATTGTCCGCGGAGATGCGGGAGACGGTTCATTGACGACGCTGAAGCAACCCGGAGTGCAACCCGAGCGTATGAGCCGGAGCATCGCCGCGAAGGAGCCTCGATAATGCCCAATGCCATGGCCATGAAGGTGCTGATTGTCGACGATCAGAAAAGCGTGCGGCAGATGACGCGCATGACGCTGGAGCAGATCGGCGTGCGTCATATCACGGAAGCCGAGAATGGCGTCGCGGCGCTCGCGACCGCCGGCACGCAGCCGCTCGATCTCATCATTTCCGACTACAATATGCCGGAGATGGATGGCCTCGGCCTGCTTCGCGCCGTGCGCAGCCATCCGGCTGTGCGAAAGGTGCCGTTCATCCTGCTCACCGGACGCGGCGACAAGGAATTGGTGGTGATGGCGGCGCAGGCCGGCGTGAATAACTATCTGGTCAAGCCGTTCACGCCGGATATCCTGCGCACCAAGATCGAGCAAGTGGTCGGCCGGCTGTCGTGAGGGTGGCGTGAATCGTCCCGATGTTCTGGTCCGGGAGCACGATGATATCGATGTGTTCCTCACCGCGTGCGCCCGTCTGCTGCACGAGAATGTGCTGCAGCTCGAAGCGGCGGCAAGCCGCGTCAGCGAACTGGTGCTGGTTGGCGCGCGTCCCGATCCCGGTCTCGTCGTCGCGCTGCAGGCGTTTGACCGGCTGAAACAGGCATTCGAGGCTTTGAGCCACGCGCTCGCTGTTTATGGTCGTCATTGTGGCGCCCCGCACGAGGATCGCCAGCGCTATGTGCTGGAGACGGTGGATCAGATCTGCCTCGCCGATCTGCGTGAACGGATGCTCGATCATATCGCGCCAGCACTGCCGGAGAGCCCGGTAGCCGAATGCGAGCAGATGGAGATGGATGTCGAGTTCTGATGCCGCGTGCGGCGCCCTTCAGGTGCGAGTCTCGACGGTGAGACGAAGCAACTGCCGCAGACCATCGGTCATGTCGGCCACCTGATCGAGACGAAGACCGCGGTAACGGTCCTGCCGGGCCAGTTGCAAAGCGCCGACATGACATTCGATCAGCGCCTTGCGGAATGTCGCGCCGTTCTGCATGGCTTCCAGCACCTCGCAGAAGTTTTTGGCGACGAACGTGATCAGTGCGAAGCCCATCGTGGTGCCGACGTCGAGCAGATAGGCACTGTTGCGATGAAGCGCCTCGATCGCCGGCATGTCCGCACTATCCTTAGGCAGCGACTTGGTGATGCGTACGATTTCCGACAGCGCCATGTCCACCCAGGTTTCGAAATTAGCCCGCAGCGCCTCGATCTCGGCGTCGGCGCGGGCGACCGCCTCGTCGCGCGGCACGCCTCCGGGTGATCGCACGGTGCGGTCGAATTTCGTGTCGGTATAAAACATATGCGCGCTGGACGACGGCTTCATTCGGATTGTCCCATGCGCGCGGCGCTGAACAGGCTGTCGATTTCGTTCTGTTGCAACGCGGGTCCGGATTCCGCGGTGAGTTCGACGATCCTGTCGCCCTTGCGTCGGCCGATGCCGCCGGGATAGCCCTCGATCTTGAACCGCCGGTCAGGGCCGAAGTAGCTCTCGACATCGACGAACTGCCGCGGATTGAACGCGATCCACGCCAGCTTGTCGTAAAGCATGTTCGGCGACAGCGGTTTGGCGATGACGATGTGGGCGCCGGCATCGCGAGCCGCTTTCACTGTGGTGTCGCGGGTATCGCTCGACAGGATCAGGATCGGGATGGTGCGGTTTTCGTTGCCGGGGTCGCGGCGGATCGCCTTGGTTGCAGCGAGGCCCCCCTGAGGGGCGAGCCGGACGTCGCACAACAGCATGTCGATCTTCTGCGCCGACAGAATTTTGTGCAGCGCCGTGGAGGATTCGATTTCGATCACCTTGGTGGCGCCGAAGCCGCGCAGGATTCCGACCACGATCCGCCGGACGAAGGCGTTGGAATCGGCGACGGCGATCGCAAGATTTTTCAGATTGATCGTGGTCGGCTTCATGCGCGGTCCGGAGCGGCGCTGCGGCTGCGCAAGCCGCCAGATGGTGCCGGTTACCTTGGCGGGATTCGGCATAAGTCCGCGTAAAAAAATTGAGCAGCCCGCATTATCAAAGCAGTTTATTGGCGTGGATTAAGAAGCCGCCGGCCGGCGCTGCGGACAAAATCCCGCCATCACGCAGGGGGGCAACCCGCATTTGGGGCTGGAATCGCGTTCCGCGCCGCGCGATAACAAGGGAACCGGCGATCTCGACGGATCGTCGAGCGAGGCGCCGGCGTCGCGAGGGGATTTATCAGCCATGGTTTCAAGTCTGCCGCCTCCTGTATCCCAGTCCGTCGCGAGCCGACTGACGCGGGCGGCCATCTTCATGGTGCTGACCGTCAATCCGAAGCCGGAGGCCCTGCAGACGGTGCGCGGCGTGTGCGCCGATCTCTCCAGCCTGTTACGCGGCGTCGGATTCCGGAATCTCAACGGGCAACTGTCGTGCGTCATGGGGTTTGGGTCCGATATCTGGGACAAGTTGTTCGGCTCGCCGCGTCCCAGGGATCTTCATCCGTTCCAGGAAATTCGTGGCGTGTACACGGCGGTCTCCACGCCCGGCGACATTCTTCTCCACATCCGTGCGGCCAGCATGGATTTGTGCTTCGAGCTGGCGACGCACATCATGTCGCGGCTCGCCGGTGCGGTCGCGACCGTGGATGAAGTGCACGGCTTCAAGTTTTTCGATGATCGCGATCTGATCGGCTTCGTCGACGGGACGGAAAATCCCGTCGGCCAGGCCGCGGAAGCAGCCACCCTTGTCGGTGACGAGGATACGGCTTTTGCCGGCGGCAGCTATGTGATCGTGCAGAAGTATCTGCATGATCTCGCGCGATGGAACAAAGTGCCGATCGAAGAGCAGGAAAACATCATCGGTCGGCATAAACTGTCCGATATCGAGCAGCCCGATTCCGCGAAGAAGCCGTACGCACACAATGTTCTGACGTCGATCGAGGAGAACGGAGAGCAGCTTCAGATCGTGCGCGACAACATGCCGTTCGGCGAAGTGGGTAAAGGCGAGTTCGGTACTTATTTCATCGGTTATGCGCGGTCGCCTGCCCGGATCGAGACGATGCTGAAAAACATGTTCATTGGAAATCCGCCGGGGACTTACGACCGTCTCCTGGATTTCAGTCGCGTGGTGACGGGCGGGCTGTTCTTTGTGCCGACGGCAACATTCCTGGATGATGTCGATCCCGACGCGCCCTGATATCTTTTCATTTCAACCTCTTGCTGGCTGCATGCGCTGCTGACCGCCGGCGTCATCCGATCGTATTTCTTCCCATGAAAACGACTGATAGTTCTCCGGCATCGCCGAGCATCGGTGTGCCGCCCGTTTTCGTCATGGCGGTTGCTGCCGGCGTTGCGGTCGCGAACATCTATTACAACCAGCCGATGCTCGGTCTGATCGAACGCGATCTGCCGGGGCCGTTGATCGGTCTCATTCCGATGGCGACCCAGCTTGGTTATGCGCTTGGTCTCCTGCTGCTGGTGCCGCTGGGTGATCTCGTCGAACGTCGCCGGTTGATTGTCGGCCAGTTCATCGCGCTCGGTGCGGTGCTGGCGCTTGCGGCGCTCGCACCCAGCGCGATGATGCTTTTGCTTGCCTCTTTCTTTGTCGGCGCAGCCGCCACCGTCGCGCAGCAGATCGTGCCATTTGCCGCGACGCTCGCTGCGCCGCAATCGCGCGGTGCAACGGTCGGCACCGTGATGGCGGGTCTGGTGACTGGTATCTTCCTGAGCCGACCGCTTGCCGGCTATGTCGCTGCTTTTGCCGGCTGGCGCACCATGTTCTGGCTGGGTGTCCCGTTGGCGCTGGCGACAGCGGCACTGCTGGCGCTGCGTCTGCCGCACAGCCGCTCCGAGAACCGTCAAAGTTATGGGCAGTTGCTCGCGTCGCTGGCGACGCTATGGCGGGAACTGCCGGACTTGCGGCTTGCTGCCATGACGCAGGCGTTGATCTTTGGTGCATTCACGATGTTCTGGACCGTGATTGCGTTCCGGCTGGAGGCGCCACCATTTGGCTACGGCGCGGATGTCGTCGGACTGTTCGGCATCCTCGGTCTGGTCGGGGTGTTGGCGACGCCGGCTTCCGGCTTTCTCTCCGATCGGCGCGGTCCTTACAGCGCGATCCTGCTGGGCACGGTTGTCACGCTGCTGTCCTGGGTGATCCTCGGAACCTGGGAAAGTCTGGTCGGATTTGCCATCGCGGTTGCGTTGCTCGATATCGGTTTGCAGGGCGCGATTGTCGCCAACCAATACGTCATCTTCGCGTTGCGGCCGGAAGCGCAGTCGCGCATCAACACGCTGTTCATGGGTTCAATGTTTGCCGGCGGCGCCATCGGCGCGGCAATGGCCAGTGAAGGATGGCGGATCGGCGGCTGGCCGGCGGTTGCCGGCATCGGAATCGCGCTCGGTGCCGCGGCGGTTACCTTGCAGGCGATCAAGGGTTTGTCGCGTGGTCGACAGCCGCGCTGAACCGTTGCCACGGCAAATCTGCATGAGGCCATCGCGCGGCGCGGCCTTGAAACGCCGGTGCGGGCCGGCGTTTATTCGCCGCCTCTTTCCATCGGCGTGATGTTGCTCCAGAGCCAGCTTGAGCCGCCTCCTTTGAATCATTCGAGGTTTCCGTGACGACGCAGGCGCCCGCCGCCCGACAGTCCTTTTCGGCCTTCCGCCATCCCGGTTACCGGATCCAGTTCGTCTCCTATGTGCTGGTGATGATGGCCGACAATGTCGAGCACGTGATCAGCTACTGGGTCATGTTCCAGAAATTCCAGTCGCCGGTGCTCGGCGGCTTCGCGGTGCTGTCACACTGGCTGCCGTTCCTGTTGCTGTCGGTCGCTGTCGGCGCGCTCGCCGACAAGTTCGATCCGCGCCGGATCATCCAGTGCGGCATGGGGCTGTTCATCATCGCGTCGTCGGGATGGGGCTATTTCTTCATCACCGATACGTTGACGGTGGAAGCTGCGATGGTGCTGCTGGTGATCCACGGTTGCGCCGGCGTGCTGTGGCAGACGCCGAACCAGTTGCTGCTCTACGACATCGTCGGCCCGGAAGATCTGCCGAGCGCGGTGCGGCTGAACGCGACGGCGCGCTATCTCGGCGTGCTGGTCGGCCCGGCCATGGGCGGGCTGATCATGCTGACGCTCGGCACTTCGGTCGGCATCGTTGTCAACACGCTGTTCTATCTGCCGATGCTGCTGTGGCTGATCGGCGCGCCTTACGGGCCGAAATTCCGCACCATTGCGCAAGTGCCGCAACGTGCGGTGCGCGGCTTTGCCGACTTCATCCGCACGTTCCGCGACATCGCCGGCGACCGCACGCTGATGTCGATGATCCTGCTCGCGGGCGGCATGTCGTTTCTGGTCGGCAATGCCTATCATCCGCAGATGCCGAGCTTCGCCATCGATCTCGGCCACGGCGATCCCGGCGTGTCCTATAGCGCGCTGCTCGCGGCCGACGCGTTCGGCGCGATCCTCGCCGGCTTCGCGCTGGAATATTGGCGGGTGCTCGATGCGAAGCCGCGCACGGCGATTGTTCTCGCGGTGGCGTGGGCGCTCGCGTTGTTTGGCTTCGCGCTGACCAAGTCCTATCCGTTCGCGCTGGCGATGTTGTTCGTGGCCGGCTTTTTCGAGCTGTCCTACAACGCCATGGCGCAGACGCTGGTGCAGCTCAACGCGCCGATGGATATCCGCGGCCGCGTCATCGGCCTGTTCAATATGGCGAGCCTCGGCATGCGGGCGTTCAGCGGGATCACCGTCGGCCTTGTCGGCGCGATGACCGGCATTCACGTCTCGCTGGCGCTGGCGGCGGGCCTCGCGGTGGTCGTGCTCGCGTCGCTGTTCCAGTATGTGCGCAGGTAACCGCTCGAGCGAAGCCTGACGATCAAGCCTCGGCGATCAGCGCCACAGGCCGTAGTCGTCCCATTTGCTCTCGGGAATTTTCTGGCCGATCTTGTAGTCGAACGATAGCACCTTCAGTCGGTCGGGCGACGTCTGGCAGGTAAACGAGAACTGATACCACTCGCCCTTGCTGCGAAACGCGCCGCCTTCGCCGCGCACGGTGTCGCCGCGCACATGCGCCGGCGCGATCGATTCGATCACCGCGCGGTCGGGGCGATAGGGGTTCTTGTCGCGGTTGATGTATTTCATCGCCGCGTAATCGCAGATCTGCTCCAGCCGCTCCGACGGGTCGAGCCGTTTCAGGATGGCCTCGAAGCGAGCGTCGTTGGCCGCGGAAACCGGGGTCATCATCATCGCGGACAGTGTCAGGACCAGCCGGATCATCGGGCTCCCGCGTTTTGGTGGCGAATCGCGCGCTCAGTCATAGCCGTTGACGGGGCGCGACAAAAGCGTCGTGCGGTCAACGCAGGCCCTCGGTGGCCAAGCTCTCGCATAGTCGCTTGCGAAAGGCCCGGTCGCGCTTGAGGTGCCATTCTCGGCTCATGGCTTCGGGTTTGCTGGCGAATTGCTCCACATGCAGCAGCAACCATTGCCGGCCGCGGGTGCTGCGGGCGCCGGTGCCGGCATTGTGGCGGGCGAGGCGGCGGGCGACGTCGGTGGTCCAACCGACATAGGTCATCGGGCGCCGGCCGGCGGTGGTGCCGAGCACATAGACAAAGCAATCCATGGGGAAAGGAATCCCGGCGTCAGGCGAACGCCGGTGGCGTTAGCGGAACGCCGACCACCGGCTGTTGAACGAGGTCGCGGGCAGCACGGCCTGCGCGCCGGACATGGTCGACGACGGCGGAGGCGGCGCGGCGAAGGCGCTGCGTGTGGATGGCGCTTCGTCGAGCACGCGCGGCTTGTTGGTCTGCGCCGTTTGCGCGGCCGGCATCGGCTTTTCCGCGAGCTTGGCAGCGATGTCGTCGCGCGGCGCGGTCTTCGGGCTCTTGATCTCGGCGTGCCTGTTCTCGTCGGCGCTGGAGCCGCGCAGTGCCGGTGCATCCTTCGCGTCCGCCGAGGCGGTGCGATACATTTTGTTGAGCGTGGTGGCGAAGCGTGTCGGATGCTCGGCCTTCTTCGCCGGAGCCGGATGCGCGGCAGCAACCGCCACGGCGGGCTTCGGCGCGGGCGCGGCGGCCGGGGTTTCGGGCGGCAGCGGCGCGGGCGGCACGACGCCGACGCGCGAGAAGATACCGCTATCGTTCGAGGTCGACGACAGCATGATCGAACGGCCGCTCTGGTCCTGCACCGTGTCGCTGTTGCCGAGGCCGAGCTTCTCGGCGAACACGGTGTTCATGCCACCATCGATGCCGGCGCGGTTCGGCGCCAGCGGCGCGCCGTGGGAGATGAGCTGCGCGGTCTGATAATTGTCCTGGCGCTGTTTCTCCTGCACCGCCTGGGCGATCGCCGCGGGAATTTCGTAGGTCGGGCATTTGGCAGCGGGATTGAAAGTGCCGTTGGTCGCGGTGGCGTCGAACACATAACGACGCTCGCACACCGACACTTGCGGCTGCTGGCGCGTGACCTCGAAGTGATCGTAGCCTTCCTTGATCATCTTCCAGAAGGCCATGTGCTTGCTGTTGCGGTGCTTGGCCATGTTCTCCGGGGTCATCCGGAAGGGATAGGCCTGGAACTGGAAGGAACGCTGACCGCCGCCGAAGGCCTCGCGGCCAAGCGCGTAGATTTCCGCAATCTGCTCATCCGTCATGGAATAGCAGCCGCGCGACGAGCACGCGCCATGCACCATGAGGAAGGACCCGGTGCGGCCGTTCGCCCGGTCATAGGCGTTGGGGAAGCCGGTGTCGAACGAGAGGAAGAACTGCGAGTTCGGATTCATCTGCGCCGGCGTGATATTGTAGAAGCCTTCCGGCGCCTGCCGGTCGCCCTCGCGCACCTTCGGGCCGAGCTGACCCGACCAGCGGCAGATGGGATAGGTCTTCAGAAGCGCGAACTGGCCGGAGCGATCCTGCTTCCAGACTTCGAGCTCGGCTTCGGATTTGAACAGGCGGACGAGGATCGGCGATCCCTTGTCCATGTTCTTGGAATCGAGTTCGGCCACCATCTTGTCCGACAGCGGCGCCATGGCGCGGCCGGGCATCATTTGCGTGCCGTCGGTGTTGCAGCCGGCAAGGCCAAGGGTGGCGGCGAGCGCGGCAGTAGCCAGGACGGTCCGGATCAGCGGGCGGCGATACAAACGCAAGAACTCCCCAGCGGCCATCTTAAGCCCTTCTACGCGAACCGTTATCCCGAAGATGTGGCAGCCGCAAGGCAAGGCCGCCGGGTGGATCGGGCGACTATGGGGAAAGAATGGTAAATCGCCGGTTCATGAACCGGCAAGAGGATGGATAAATATCTGGCGAATCAGCAGGAATCCGAACCGCGAGGGCGCATTAACCGCCCAGACGGCCCATCGCCAGGAACTTGTCCCGCCGCTGCTGGCGCAGCGCCTTGGCGTCGAGGCCCTTGAGGTCGCCGAATGCCTGCGCGATGGCGTCGCCCGCGGCGGCGATGGCGGCGGTCGGCTCGCGATGCGCGCCGCCGACCGGCTCGGGAATGATCGTATCGATCACACCGAAGCGCACCATGTCCTGCGCGGTGATTTTCATATTGGTGGCCGCGTCCTGCGCCTTGGTGGTGTCGCGCCACAGGATCGAGGCCGCGCCTTCCGGCGAGATCACGCTGTAGATCGCGTGTTCGAGCATCAGCACGCGGTTGGCGGTGGCAATCGCGATGGCGCCGCCGGAGCCGCCTTCGCCGAGCACGACGGCGACATTGGCGACGCCGAGATTGAGGCAGGCTTCGGTCGAGCGGGCGATGGCTTCCGCCTGGCCGCGTTCCTCCGCGCCGATGCCCGGATAGGCGCCGGCGGTGTCCACCAGGCAAATGACGGGAATGCCGAAATGATCGGCCATTTCCATCAGCCGCACGGCCTTGCGGTAGCCCTCCGGCCGCGCCATGCCGAAATTGTGCTTGAGGCGGCTGTCGGTGTTCGACCCCTTCTCGTGGCCGATCAGGCAGACGCTCTCGCCGCGGAAACGGCCAAAGCCACCGACGATGGCGGCATCGTCGGCGAATTTGCGATCGCCGGCGAGCGGGACGAAATCGGTGATCAGCCCGTTCACATAATCGATGCAGTGCGGCCGCTGCGGATGACGCGCGACCTGGGTCTTCTGCCACGGCGTGAGGTCGTTATAGAGCTGCTGCAGGGCTGAGGACGCCTTGGCCTCGAGCCGCCCGATTTCCTCATCCACGGCCACGGCGTTGCCGCCGGCCTGCATGGCGCGCAATTCCTCCACCTTCGCCTCAAGCTCGGCGACGGGTTTTTCAAAATCGAGATAGCTGCGCATGGAACCGGATATGGGGTCGTGAAATCGAGCCAAAAGAGGTGCTGCAGCGCGCAACTGGCCCGTGGATGGGCCGCAAGTCAAGCTGCCGTGCCAGTCTCCGTGCCAAGTCTCCAGGCCGGATGATCCGGACCGTTATGGTGACCGGGGGCTTAACAGGTCCTTGCGATGTCACGAAACCCCGCTAGGGCGGCCTTAACCCCAAATCGCGCCTTCTCCGACAGACCGTGTGAGTCTGCGATCGTTTTTGCCCCCTCTTAACGTCCTGGTGCCCATCGTCCTCGCGGGTGTGAAGAACGGGATGGTGGCGCCAATGGCGGTGACAGAGAGTGCAGACGGCCTGCGATGGCGCGGATCGAGCGCCGGCGCACAGGTCGATGTGCGCGTGAGCGTGCATCGCGGCACCGCCGAACTCGTCGACCTGCTCGATGTGCCGGAAGCGGCATGGGCCTCCCTCGCGGCGCGCGCCATCGAATCGAACGGCTTTTATCATCCGGCGTGGTCGCGCGCGGTGGCGCGTCATGCCGAAGGCAAAAGCGGCGCGCAGGCGCTGCTGGCATGGGACAGTCCGGCGCGCGCGCGGCTGATCGGTCTGCTGCCGGTCGTGTCCGCGTTTCGCGCACTCACCCTGCCGGTCCCGGCGCTCGTTGCCTGGCAAGCCTATGCGCCGCTGACGGTGCCGTTGCTCGATCGCGATGCGGTGGATCAGGCGGCCGCTACTCTTCTCGATGCGGCATCGGCGGCCGGCGCCTGCGGCGTGCTGCTGCCGTCGGTCACGACGGAAGGTGCGGCGGCGCAAGCGCTGCAGCGCGCGGCGCGCGGTGCGGGGATGCTGTCGCATCAGCATGAGCGCGCCATGCTCGATGCGCGGCAGGATGGCGACGCAGCGGTGGACGCGCTCGGCGCCAAGAAGCTCAAGGAATTGCGGCGCCAGCGCAACCGGCTCGCCGATACCGGCGACGTTGCGTTCCGGATCGCGACCTCGGCCGATGACGCGCAGGCGGCGCTCGAAGCATTTCTCGCGCTGGAAGCCGCCGGCTGGAAGGGCGCGCGCGGCACAGCCCTCGGCCGCAAGCCGGGTGACGCGGCGTTCGTGCGCGAAGCCGTGCCGGCGTTGGTGCGCGACGGGCAGGCGCAGATGATGACGCTGTCCACCGGCGAGCGGATCGTCGCCGCCGGTGTCGTATTGCGGCATCTCGATCGCGCCTACTTCTTCAAGATTGCCTATGACGAAAATCTGGCGAAGACCTCGCCCGGCGTGCAGCTCACGCTCGACCTGACGCGCGCGCTGTGTGCCGATCCCGCGGTCGGCAGCGTCGACTCCATCGCCGTGTCGAACCATCCGATGATCGATCACATCTGGCGCGATCGCCTCGCGGTCGGCGATCTGCTGCTGCCGGCGCGCGGCGGCGCCGCGACGCTGCGGCCGCTCGCCGCGATGATTGCCGCGCGCGATGGCGCGCGCGAGCAGGCCCGCCGTTTTGTCCATTTTGTCCGTTCCGTGAGAGGAGTCCGTCCATGACTGGCGCAATGAGTGGAGCAATGAGCGCAACAATGAATGCGGCAACCGTGACCGCAACCGACGCGATGATCGAGCCGACCGATCGTCAGGCCTTCACCGCGTCGTTCCCGCTGCAGCCGTTCGCGATCCGTCATCGCCTCGCCGGCGATCCGCTGTTCTCGCTGTCGCATGTCGTCGATCTCGTGCGGCAATTGCCGCGCGACCAGATCGAGTACAATTCCGGCAAGGTGGCGATCGGCCAGGATCCGGACTCGACGCCGGTGGTCGATCTTGAACCGGATGAGGTGGTGCGGCGGATCGAAACCGCCGGCGCCTGGATGGTATGCAAGCGCATCGAGGTGCTGCCGGCCTACCGCGCCGTACTCGAGGAGACACTGCTGTCAGTGGCGCGTGCCAATGGCCATGCGAGCCTGGAAGACGCCGGTTTCGAGGATATCCGCGGCTTCCTGTTCGTGTCGTCGCCGAATTCGACCACGCCGTTCCATGTGGACGGCGAGGACAATTTCTTCGTGCACATGCACGGCGAGAAATACTTCACCGTCTGTGACAATCGCGACGGTGCGGTGGTGGCCGACGATGCGATCGAACAGGCGATCTCCAAGCACCGCAACGTGACCTACAACCCGGAGTTCGAGGCGCGCTCCAAGTGCTATTCGCTGCAGCCGGGCGAGGGATTGTTCGTGCCGTATCTGTGGCCGCACTGGGTGCGCACCGGCTCGCAGTATTCGATCTCGATGGCGATCACCTGGAAGACCAAGGCGGTGATGCGCAAGAACGACATCTTCGTCGTCAACGGCCTGCTGCGCCGCATGGGTCTGCCGCAGGCCGCGCCGGGCCGCAATCCGGCAGCCGATGCCGCGAAGCTCGCGCTGTTCCGTGTGGTCAAGGCGGTGCTCGATCCGCTGCGCCGCAGTGAATCGATGCGCGCGATGCTGCGCAAGCTGGTGCTCGGTCGGAACGCCAACTACTTCATCCGCGCCGGCGCGAAAACGGCGGGGTAGTCTTTCGAGGCCAGAAGCGATCCGCCAGGATCGCGTCAACGTACATGAGGCGTGCGCCGCACTGGGGCCGCCGCATCCTTCGAAACGCGATGCTACGCATCGCTCCTCAAGACGAGGCGGGGGAGATATTCGTCTATTTCTCCGATAGCGGGTGCAGATCGCGCACCAGGCTCTTCAGTCGATCCTCGAGCACGTGGGTGTAAATCTGCGTGGTCGAGATGTCGGCATGGCCGAGCAGCGTCTGCACGATCCGCAGATCGGCGCCGTTGTGCAGCAGATGGCTGGCGAACGCATGGCGCAACACATGCGGGCTGATGCGCGCGGCGGTAATACCGGCGCGGCCGGCGAGCGCCTTCAGGTCGCGCGCGAAATGTTGCCGTGTCAGGTGGCCGCTGTCGCCGAATGACGGAAACAGCCATTTCGATTTTGCGGATTCTTCCGGCAACATCGCCAGATAGGCGGCCATGCTTTGGCGCGCCGCGTCGTTGAGCGGCACCAGCCGCTCGCGGCCGCCCTTGCCGCGGATCACCAGCATGCGCTGGTCCTTGCGCGCGGCGGCGGCCGGCAGCGCCACCAGCTCAGAGACGCGGAGCCCGGTGGCATAGACGACTTCGAGCAGACACATCAGCCGCATCGCGCGCAATTTCGCGCCGGGTTGCTCGGCTTCGTCGACGGCCGCGCGCGCGGTGGCGAGCAGATGATCGACCTCGGCGACAGTGAGGACTTTCGGAATCGTCAGGCCGCGGCGTGGGCCGGCGAGCACGGCGGCCGGATCGTCGCCGCGATGGCCCTCGGCATACAGAAAGCGGAACAGTTGCCGCGTCGCCGACAGCTTGCGTGCGACGCTGGTGCTCTTGAAGCCGCGGTCGGCAAGATCGGCGAGATAGTCGCGCAACGCCTGCGTCGACGCGTCGGCGAAACCATGCCCCTGCGTGCCGAGGAACGCGGCGAGATCGGCGAGATCGCGGCGATAGGCATCGAGCGTGTTGGCGCCGGCGCCGCGCTCGGCGGCGAGCATGTCGAGGAACAGGCGCGTCAGGGTGTCGTTCGCCGGGGCGGCGGCGCTCATCTCAGCGCTTCAGGAAGGTCTGCGGCGGCACGGTGACGGTGATCTCGCGCTGCTTGAGCGGGACGAAATTGGCGAGCGCGAACACGGCCCCGTAGCCGATGCCGGCGATGACGCCGACGATGAACAGGAAGCGGATCAGACTGGGCATGCCGGATGTCGCTTAACAGGGGAACGGAACCAGACGGGAATCACGACGATGGAACCCCGGTAGCACAGGTTGCGGGCGATCCGACACCGGTTTGCCTCTCGCCGGCCGGCCGTCGAGCGCCGGTTGTGTCGCCGGGCAGTTTATGATGGAACCATGGCGACCTGTTGGAAAGACCCCTGCCGGATGACCGGATCGGACAAAATGGCGGCGCCCCAAACCGCTGTACCCAAGGAGGGTGCATCGAAGGAGACGGAGCGCCGTATCGCGCAGGCGCTGGGTCGCCGCTCCGTTGTGCTGGTTGGTATGATGGGGGCGGGGAAATCTTCGGTCGGGCGGCGGCTGGCGGCCCGGCTTGGCATTCCGTTCGTCGATGCCGATACCGAGATCGAGAAGGCGGCCGGGATGCGCATTCCGGATATCTTCGCGACGCGGGGCGAACCGGAGTTCCGTCTCGGCGAGGCGCGGGTGATCGCCCGGCTGCTCGATGATGGGCCGCAGGTGCTGGCGACCGGCGGCGGCGCGGTGATGAATGCGGGCACCCGCGATCTGATCCGCGCGAAGGGCGTGTCGGTTTGGCTCAAGGCCGATCTCGACGTCCTGCTGCGCCGGACCAAGCGCCGCGGCGACCGGCCGCTGGCCGATCGGCTGAAGGATCTGTTGCCGGAGCGCGAACCGGTCTATGCGCAGGCGGATTTGATCGTGCAGTCCCGCGAGGAACCGCACGAAGTGATTGTCGATGAAGTGGTGACGGCGCTGATGACGCATCTGGATAAACCCGCGACGGCCGCAATCGAGGCGACGCGATGACGACGATGACCGCGACCCGCACCGGCAATCCGATCACTGTCGACGTCGCGCTCGGCGCGCGCAGCTATGACATCGTCATCGGCCGCGGACTGGTGGCGACTCTGGGCGAGCGCATCGCCGCGCTGAAACCCGGCGCCAAGGCCGCGATCCTCACCGACGCGACGGTGGCGAGCCTGCATCTCGCGGCGGCCGAGCAGGCGCTGGCGGCGGCGAACATTCCGTCGTCGCGCGTCGTCGTCGCGGCCGGCGAGGGCTCGAAAAGCTTCTCCACCTTCGAGCGCGTGTGCGACGAATTTCTCGCGTTGCGGCTCGAGCGCGGCGATCTGGTGGTGGCGCTCGGCGGCGGCGTGATCGGCGATCTCGCCGGCTTCGCCGCGTCGTGCATCCGGCGCGGTCTCGATTTCGTGCAGGTGCCGACCACGTTGTTGGCGCAAGTGGACTCGTCGGTCGGCGGCAAGACGGGCATCAATTCGCGCCACGGCAAGAATTTGATCGGCGCGTTTCACCAACCCGTTCTGGTGGTGGCGGATACGGCGGTGCTCGACACGCTGCCGCGCCGCGACTTCGCCGCCGGCTATGCGGAGATGGCGAAATACGGGTTGCTCGGCGACGCCAAATTCTTCGCCTGGCTGGAGAACAACTGGCAGGACGTGTTCGCGGGTACGCCGGCGCGGGACGAGGCAATCGCAATCTGCTGCCGCGGCAAGGCGGGCATCGTCGCGCGCGACGAGCGCGAGAGCGGCGAGCGAGCTCTGCTCAATCTCGGCCACACCTTCGGTCATGCTTTCGAAGCGGCGGCCGGGTTCTCCGATCGTCTGTTGCACGGCGAGGCGGTGGCATTCGGCATCGTGCTGGCATTCGGCTATTCCGCGCGTTGCGGGCTGATCGCCCCGGCGCTGACCGAGCGGGTCATACGCCATCTCGCGGCGGTCGGCCTGCCGACAAAACTCGGCGATCTGCGCGGGCCGTTGCCGGATGCGGACCGACTGATGGAACTGATCGCGCAGGACAAGAAAGTGAAGCGCGGCAAGCTCACCTTTATTCTGGTGCGCGATATCGGCAACGCCTTCGTTGCGCCTGATGTCGATCCGGCCGATGTGCGCGCGTTCCTCGCGGAGATCTTGGCTCAACGATGAC
This sequence comes from Pseudolabrys sp., assembly GCA_019635575.1. Classification (GTDB taxonomy): domain Bacteria; phylum Pseudomonadota; class Alphaproteobacteria; order Rhizobiales; family Xanthobacteraceae; genus Pseudolabrys. The sequence continues at coordinate 9,500 of JAHBZF010000014.1, read as the reverse complement.
GCTGATTGACTGGCTTTCGCTCGCCGTCGTTCTGATCAGTCTGCTGCTGTCGGCCTTCTTTTCGGCCAGCGAGACGGCGATGACGGCGTCGTCGCGCGCGCGGCTGTCGCGTTTGCAGAAGCAGGGTCAGCCGAAGGCCGGGCTGGTACGGCGCCTGCTCGATGCGCGCGAGCGGCTGATCGGCGCCATGCTGGTCGGCAACAACATTGCCAATATCGGCGCCTCGACGCTCACGACCGGCCTGCTGCTGGCGTGGTTCGGCGATGTCGGCGTGCTCTACGCGACGGTGGTGATGAGTGTGCTGGTCATCGTCTTTGCCGAGGTGATGCCGAAGACGGCGGCGATCGTCGCGCCGGAGCGGCTGGCGATTTTCCTGGCTCGGCCGGTGAGCCTGGTCGTGCGGCTGCTCGGGCCGATCATGGCCGCGATCGAGTTGATCTCGCGCACGCTGCTGCGGCCGTTCGGTATTCGCGTCGGCGAGAACCAGTCGATCCTGTCGGCGCATGAGGAACTGCGCGGCGCGGTCGACTATCTGCACAGCGAGGGTGGCGTCGAGAAGCGCGACCGCGACATGTTCGGCGGCATTCTCGATTTGCGCGAGCTGGAAGTGTCTGACGTGATGGTCCATCGCACCAAAATGCTGACCATCAATGCCGATGATTCGCCGGAGGCGATCGTCAATGCGATGATCGCCGCGCCGGTGACGCGGCTGCCGTTCTGGCGCGAGAAGCCGGAGAACATCATTGGCGTGGTGCACGTCAAGGATCTGTTGCGCGCGCTGCATGCGGTCGATGGCGATACGGCAAAGCTCGACATTCCGGCACTAATGTCGGCGCCGTGGTTCGTGCCGGAAACGCGGCCGCTGTCGGAGCAGCTTGCTGCGTTTCGCCGCCGCAAGACGCCGTTCGCGCTGGTGGTGGACGAATACGGCGAGGTGATGGGCCTTGTCACGCTGGAGGACATCATCGAGGAGATCGTCGGCGACATCACCGACGAACACGATGTCGCGGTGCCGGGCGTGCGACGCCTGCCGGATGGTTCGGTGAATGTCGATGGCGGGGTGCCGATCCGCGATCTCAACCGGGTGATGGACTGGAATCTGCCAGACGAGGAGGCGACCACCATCGCCGGTCTGGTGATCCACGAGGCGCGGCTGATCCCCGAACCGGGGCAGAGCTTCACCTTCTACGGATTCCGCTTTCGGGTGCTGCGGCGGACCCGCAATCGTCTGACCGCGCTGCGGATTCAGCCGGTATCGCGGGCTGCGCAGACGGGCGCTTGAAGGAGCGTCTTAAACTTTTGCTCGCATCAATTTTGAATGCTACCTTAGGTTGTCTCTGATTCGGACACAACCGGGGGCAGGGCATGCACCGTCGTTACGATTCCACCAATATTCCGATCGAATTGCTGCGCACGCTGGTCACCGTGAGTGAACTGGGCACCCTGACCAAAGCCGCCGATGCGCAGCGGCTCACCCAGCCGGCGGTCAGCGCCCAGATCCGCCGATTGCAGCAGATCGTCGGCGCCGAACTGCTGGAGAAGAACGGCAGCAGCCTGCGTATCACGGCCTGCGGTGAGATGGTGGTGCGTTACGCGCAGCGCATCCTCGCCATGAACGATCAGATCCTGCTGCAATCGCGGATGAAGCCGGATCGCGCCGCGACGCGGATCGGCCTGTGCAGCGATGTCGCCGCTTACGCGCTGCCGCCGCTGCTCGCGGCGCTGACCGGCACCGAGCGCAGCCAGCAGCCGGTGATCGAATGCCTCGGCACCCAGGAGTTGGGTCAACGTCTCGCCAACGGTTATGTCGATCTCGCGGTTCTGCCGGTGGCTGCGCCGACCGCGCCAGGGCTTGTGTCGAGTCTCGCGACCGTGCGTTGGCAGGAGCCTCTCGGCTGGCTGTGCGCGCGCGAATTTCTGCTTAGTCCGGGCAAGCCGATTCCGCTGATCGGCAGCACCGGCTCGTTTGTGCAAAAGCTCGCGATCGCGGCGCTCGATCAATCGGGGCAGCTTTACGCCACCGCGTTCACCGCGGCGGACTGGAGCGCGCGTGTTGCCGCCGTACGCAACGGCTTCGGCTATCTGGTCGCGCCGACACGTCTTGCGGACGAAACGATCAAGGCGGCGCGCGAGCATTTCCTGCCGGCGCTACCGCCGTTCGACATCGGCGTGTTCATCCGGCCCGATGCGGGGCCGCATCAATTCGCGCGCGTGCTTGATATCCTGGTCGAAGCGGTGCGCAACCCGATCGCGGTTTGCGAGCCGGTTGTGCCGCCGCGCCGGCGCGAACGTGCATCAGCGTTCGTGATGGAATCGCAAAAACTCTGACGACGACGCGTCGTCCGGGTTTGCCGTTTACGGCTTTGCGAGGCCGCGGCCGCATCCTTGCGGCATGGGCATCGAATCGACCATCGCCTCTTTGCTGGCTTCAATCCGCTCCTGCCGTCGTGGCACCTCGGCGATCGAATTCGCGCTCGTCATTCCGGTGTTCGTCATGCTGCTGTTCGGCATGATCAGCTACGGCACCTATCTGGCCGTGGTGCACGGCGTGCAGCAGCTCGTCGCCGAGGCGGCGCGCGCGTCGGTCGCCGGCATGACCGACGACGAACGCAACACGCTTGCCCGCAACTATATCGACGGCAATATCGGCGCCTATCCGCTGCTGTCGGCGCGGCATCTGACGCTCGACAGCACCCGTACCGATCCGGCGAGCGGCGTATTCTCGGTGACGGTGCATTACGACCTGTCCGACATGCCGTTATTCGCGATGCCGAGCATCGTACCGTCGCCGCCGACCAGCGTCGTTCGTTCGGCGGCGATCCAGCGGGGCGGGTACTAGCGTCATGCGCCCGCGTCCGACACGGTTCGCCAACGACACGCGCGGCAGCATCGCGGTGCTCGCGGCGGTGATGATGGCGGTGGTGATGGCGATCGCCGCGCTCGCCATCGATACGGGCAAGGTGTTCGCCGATCGTCGCCGCGCGCAAGGCGCCACCGATCTTGCGGCGATCGCCGCCGTCAGCGACCTCGGAAACGCGGCGCGGGCCGCGACCGCGACCGTCGCGCGCAATCAGTTCAACGGTGTCACGCCGCGGGTCGAGCTTGGCATTTATCTGGCCGACGCGGCGGTGCCGCCGGCGCAGCGGTTCAAGCCGGGCGCCGCCGGGACGGCCAACGCCGCGCGTGTGACCCTGCAAAGCCTGTCGACACTGGCATTCGGCGCGGCCTTGCTCGGCCGTGATACGGTGGCGATCACCACGCAGGCGGTCGCCGCGCAGTCGGCGTTCGCCACCTTCGCCATCGGCTCGCGGCTCGTGTCGCTCGATGGCGGCGTACTCAACGCGCTGCTGAGTTCGCTGCTCGGCACCTCGATCAGTCTGTCGGTGATGGACTATCAGGCCTTGCTCGACACGCGGGTCGACCTGTTCGACACGATGTCGGCGCTGGCGACGCGGCTGAATGTGACCGGTGGCAGCTATACGAGCCTGCTCGCCACCAGCACGTCGTCGCGCAACGTCATCGCGGCTCTCACCGACGCCGCGCGGCTGATGAACGCGAGCAGTCGTGCCGTCTCGGCCTTGACCACGATCGGTCAGGCCCTGCCGACGGATGCCGTGTCGATCGCCGCGCTGATCGATCCCGGTGTCTATGGCACCCTGAAGCCCGGCGAAAAGCCGCGCGTCAGCGCGACGGCGAGCGCGCTCGATATCCTGACGGCGATGGCGCAGATCGCCTCGGCTCGCCGGCAGGCCGACATCGCGCTCAATCTCGGTATCCCCGGCATCGTCAGCGCGTCGCTCTCCGTGCTGATCGGCGAGCGGCCGCAGGGGACGAGCTGGATCACGGTCGGTGCGGCGGGCGCGCAGGTCTCAACCGCGCAGGCGCGTGTGCTGCTGAGGGCGCAGGTGCTCGGCGGCGGGTCGATCGCCAGCGTGACGCTCCCGATCATCATCACGCTGGCGCCGGCAAAAGCCGTGCTCGGCGCGCTGACCTGCGGTTATCCCGATCGCGCGACATCGACGGCACGGCTCGATGTTACGCCCGGTGTCGTCGATGCCTGGATCGGCACGGTATCAACGGCGTCCTTCGCCGATTTCACCAATCCGGTGACGGCGTCGCCGGCGACCCTGCTCGATGTGCTGGGTCTGGTGAAGGCGACCGCCAGGGCGCATGCCGCCGTGACCAACATGACGGCGACACCGGTTTCCTTCAGCATGAGCGAGATCACGGCGCAGACCCGCAAGACGGTCGGCACCACCGACTTCACCCGTTCGCTGTTGTCGTCGCTGCTTGCCGACACGCAACTCAGCGTCAGCTTGCTGGGCATCAATGCACTGCTGCCGGATACGACGACGCCGCTTCTGCGCACGATCCTTGCCAATGCCGCGGCGCCGCTCGACCAGTTGCTCGTGCGGGTGCTCGGCACGCTCGGCATCAGTCTCGGTCAGGCGGATGTCTGGATCACCGGCTTGCGTTGCGATGGAGCGGTGCTGGTGAACTAGAGCATGATCCTGGAGAGCATGAAGCGGTTTTCGAAAGCGATCATGCTCACGCAAATATTCCGTTCCCGGCGTGGCTCTGTCTGACCACGACCGGAAGGCAAGGCCGGAACCGCGCCCGGCTTTGTAGGAGAGGCGCCTGTTGCCCGCAGGCGCCTCTCATTTTTTTGAGCGGGTTTGCCGCTACCGGCTTTTGGGAGCCGTATGCGGCTCGCCGGGCGCGGCGGCATGGATCGCCAGCGCATGGACCCCGCCGGCGAGTTCGGCGGCGAGCGCCGCATTGATCAGGCGATGGCGCTCCAGCCGGCTCTTCCCGGCGAACGCCTCGGACACAATATAGACGCGGTAATGGGTTTGACCTTCCGGCCGGTGTCCGGCATGACCTGCGTGCAGGTGAGACTCGTCCTCGACGGCGAGGCTTTGCGGGGCGAAAGCCTGGGTCAGCTTGTCGGTGATGATGTCGGCGGTGCGCATGCTGTCGCTTAACGGACGGCGGCCCTCAGCGTCAATGGCGGCAAAACGCCGGGGCGATCCATCGTTGCGTAAGATTTTTTTGAGTAAACCGCGTTTATGCAAGCCACCTGTCGCGTCAGGCAGGAGTCAAGACCTTGCGTCGCGGTCGCCTGTTTTTGCATAATGAACGGTCATGAAATTCGACTCTCCGATCTTCGATAAAATCCGTGTCAAACCCTCGCAGGATCGGCGCCCCAAGGCGCCGGGTCCGACATGCGAGTGGGCGGGCTGCAAGGAACAGGGGACGCACAAGGCGCCCAAGGGCCGTGGCCGCGAGAACGAGTATTGGCGCTACTGCATGAAGCATGTGCGCGAATACAACCAGAACTACAATTTCTTCCAGGGCATGAAGGATGACGCGGTGCTGTCCTATCAGAAGGACGCGCTCACCGGTCATCGTCCGACCTGGAAGATGGGGACCGGCAAGCGCGGCAAGCGCAGCGCCGCCGAGGAATTACGCGCGGCGGCCGATCCGTTCGGCGTGTTCCACGAGCAGAAGGCGCAGACCCGTGCCGAGCCGCAGGTGGAGCGGCGCACGATCCGCAATGCCGAGCGCAAGGCGTTCGACACGCTGGGTCTGGAAATCGAAGCGTCGGCGGTGCAGGTGAAGGCGCGGTTCAAGGAACTGGTGAAGCGCCATCATCCGGACGTCAACGGCGGCGACCGCTCGACCGAGGATCGTCTGGTCGAGATCATCCAGGCGTATAATTATTTGAAGTCTGTCGGGATGGGTTGAGGCGGCGGCGTGCTACGCCTTGCTCCGCCTCATCCTGAGGAGCCGCCGAAGGCGGCGTCTCGAAGGATGCGGCGGCCTCGACACAACGCTCGCCTCATGGTTCGAAACGCGATGCGCGCGCATCGCTCCTCACCATGAGGCTGACGGAGACCGCCCACGGCTGCTTTTACGGCTCGACCAGCTTGAACTGCAGCAGCAGGTTGCGCTGGATCACGTTGAAATTGTCGTCGGAGATCAGCGTCAGCACGGTCTCGCCCGCCGCGTTGCGATGCACGGCGAGCCCTTCCATGTTGTCGATCTGATAGCCCATATCGGCTTCCATCAACACCGGACCGTCGACCACCGCGCCGGGGCGGATCTCGTCCGCGTTCAGACGACGGATGCGCATGGCGATGCCGCGCGTCGGCGCGAAGAAGCGTTCGAGGATCAGCACATGGCCGTTCGGCAGGATGGCAGCGTCGGTGACGTCGTAGTCGTTGCTGCGCTGGATGGTGAACTGGCCGGGATGTGCTCCGCCGATCAGGAACGCGAGGATATTGCCGCTGCGGTCGAGCCCGCGTTCCGAGATCGCGATCAAGGTGCCGCCGAGCGGCTTGTGCTGGCGCGGCATGAACACCAGCGTCTCCAGCCCTTGATTGAACGGCAGGGTTTTCACCGCGGGCGGCACGGCGATCGGCTCACCGCGCGCCTCCAGGCCGTCGCGGCCATAGTTGAAGCGGACGATCTGGTTCACCCGCTCGATGCCGACATAGAGCGTGCCTTCGCCGTCATCGGCGAGCGATTCCGTATCGAACCAGCCATGGTCGGCGAGCGATGCGCCATCGGGACCGAGGATCGGCGCGGTCTGCGCATCGGTGATGCCGACCGGCTTGCCGTCACGATAGGCGATGCGGCCGCGAAACCAGCGGCCCTTGTCGTTGAGCGACAGGAACTGCGTGCCGTCGGCGTTCAGGCGCAACGACGACAGTTCGCCGAAATCCTTGTCCGGTGAGGTGAGCTCGATCCCGCCGATATATTCAAGCTGGCCGAAGCGGCGGCGCGCCGCATCGCGCACGTCGAACGATTCGATCGGCCGCGCGATGATCTCGAGCGCGCGCGGCGCTGCCGCCACGCGCGGCTGTTCGGCAGCCGCCGGCAATACCGCGATCAGCATGAGCGCGGCACATAGTTTCAGCCAGCGTCGTTGGTCCGCACGCCCCCCGGCGGATGTCACGCAACGCGTCTCCGTGGTCCGCGCCGCCGCGGCGCTGCCGCCGCCTGTTGCGCATGATCGTCGAACAGTTCGGCCAGCTTCTCGGTCATCGCGCCGCCCAGCTCCTCGGCGTCGACGATGGTCACCGCGCGGCGGTAATAGCGCGTCACGTCATGGCCGATGCCGATCGCGATCAGCTCGACCGGCGAGCGGGTCTCGATCTCCTCGATGATCCAGCGCAGGTGCCGTTCGAGATAGTTGCCGGGATTGACCGACAGCGTTGAATCGTCGACCGGCGCGCCATCGGAGATCATCATCAGGATCTTGCGCTGTTCGGGACGCGCCAGCAGCCGCTTGTGCGCCCAGTCCAGCGCCTCGCCGTCGATGTTTTCCTTCAGCAGGCCCTCGCGCATCATCAAGCCGAGATTCTTGCGCGCGCGCCGCCACGGTGCGTCGGCCGCCTTGTAGATGATGTGGCGCAGATCGTTGAGGCGACCGGGATTGGCGGGCTTGCCGGAGGCGAGCCACGCTTCGCGCGATTGCCCGCCCTTCCACGCGCGGGTGGTGAAGCCGAGAATCTCGACCTTGACGCCGCAACGCTCCAGCGTGCGCGCGAGGATGTCGGCGCAGGTGGCGGCGACCGTGATCGGCCGGCCGCGCATCGAGCCGGAATTGTCGAGCAGCAGCGTCACCACGGTGTCGCGGAAGGTGGTGTCCTTCTCCTGCTTGAACGACAGCGCGTGCATCGGATCGATGATGATGCGTGGCAGACGCACCGGATCGAGCTGGCCTTCTTCCAGGTCGAAGTCCCACGAGCGATTCTGCTGCGCCATCAGCCGGCGCTGCAGCCGGTTGGCAAGCCGCGCCACCACGCCTTGCAAATGCGAGAGCTGCTTGTCGAGATAGCCGCGCAGCCGGTCGAGTTCTTCCGGCTCGCACAAGTCCTCGGCGGCGATGATCTCGTCGAATTTGCCGACGAACGGGTGATATTCCGGCCCGCGCGGCTCGTTGCGGCCCTGCTCACCGGGACGCCACGGCTCGCCGGGCGTTTCGGTGTCGCCCATCTCGCCGTCTTCGCCCATTTCCGAGGTCGGCGATTCCGATGCCTCGGTGTCGCTGTCGGGCATGTCCTCTGCGGACTGCTCGGTGTCCTCGATCTGCGACTGCTGTTGCTCGTCGGCGTTCGGCGCCTCGCCGTCTTCGCCGGAATCCTGGCGGCGTTCTTCGTCTTCGCCGTCCTCGGTCTCGTCGTCCTCGGAATCGCTGGTACGGTCGTCGCCCATGTCGAGCTGATCGAGCAGATCATGCACGATGTCGGAAAATTGCCGCTGGTCCTCGACCCATTCCTCGAGCCGGTCGAGGCTCGCGCCGGCGCGCTCCTCGATCACCGGCCGCCAAAGATCGACCAGCTTGCGCGCGGCCGGCGGCGGTGCGAGGCCGGTCAGCCGCTCGCGCACCATCATGGCGATGGCGTCCTCGATCGGCGCGTCGGCGCGGTCGGTGACATCGTCGAATTTGCCACGGTGGAATTTGTCGTCGAGCATCGCCGTCAGGTTCTTGGCGACGCCCTCCATCCGCCGCGCGCCGATCGCCTCGACGCGGGCCTGCTCGACCGCATCGAACACGGCGCGCGCCTGCTGTCCGGTCGGAACCTGCCGGCGATGGATCGCCGGGTCGTGGCAGGCGAGCCGCAGCGCGATCGAGTCCGAATGGCCGCGTACGATCGTTGCCTCGCGCCGCGACAGCTTGCGCGGCGGCTCCGGCAGCCGCGCCTTGCCGCCGACAAGGCCCGGACGCTCGGCGGCGAACGCCACTTCCAGTTCGGGGTTGCGGGCGATGGCGCGCAGACAGCCGGTCACGGCGCGCTTGAACGGTTCGTTCGGCGCTTCCTTGGCGGGGGCCTTGGTCTTGATCGTGTTCGGGGGCATCGGGTCGTCAAACCTGATCTGTCATTCCAGGTGCGCGGTGGCACCGCGCACCGGAACGGTCGTCAGCTCAGGGCGACGTTCACAGTCGATTCCGGCAGCTCCTTGCCAAAGCAGCGCTGGTAGAACTCGGCCACCAGCGAGCGTTCGAGTTCATCGCACTTGTTGAGGAAGGTCAGCCGGAAGGCGAAAGCGATGTCATTGAAGATATCCGCATTTTCCGCCCAGGTGATCACCGTGCGCGGCGACATCACCGTCGACAGGTCGCCGTTGATGAAGGCGTTGCGGGTCATATCCGCCACGCGCACCATCTTGCTCACGGTGTCGCGGCCGGCCGCGTCGCGATAGTGCGGCGACTTGGCCACCACGATGTCGACCTCGCGGTCATGCGGCAGATAGTTCAGCGTCGCCACGATCGACCAGCGGTCCATCTGGCCCTGGTTGATCTGCTGCGTGCCGTGGTAGAGGCCGGAGGTGTCGCCAAGGCCCACCGTGTTGGCGGTGGCGAACAGCCGGAAGGCCGGATGCGGGCGGATGACGCGGTTCTGGTCGAGCAGCGTCAGGCGGCCCGAGACCTCAAGCACGCGCTGGATCACGAACATCACGTCCGGGCGGCCGGCGTCATATTCGTCGAA
>JAHBZF010000139.1 GCA_019635575.1 Pseudolabrys sp. | reverse complement strand
GTGATGCTCGATGTTCAGCGTGCGCAGCCAGCGTTGCTGGCCCATGGTGATCGAGACGAAATAGCCGATCTCGACGATCTCCGGCTCGGTGTAGTGCGCGTGAAGGCGTGCCCACAGCTTGTCGTCGGAGGGGAGATCCCAGGTGATGCACTCGGCATAAGCGAGCGCGGCTTTCTGCTTGTCGTTGTAGCGCGTCGACTTCTCGAAATTCATCAGGTCGAGATAGTCTTCCTCGAGCAGGCCCGCCTTGGCCGATTTCTCCGACCGCTGATTGCCGCAGAACTCGCACAGCACCGAGCGCGACACGTAGATGCGGCACAATTCCTTGATGTTGTGATCGACGATGCCCTGATGGAACACGTCGCGCCAGGTATTGGCGAACGACCAGAAGGTCGCCGGCACATGCGCGCGGATGGCCTGGCTTTCCGGGCGCGGGGTGCCTTCACGGGCGCAGCGATCCAGCTCTTTCAGCATCGCTTCGTCCTTGATGGTCGCCGGGTCGACATAGCTGATACGGGGTGCCATGGGCGTTACTCCTTTGATGTTGTGCGTCCTGGCTGGGGTGCCGGTCGAAACTGATTATTTTGCAAACGTTTGCAAAATCAAAATGACCGTATTTTCGTGCAATGTCAACGGCGAGAACGGTGTTGCGCGATAACTTGGCGCAAACGTTTGTATAACCCTGAGGAATACCCGCATCGGATCGCGCGCATGGTGGGAAGTGCGCGACGTGGCATCGCGCAATCCGCGGATATCTCAGTTGCGCGATTTCCCGCGCGCTGGCGTTCGGAACAGGCTGGCAAACACCGAGCGAATCCACTTGTTGCCCGGCTCGCTGTGGAATCGATTGTGCCAGTACTGGAAGATCTCGATCTTCGGCAGCTTGATCGGTGGCCGGATGATTTCGAGATTGAGGTCGTCAGCCAGCACCGTCGCGATCGACATCGGCAGTGTGGCGACCGCGTTGGTGTGCTTGGCGACGATCGCCGCCGCGATGAAGATCGGCACGCGACAGATGATGTGCTCCGGCGGGATCGCGGCCTCCACGGCCTGTTCGGCGAGCTTGTGGGCATGGCCGGTGCCGAGCGTCGAGACCAGCACATGATTCTCCGCGGCGAATTCGCGCAACGTCGGATTGCCGGACAGCCGTGGATGGCCGCGATTGACCACGCTCACATATTCCTCGAGCCACAGGAATTGTCGCCGCACCGATTTCGGCAATGACGCGAACGAGCCCATGGCGAAATCGATCGTCCCGGTTTCCAGCCAGGATTCCAGATGCTCGCCCTCGAGCTGCATCAGGCGCAATCGCACATGCGGCGCTTCGGCGGCGACGCGGTTGACCAGCGGCGGCAAGAGCTTGATGACGCCGGCGTCCACCACGCAGAACTGGAACGTACGCGTCGAGGTTTTCGGATCGAATGCGATGTGCTCGCCGCGCAGCGCACGCAGATTATCGAGAATCTCGATGACCGGAGCCGCCAGTTCGAGCGCCTTCGGCGTCGGCTCCATCCGGTTCGAAACGCGCACGAACAGCGGGTCGTTGAAATAGTGCCGCAGGCTCGCGAGCGTCTTGCTCAAGGCAGGCTGCGTGACGTCCAGCACTTTGGCGGCGCGGGTGAGGCTGCGCTCGCGCAGCAGAATATCGAGGACCTGCAGGTGGTGCAGGCCCAGCGTTTCCGAATAACTTTTGCGAATGGAATTTATAGCCATTGATTTATAGTATACGGCGCTTTCCCGCCTTAGGCTAGCCGCACGATGAAACGCCGGATCAACACGGCGCGCGACGAACAACACAAGGATAGGGAAACGCTGCCATGGATCACGCCGCGATCGCCGCGGGTGTGCCCGCGCTCATGCCGGCATGCCAGACCGGCTCCTCCACCGATAAGGGAAGCCCGGTTTCCCAGTTGCAATTTCGTGGTGCGATGGCGAATTTCGCCACAGCCGTGTCGGTGATCGCCACCGACGGCTTCGCCGGCATGGCCGGCCTCACATGCTCGGCCGTCTGTTCCGTCAGCGACACGCCCGCGACCCTCGCGGTCTGTGTTCACGGCAAGAGCGCCGCCAACACCATCATCAAGGCGAACGGCGTCCTCAGCGTCAATTGTCTGCACGCCGACCAGCGCGAATTGTCACAGGCGTTCGCCGGCATCGGCAAGGTGCCGATGGCCGATCGCTTCGCGATGACGAACTGGACCGTGCTTGCCACCGGCGCGCCATGCTGCCGCGACGCGCTGGTCGTCCTCGACTGCGAGATCGACGATGTGCGCGATATCGGCACCCACAGCGTGTTCATCGTCCGCGTCGTCGCGACGGCGCAGGCGGAAAACCTTCAGCCGCTGATCTATCAGCAGCGGGACTACGCAACCACACGCGCTCTCTAAGGGCGCTGCAAACACCGGACATCAAGGAACAGGAGAGCGATATGCTCCGTACAGGCGAACACTATCTCAAGTCACTCAACGATGGCCGCGAGGTCTGGGTCGGCAATACCCGGATCGACAATGTCGCGACGCATCCGCTGACGCGCGCTTACGCCGAGCGCACGGCGGAATTCTTCGACCTGCATCGCAAACCCGAGTTGCAGGATCTGCTCACCTTCATCGACGAGGATGGCGAGCGCCGCTCGATGATGTGGTTGCAGCATTCCAGCAAGGATGAGCTGGTCAAGAAACGCAAATATCACGAATTCATCATGAAGCACTTCGTCGCGGCGTCGTGTCCCCGGACGCCGGACTCGCAAAACTACATGCTGGTCACTTATATCGACGATCCCGAGCCATGGGAGAAAGCGTCGATCGGCGCCGACGGGCGTGGACTTGCCGACAACATCCGCAACTTCTGGCGTCTGGCGGTCGAGAACGATCTCGTCGTCGCGCCGCACTTCGTCGATCCGCAGGCCGACCGCTCCGATCCGAACGCGCACGCCAATTCGCCGGCGCTACGCATCGTGGAAACCAACGATGAAGGCATCGTCGTCAACGGCGTAAAGTCGATCGGCACTGCTTCGGCGTTCGGCGATTTCCTGCATCTCGGCGTGTTCTACCGTCCCGGCGCCAAGGGCGATCAGATCATCTACGGCGTCTGCCCGGCGAATCTGAAAGGCATCACCATCGTCTGCCGCGACAGCCTGGTCAGCGCCGACGCGACCGAGCATCCGCTGTCGTCGCAGGGCGACGAGCTCGACGCCACGGTGATGTTCAACCACGTGCTGATCCCATGGAAATACGTGTTCCACATCGGCAACCCCGAACACGCCAAGCTCTATCCGCAGCGTGTGTTTGACTGGGGCCATTACTATGCGCTGATCCGCCAGGCGGTCCGCGCGGAATTACTCGGCGGCCTCGCCATCCTGATGTGCGAGCATCTCGGCACCGCGAAGATCGAAGCGGTGCAGTCGCGGCTCGCCAAGATCGTCGGCTTCCAGCAATCGACTTACGCTCACGTCCTCGCCGCCGAGGACCAGGGCTTCTACACGCCGGGCGGGCTCTACAAGCCGGACATCCAGCTCTTCAACTGGGGCCGCGTCTACTTCCTGCAAAATCTCGGCACCATGGTCGATGAACTGATCGATCTGTGCGGCCGCAGCGCCATCATGTTCCCGACCGAGGCGCAATGGCAGCATCCGGAGATGCGGCCGTGGCTGGAGAAGCTCAACAAGGGCGCGGTCGGCGAACCCTACGACCGCATCAAGATCGCCCGCGTGATCCGCGATCTTTATCTCACCGACTGGGGCAGCCGCCTGTTCATGTTCGAGAACTTCAACGGCACGCCGCTGCAGACGCTGCTGTCGCTGACCATGAAGCGCGCGGAATTCACCGGCGCCGGACAGTTCACCGAATTTGCCCGCAAGGTCGTCGGCCTTGAGGTGAAGCAGGGCTCGACCGAATACGACGCGACCGCGGCTTACGCCAAGGCGCAGGACTCCGGACGGCGGCATCAGGTCGCCGCTGAATAAGATCAGTCGCGGTTTACGCGACCGATTGAGCGGACAAGGGCGGGCAGGCACCCATCGTCGCGATGCGGTGCCTGTCGGCCGAACAACAAAAGGGACGAGACGCGAACCGAAACAGTTGCAGCCCCGGACGAGACTCCATCGACAACAACGGAGCCATCCGGCGGGCCGTCAGCAACCATATGTCAGGGAGGGCGAAATGGTGGAGACGAGCGGAAGAAAGATCGATGCCGTTGGCATCGTCGACGAGGCGCCGATCGGCAGGCTGGTGATCACGCTGGTGCTGTTGTGCGCCGGTGTATCGTTTCTCGATGGCTTCGATATTCTGGCGATTTCCTATGTCGCGCCGGTCATCGGCGCGGAATGGAAACTGCCGCGCGAGGCGTTCGGGCCGATCTTTGCCGCGCACTATGTCGGCGCGGCGATCGGCTCGGTGTTCTTCGGCTGGTATGCGGACCGCTACGGCCGCCGCATGGGCGTCATCATCCCGACGGTGATCTTCGGCATCGCCGCGCTGCTGACGATCTACGCCAACGATTTCAAATCGCTGTTCGCGTTCCGTCTGATTATCGGCATCGGGCTGGGCGGCGCGCTATCCAACGCCATCGCCATGGTGTCGGAATATGCGCCGCGGCGCGCCCGCGCGACCATGGTCAGTATGATGTATGCGGCGTTCCCGCTCGGCGGCGTGGTCGGCGGGCCGATCGCGGCCGCGCTGATCGCGCAATACGGCTGGCATTCCGTGTTTATCTTCGGCGGCATTCTGCCGATCCTGCTGGCCGTTGGCCTGCTGTTCTGGTTGCGGGAATCGATCCGCTTCCTGGTCTTGAGCGGTGCGCCGCCGGCGAAGATCGGCGACATCCTCGGCCGCATCTCGGCGGCGTTCCAGCCGCAACCGAACGATGTCTACGTGCTCCCAGAGAGCGGCACTGTGTCGAAGACGCCGGTGCGCGAACTGTTCTCGCGCGAATTCATCCGGCCGACCATTCTGCTGTCGCTTGCGGCCTTCGTTGCGCAACTGGTGATCGTCTATGTCGTCACCTGGATGCCGCTGGTGCTCGCCTCGATCGGCATGCCGGTGACCAGCGCGATCCTCGCGTCGGTGGCATTCTCGGTCGGCGGCATCGTCGGCGCCATCGGCCTCGCGCGTCTCGTCGACAAAGACAAGTCGTATCGCTGGCTGGTGCTGACATTCTTCCTCGCGGCGCTCTCGACCGGCGGCATCGGCTTCCTCGCCGCCAACTGGTACGGCCTGCTGGCGATCACTTTCGTCACCGGCCTGCTCACGGTCGGCGCCAACATCGTGCTCTCGGCTTATTCGGCGACGGTTTATCCGACCGCGATCCGCTCGACCGGTGTCGGCTGGGTGATCGGCTGGGGCCGGGTCGGGGCGATTGCCGGTGCGCTGTTCGGCACCGCGCTGGTTGCGGCCGGACTTCGCATCGAGGCGGCCTACATGATCGCGGCCATTCCGGCGGTGATCGGCGGGATCGCCATCGCGCTGGTGCGCGCCAAGCATCAATCCGCAACCGCTTACGCCTAACGGGGGAAACCATGCACGCTTTATATCCCAACGACGCATCAATGATTGACACGGCGGGGAGGCTGTTGATCGTTGCTTTCTTCCTGGTCACGGGATTCAGGAACCTGTCGCACGCCAGCGTCGAGGATCACGTCAAGCGGCTGACGCATTTCAGGACGCCAATGCCGCGGCTCGCA
Organism: Pseudolabrys sp.; assembly: GCA_019635575.1. Lineage (GTDB taxonomy): Bacteria > Pseudomonadota > Alphaproteobacteria > Rhizobiales > Xanthobacteraceae > Pseudolabrys. The sequence goes on along the minus strand of JAHBZF010000139.1, from coordinate 3,573 downwards.
TTCTGGGCTGGCATTCTGCTCGAAGCGGTCGGCTGCGCGATGATCCTCGCCAACTGGCAGCCGGCTATCGGCGTGATCTGCCTGATCGTCTTCACGGTGCTGGCGACGCTGCTGCTGCTCCGGTTCTGGGAGATGGACGATCCGATGAAGAAGATGGGGATGCGCAACGGCTTCCTCGCCAACATCGCTATCGTCGGCGGGCTCCTGCTGCTGCTGCAGAACGTGAAGTAGCGATGACCCGCGACGCCGCTGCATCGCTCCGCCTCGCGCCGCTGCCGCCCGGCCATGTCCCGGCGGTGGCGGGCGAGATGGAGACTTATGTCAGGACGCTCGGTTTCGTGCCGAACAGCGTCCTGACGATGCAGCGCAAGCCGGACTTGCTCAAGGGCTTCGGGCGCATCCAGAGCGCGATCTGGTCGCCCGACAGCACGGTCGATCGCGGATTCAAGCGGCTCGTGGCGCACCTTGCGGCGAAAACCGCCGGCGATGCCTACAGCATGGCGCACACCGCGAGCGGGGCGCTGCATTTCGGCATCGAGCCGGAGAAGCTTGCAGCGCTCGGCGATTACCGCAGGAGTCGCTTGTTCAGTGCGGCCGAGCGTGCCGCGCTCAATCTTGCAGTGGCGGCAAGCACCCAGCCGAATGCGGTCACCGATGATCATTTCCATGCACTGCACCGGCATTGGTCCGAGGCGGCGATTGTCGAGATCGTCGCGGTGATTGCCATGGCCGGATTCCTGACGCGCTGGAACACAACCTTCGCCACGCCACTGGAGGATGAGCCGAACGCGGTCGCCGAGCACCATCTCGCACCGCAGGGCTGGCGCGCGGGAGCACATCGGTCGTGACACAGACACCACAACTGGGGGCTTCGATGATGCCTGAGGAATTCAGCCGCCGAAATGCGATGACGGCTGCCGCCGCTTTCGGCGCGCTCGGCGCCGCCGGTCTGGTGTCGACCGACAGTCGCGCGCAAACGCGAGCGCAAGGATTGCCCGCGCGCGGCGAGGTCGTGTTTCGCAACGCCTATGTCATGACCATGGATGGTGCCGGCGACATCAAGGACGGCGACGTGCATGTGAAGGATGGCGTGATTGTCGCTGCCGGACAAAAGCTCAACGCGCCGGGCGCGGCCGAGATCGATGGCCGTGGGGCGATCGTCATGCCGGGTCTCGTCGAGACGCACTGGCATATGTGGAATACGCTGCTGCGCTCCATGTCCGGCGACAAACCGGAGCACGGTTATTTCCGAACCACCGCGATCCTCGGGCAGAAATACGAGCCCGACGACATGTATCACGGCACGCGGCTCGCCGCCGCCGAGGCGGTCAATTCCGGCATCACCCATGTCCATAGCTGGTGCCACAACATCCGCTCGGCCGACTATGCGTTGGCGGATATCCGCGCGCTCGCCGAACTCGGGATCCGCGCGCGCTTTTCCTACGGACCCTGGCAGGGCCAGCCGAACGATCAGGTGATGAACCTGCGCGACCTCGAACAGCTCAAGGCCAACTGGTCGACCCATTCCAACGGCGGCCTCATCAGCCTCGGCATGGCGTGGCGCGGGCAGGGCGGCAACAATCCGGCGACGGCGATTCCGGAGAATGTCTGGAAGGCTGAACTGGAAGCCGGCCGCGCGCTCGGTTTGCCGATCTCGGTGCATGCGTCCGGCTCGCGTGCCGTCGCCGGCCAGATCGATGCGATTGATCGCGCCGGTCTCCTTGGCAAGGATATCCAGCTGATCCACGCGGCGTTCGCCAGCGACAACGCCATCAAGGCGGTGGCGCACACCGGCGCAACCGTCAGCCTCTCGCCCTATTCGGAAATGCGGATCGGCTTCGGCCTGCCGAAGGTCACGGAATTCCTCGCCGCCGGCGTGCCGCTCGGCCTGTCGGTCGATACGGTCGAACTCACCGGCAATGCCGACATGTTCGGCATCATGAAGTTGTTGCAGAACGTCGAGAACGGCAAGAGCGAGAGCGAGTTCAAGCTCTCCGCGCGGCGCGTGCTCGAACTCGCGACCATTGAAGGCGCGCGCTCGATGGGGCTTGGCGACACGATCGGTTCGCTCGTGCCCGGTAAGCGCGCCGACATCATCATGGTTTCAACCCACGATGTGAATCTCGGCGTGTTCGGCGATCCCGCGCATATGCTGGTCACGGCGGCACAGCCGTCCAATGTGGACACGGTGATGGTGGACGGCCGCATCCTCAAGCGCGGTGGCAAGCTCACCGTGGTCGATGGCCGCAAGGTCGCGGAGGAGGCGGGAGCCGCGAGCGCGGCGCTGCGCCGCCGCGCCAACTGGCCGATCTGACAGCAACGACGACCGGAACGACATGATCGGGCCGCGCCACATCGGCGCGCGTCGATGGATTGATGCACGCAAACGACGGAGTGCGGCGGTGAGCGAGACGATACGAACCAAGTTTCTGATTATCGGCAGTGGCCCGGCCGGCTACACCGCCGCGATCTATGCGGCACGGGCCAATCTGCAGCCGATCCTGCTGCAAGGCGCGCAGCCCGGTGGCCAGTTGTCGATCACGTCGGACGTCGAGAACTATCCCGGCTTCTCCAGCGTGATCCAAGGACCGTGGCTGATGGGAGAGATGGAAAATCAGGCGGTCCATGCCGGCGCCGTCATCCATCACGACACCATCGTCTCGCTCGATCTCTCGGCGCGGCCGTTCGTCGCCGTCGGCGAGGACGCGATCTATGTCGCCGATGCCATCGCCATCTGCACCGGCGCCCGCGCGCGCTGGCTCGGCCTCGACAGCGAAACCTATTTCCGCGGCTCGGGCGTGTCGGCCTGCGCCACCTGCGATGGCTTCTTCTTCAAGAACAAGGATGTCGCGGTGATCGGCGGCGGCAACACCGCGACCGAGGAGGCCATCTATCTGGCGCGATTGGCGAAGTCGGTGACGCTGATTCACCGCGGCGACCGGTTGCGGGCCGAGAAGGTGCTGCAGCAGAAGCTGTTCGACAATCCGAAGATCAGCGTGGTCTGGAATCATGTGGTCGAGGAGGTGGTGGGGAATCCGGAGCCGCGCGCCGTTACCGGGCTGCGGCTGCGCAATCCGAAAACCCAGGCCGAGCAGCAGGTATCAGCGGATGGGGTGTTCATCGCCATCGGCCACGACCCGGCGACCGACCCGTTCCGCGGACAGGTCGAGTGCGATCCGGACGGCTATATCGTGACGCGGCCGGGTTCGACCGTCACCAATATCCCCGGCGTTTTTGCCGCCGGAGACGTGGTGGACCGGACCTATCGGCAGGCGATCACGGCGGCCGGGATGGGCTGCATGGCGGCGCTGGAGGCCGAGCGGTTCCTCACCGCGGCCGGCCACTGAGCCGCTTCTCTCTATTATTGGGGCTGGATGGGCGCGCCGGGTTGCCCGGACGCGATTTTGCCCATGGGAAGACGCCGGTGGATTGCAAAACGCCGGCTGCATTTTCATATATGGTCCGGACCCGCCGCGATGCGCGGCGATGATGTGAGACAGAGAAAGCGCAATCACGATGGCGAAAGAGAAATTCAACCGCAGCAAGCCTCACTGCAACATCGGCACGATTGGT
>JAHBZF010000138.1 GCA_019635575.1 Pseudolabrys sp. | reverse complement strand
GAGCACTCGGTCGAGAAGGTCGGCGAGAAGCTGCGCGAGATGATGCCCTGGATCAAGCAGGGCGCTCTCGTCGACAAGGCGAAGAACTGATCCAGGGCATCTTGCACCAAGACGGGTTCGCTCGCGCGAACCCTTTTGGGATCAAGCAGGGCGCTCTGGTGGACAAGGCCAAGAACTGATCTCCGACATCATCCTGAGGAGCCTGCCGGAGCGTAAGCGACGGCGGGCGTCTCGAAGGATGAATTAACGTCGTTATCCGGCCTCATGGTTCGAGACGCGTCGCCATTGCCCGAGGCAATGACGCCGCTCCTCACCATGAGGCCGAACTGTTTCCGCTGATTGCTTTCGCGCGGCAAGCCGTTACGTTTGCCGTGGCCCGGCGCCGCCGGGTGGGGGATTGTCCGAGTGGTTGCCGCGGTTTCGCTTCAACACGTCGATATCGTGTTTCGTCTCGCCGGCGGCGGTGAATACCGCGCGGTGAGCGAGGCGACGCTGGACGTCGCGGACGGCGAGTTCGTCGCCATCGTCGGGCCGACCGGTTGCGGCAAGTCCACGTTGCTCAACGCGGCGGCCGGGCTGCTCGCCCCGGCAGCCGGCGACGTGCGGATTTTCGGCGAGCCGTTGGCGGCGCTCAACCGCCAGGCCGGCTATCTGTTCCAGGCCGATGCGCTGTTTCCGTGGAAGACCGCGCTGGAGAATGTGGCGATCGGGCTGGAGATCGCCGGCACCGCGCAGACGGAGGCGCGCAGCCGCGCCCGCGACTGGCTCGGCCGCGTCGGACTTGCCAATTTCGGCGACCGTTATCCGCACATGCTGTCCGGCGGGCAGCGCAAGCGCGTCGGTCTTGCGCAGGTGCTGATCCGCGATCCGAAGATCCTGCTGATGGACGAGCCGTTCGGCCCGCTCGACGCGCAGACCCGGCAGATCATGGGCAACCAGTTGCTCGACCTGTGGAGCGCCGACCGCAAGGCGGTGCTGTTCGTCACCCACGATCTCGAAGAGGCGATCGCGTTGTCGGATCGCGTCGTCATCATGTCGGCGGGGCCGGCGGCGCATATCATCGGCGACTGGCGCATTCCGCTGGCGCGGCCGCGCGACATCGCCGAGATCAAGCTCGATCCTGCGTTCCATGACATCCATCGTGAAATCTGGGACAAGCTCAAGACCGAGGTGATGAAGGGCTATGTCCGCACCGGCGGTGGCGCGGGAGGTGATGTATGAGCCGCGTGTCGCTCACCGCGATGCAGGTGCTGGTCGGCGTCGTCGCCCTGCTGCTGTGGCATCTGTTGAGCACCTATCCGGTGTTCGGCGTGATGCTGCTGCCGCCGTTCTTCTTCTCCAATCCGGTCGATGTCGCGCAGCGCATCGTCAAATGGTTTGTCGAGGGGACGATCTGGAAGCATTTGTGGGTGACGCTCACGGAATCCGCGCTGGCCTTCGTGATCGGCTCGGTCGGCGGCGTGCTCGTCGGCTTCTGGTTCGCGCGCAAGCCGGTGGTCGCGGCGGTGTTCGATCCTTACGTGAAGATGGCCAATGCGCTGCCGCGCGTTGTGCTGGCGCCGATCTTCACGCTGTGGCTCGGACTCGGCATCTGGTCCAAGGTCGCGCTCGGCGTGACGCTGGTGTTCTTCATCGTCTTCTTCAACGTCTATCAGGGCGTCAAGGAAGTGAGCCAGACCGTGCTCGCCAATGCGCGCATGCTCGGGATGAGCGAGCGGCAGTTGATGCGCCACGTCTACTGGCCGTCGGCGCTGTCGTGGATGTTCTCCTCGCTGCACACCTCCGTCGGCTTCGCCGTGGTCGGCGCGGTGGTGGGCGAATATCTCGGTGCCGCCGCCGGGCTTGGCTACCTGATCCAGCAGGCGGAAGGCACCTTCGACGTCGCCGGCGTGTTCGCCGGCATGTTCGTGCTGGCCGCGTTCGTGATCGTCATCGACGCCGTGGTGTCGCTCGCGGAGACGCGTCTTTTGGTGTGGCGGCCAACCACGGCCGAGAACCGCGGCTAGCCGCCGGTCTGCTATTGCAGCAGGGTCGTGTCGTTCGGCGGCTGCGGCGGCGTCTTGATCGCGATCGCCTTGAACACGCCGCTGGTCGGCTTGGTGCCGCCGTGCGCGGTGCCTTTCGGAATGATGATGAGGTCGCCGGGTTTCACATCGACTTCCTTGTCGTTGAACCAGATCTTGCCGGTCCCTTCGACGATGTACTGAATCTCGTTGGTCTGCGGATGCAGATGCTTCGGCACGTTGCCGGCCTGGATCGAGAGCGTCATGCCGTCCGCCGTCACGAAGGTCTTGGAGCGGAAGCCGGTCGGCGAGGCCGGGCCGAGATCGTCGCCGGCAAGGCTCGGGACGTTGATGATCTGCGGCGCGATGGCGTCGGCAGCCAGCGCGGTGGGCAGGAAACGGGCGGCGCCGCAGCCGGCGGCAAAAGCCAGAGCGGCGGCCAGCAGCATCGTGCGTTTCGACACGGTGTTCGGCGTTTTGTTCGATCCTTGGAGCGGCATGGACGTTCCTTTCCGGATGACGATCATACGTCCCAACGCTATGCCCGCGCGGGACGCATGAACAGGGGCTTCCAAACAAGCCTTCTCACGGGGAGGCCGCTCCAGTATCGTGCGCGCAACGAAAAGCGTGGAGGATATCCCATGAAGACCCTGATGCGCCGGCTGGCCCTCTCGCTGGCGGTGGTGGCGGGCATGACCAGCGCCGCGGCGGCACAATCCAAGGTGACGATCGCCATCGGCGGCGCCGCCTGTCTCTGCTACCTGCCGACCGTGCTGGCGAAGCAACTCGGCGAATACGACAAGGCCGGCGTCAATGTCGAACTGGTCGATTTCAAGGGCGGCTCGCAGTCGCTGACCGCGGTGATCGGCGGCAGCGCCGACGTCGTCTCCGGTTATTTCGACCACTGCGTCAACCTCGCCGCCAAGAACCAGGCGCTGCAGGCATTCGTGGTCTATGACCGCTATCCGGGCCTCGCGCTCGTGGTGTCGCCGAAGGAAACCGCCAACATCAAGTCGGTGAAGGATCTCGCCGGCAAGGCCGTGGGCGTCAGCGCGCCGGGCTCCTCGACCGACTTCTTCCTGAAATATCTGCTATCGAAGAACGGCGTCGATCCGAACTCGGTCGGTGTGGTCGGTGTCGGCCTCGGCGCGACGGCGGTGGCGGCGATGGAGCAGGGCAAGGTGCAGGCGGCGGTGCTGCTCGATCCCGCGGTGACCGTGCTGCAGAACCGCAACAAGGATCTCAAGATTCTCAGCGATACGCGCACCCAGCACGATACGCTGGAGGTGTTCGGCGGCGAATATCCGGGCGGCGCGCTCTATACCAAGGCGAGCTGGATCGAGGCGCACCCGAAGGAGACGCAGGCGCTGGCGAATGCGATCGTCGCGACCCTGAAGTGGATTCACACACATACGCCGGAAGAGATCATGGCGAAGATGCCGCCGGAACTGGTCGGCGCCGACAAGGCCGGCTATCTCGCGGCGCTCAAGAACACGATCCCGATGTATTCGGAAACCGGCCTGATGGACCCGAAGGGTGCGCAGGCCGTGCTCACCGTGTTTAGCCAGTCGTCGGCCGAAGTGAAGAACGCCAAGATCGATCTGTCGAAGACCTACACCAACAAGTTCGTCGAGGCGGCGGGCAAGAAGTAGCCGTTTTGAACGGACGGAATGTCAACGCGGCGGAGGTCTCTCCGCCGCGTTTCTGTTAGAGTGACGCGATGATGCTGCTCTCGATCCAGTCGCATGTGGCCTATGGCCATGTCGGCAATGCCGCCGCCGTGTTCCCGTTGCAGCGGCTCGGTATCGAGGTGCTGCCGGTGCACACGGTGCAGTTCGCGAGCCATGTCGGTTACGGTCCGCCGCAGGGCAGCGTGATGAACGCGGCGGCGCTTGGCGCGGTGATCGACGGGCTCGAAGCGCGCGGCGCGCTGGCGCGCTGCGACGGTGTTCTCAGCGGCTATCTCGGCTCGCCAGCGCTCGGCGCGGTGGTGCTCGACGCGGTCGCGCGGGTGCGGCGGCACAATCCGCGCGCGGTCTATTGCTGCGATCCGGTGATCGGCGATACCGACGGCGGCATCTACGTCGCGCAGGAGATTGTCGCATTCTTTCGCGACCGCGCGATCCCGCAGGCGAATATCATTACGCCCAATGCGTTCGAGCTTGCGGAATTTGCCGGACGGGCGATCGAGACGCTCGACGATGCGAAGGCTGCGATCGCGCATCTGCAACGGCAGGGGCCGCGGGTGGTGCTCGCCACCTCGCTGCATCTCGCCGATACGCCAACGACTATGATGGATGTGCTGGTGGCGGACGGCGCTCGCGTGGCGCGCGTGCGAACGCCGTTGCTGCCGGGCGTTCTGCATGGCACCGGCGATTTGATCGCCGCGCTGTTCACCGCGCACTATCTGCGCACCGGGGTCGCGGAGCGTGCGGCGGAGGCGGCTGTGTCGTCGGTGTATGGCGTGATCGCCCGCACCTTGTCCGAGCAGCGGGCAGAACTGGCGCTGGTCGCGGCGCAGGACGAATTCATCGCGCCGTCGCACCGCTTCGCGGCGGAACCGGTGTGATGCGCATGCGAGTTGCGCAGCAAGTCAGCAACGAGCTGAGGATCGACGCGGTGCGTTCGCTCGATATCTTGCTCAGTGACGCGCCGTGGCGGTTCGAGCGGGAGGAACACGAAGCGATCGCCGCGCATTTCGCGCGGCTGCGCGAGAGCAAGCCTGCGCTGTGGAATGGGCCGGTCTTGTTGTTCCGCGATTGCTCTCTCATCGATGGCGTGTTTCGTGCCGAGGCGTTCCGCACAGACTATGCGAGCTTCCTCGCGTGGCTCGATGGGCTCGACGGCGACACCGAAACGGTGGCCGGTGTGCGCAACTGCTTCGCCTGTCCGGTGGTGGAAAGCAGCGACGGCGCGTTCCTGCTGGGCAGAATGGCGGCGCACACCGCCAATGCCGGGCAGGTCTATTTTCCGTGCGGCACCCCGGACTTCGACGATCTGGTCGACGGTCGCGTCGATCTCGACGGCAGCGTGGCCCGCGAGTTACGCGAGGAAACGGGGCTGTCCATTGCCGATCTCGCGCCGGTGCCCGGCTGGATCGTGGTTTCGGACGGGCCCTATGTCGCGCTGCTGCGGCGCTTCCGCTCGGCTTTGTCGTCCGATGCCTTGCGCGCTAAGGTTCGTGCCGCGCTGCAGGCGGAACCGAATCCGGAGTTGAGCGATATTGTCATGCTGCGCGACCGCTCCGGCATCATCACCGATGCGATGCCGCCGTTCGTGCAGGCATTCTTGACGCAGGTGTTCGACAGGTGACCGATGGCCAAAAACGACGGCAAAGACGCCAAGAGCGAAAAGAATGACAAGGGCGACAAGACCGGCAATGACGCGGGTGGACCGGCCGTGCCGCCCGCGATCATCGCCGATCTGGTCAAACGGGTGCGTGTCGCGCAACCGGATAAATTCCGCCTCGCCGATGTCGATCCGTCGGACAAGCTCGGCCTCGAACGCGACAAGGATCTGCTCAAGGAGATCGTCGGGGAAATTGCCCGCCAGCAGGAACTGCTTTACGCCGAAGGCCGGCGCGCGGTGCTGGTCGTCCTGCAGGCGATGGATGCGGGCGGCAAGGACGGCACCATCGAGCGCGTGTTCTCCGGCATCAACCCGCAGGGTTGTCAGGTGCATTCGTTCAAGGCGCCGAGCGCGGAGGAGTTGTCGCACGATTTTCTCTGGCGCACGACGGTCGCGCTGCCGCAGCGCGGGCACATCGGTGTGTTCAACCGCTCCTACTACGAGGAAGTGCTGGTGGTGCGCGTGCATCCCGAGATGCTGGAGCGGCAGGGGATCGACAGCGGCGCCGTCGATAAAAAATTCTGGGAAGAGCGTTTCGAGTCGATCCGCCGGTTCGAGCAGCATCTGACGCGCAACGGCACCACGGTGCTAAAATTCCACCTGCGCATTTCGCCGGAGGAACAGCGCGAGCGTTTCCTCGAACGCCTGCGCAAGCCGGAGAAGCGTTGGAAGTTCTCGCTCGGCGATATCGAGGAGCGCAAACTGTGGGACCGCTACATGGAAGCCTATGAGGCGGCGATCCGTGCCACGTCGACGCCCGAGGCCCCGTGGCATGTGGTGCCGGCCGACCGGAAATGGGCTGCGGCCGCGGCAGTCGCCGCGGTGCTGCACGACACCCTGACCCGGATGGACCCGCGGCCCGGCCCGGTTCCGGCGAGCGCCCGCAAAGCCTACGAAGCGGCGGAGCAGGCGCTGCTGGCCGAAGCGCCGAAAGGCGGATCGAAGGGCTGATCCATCCCTGGTCATGGACCGCTTGCCAGGGCAGGCCCACCTCCGCTAGAAGGGGCTCCTTGCTGGCCTTTTAACCGCCGATTCACGCTCTTGCGCGAGGTTGGGCCGGTCATGACGAGGGTTTTGACGCAGATGACCACGCGGCACGATATCCGCGCGATCGACCGGGGGGCCGTTCAGGCTCGGCCGGCTGCCGCCCTCATTCCGGGTTCGCTGCTGCTCCTTACCTGCCCCTGAGGGCCGGCCGGGCTGTTTGTGCCTGGGCACTCAGGGGGTCGAGCGACAACGAAACCCGATGAGCGCCCCGCGATAACGGCGCAACAGCGAAGGACCCGATTTCCATGACTGCCTCTCCGAAAGCCTCGTCCAACAAAGAACGAGTCGTCATTTTCGACACCACCTTGCGCGACGGCGAACAGTGTCCCGGCGCGACCATGACCCACGAAGAGAAGCTCGAAGTCGCCGAGCTGCTCGACTCGATGGGGGTCGATATCATCGAGGCGGGCTTTCCGATCGCGTCGGAAGGCGACTTCGCCGCCGTGCACGAGATCGCCAAGCGGTCGAAGAACGCGGTGATCTGCGGCCTCTCGCGCGCTGCGCCGAAGGACATCGACCGCTGCGCCGAGGCGATCAGGCCGGCGAAGCGGCACCGCATCCACACCTTCCTGTCCACCTCGCCGGTGCACATGAAGTACAAGCTGCAGAAGGAGCCGCACGAGGTCTACGAGATGGTGATCGCGCAGGTCACCCGCGCGCGCAGCCACACCGACGACGTCGAATGGTCGTCGGAAGACGGCACGCGCACCGAGATCGACTTCCTCTGCCGTTGTGTCGAGGCGGCGATCAATGCCGGCGCGACCACGATCAACATCCCCGACACGGTCGGCTACACCACGCCGGAAGAGTATTTCAATCTGTTCAAGATGGTGCGCGAGCGCGTGCCGAACTCCGACAAGGCGGTGTTCTCGACCCATTGCCACAACGACCTCGGCATGGCGGTGGCGAATTCGATGGCCGGCGTCATGGGCGGCGCGCGGCAGATCGAGTGCACCATCAACGGTATCGGCGAGCGCGCCGGCAACGCCGCGCTCGAGGAAGTGGTGATGGCGATGCAGGTGCGCGGCGACAAGTTCCCGTATGTCACCGGCATCGACGCCACCATGCTGACCCGCGCCTCGAAGCTCGTCGCCGCGGCGACCTCGTTCCCGGTGCAGTACAACAAGGCGATCGTTGGCCGGAACGCGTTCGCGCATGAGAGCGGCATCCACCAGGACGGCATGCTCAAGAACGCGCAGACCTACGAGATCATGACGCCGGAATCGGTCGGCGTGAAACAGACCTCGCTGGTGATGGGCAAGCATTCCGGCCGCCACGCGTTCCAGCATAAATTGCAGGAACTGGGCTACGAACTCTCCGACAACCAGTTGCAGGATGCGTTCGTGCGCTTCAAGGCGCTCGCCGACCGCAAGAAGCAGATCTACGACGAGGATATCGAGGCGCTGGTCGACGAGGAGATCGCCACCGCGCACGACCGCATCAAGGTGCTGTCGCTGACGGTGATCGCCGGCACGATGGGGCCGCAGTCGGCGACCTTGTCGCTCGACATCGACGGTCAGCATGTGACGACGCAATCCACCGGCAACGGCCCGGTCGATGCGATCTTCAACGCGATCCACGCGCTGGTGCCGCATGACGCCAAGCTCGAGCTCTACCAGGTGCATGCGGTGACCGAAGGCACCGACGCGCAGGCGGAAGTGTCGGTGCGTCTGTCGGAGAACGGCCGCTCGGTGACGGCGAAGGGCGCCGATCCGGACACGCTGGTCGCGTCTGCGAAAGCCTATCTCGGCGCGCTCAACAAGCTGACGAGCCGTCGCGTGCGCGAGCAGATTCCCGCCGGCGGACGGCGAATCCATTCGACCGACGCAGGCTGACGACCTGAAAATTAGTGAGCGGGCAAAATGACGCACGGCCGCAGGAAACTGCGGCCGTTTGCGTTCATGCCCGTATTTTGACGGTCATTCGCCGCATTCTGAACGGCGGTGCATCTACATTGCAGAGAATTAATTGTGACCGAAGCTTAACTTGAGAGCGTGGCATCACGACCTTCTACTCATCGCATTCATCTTGTCATGCAGAGGAGAACGTCCATGTTGAAATCGGTTCTGGCTGGTACGACCGCGCTTGCGATCGCCGGCGCCACATTCGCTTACGCGCAGCAGCCGCCGCGCGGACCGCGCGGCGATCACTGGCGTCCGTCGGCGGAAGACATCAGCGCCTTCACCGACGCGCGGATCGCCGGCCTGAAAGCCGGGCTGAAGCTGACCGCGGAGCAGGAGAAGAACTGGCCGGCGGTGGAAACCGCGCTGCGCGATCTCGCCAAGCAACGCGCCGAGCGCGCGCAAGCGCGGGCCGCGGGGCCGAAGGGCGATGCCAAGCCCGGTGACAAAGCCGGCGAGCCGAAGCGCGATCCGATCGAGCGGCTGCGTCAGCGCGCCGACCGGATGACCGAAAGCGGCACCGCGCTGAAGAAGCTCGCCGATGCCGCCGCGCCGCTCTACCAGAGTCTCGACGAAGGCCAGAAGCACCGCTTCATGATGCTGGCGCGGATCGGCATGCGCGGCATGGATCGCGGCATGGAGCGGCATGGCTGGCATCATGGCCGTCACCACGGCGGTCCCGGCTGGCGGCATCACGGCCCGCGCGGCATGGGTGGAGATATGGGCCCCGGCATGGGTCCGGATGGCGGCCCGGCCGGTGGTCCCGGCGGCAGCCAGCGGCTCTGACGGATCGGAGCGGGCGGCCGGCCCGATTTCCCCGGTCGCCCCGCACGTTCCGGCGCTGGATCGCGCCGCGCCAAAACCCAGACCGCCGGGCTCCCGCCCGGCGGTTGTTTTTTGAATTTTTCTGGCAAAACAAGCTGTTGGCAGGGGTGCGGCGTGCTGGACAGGGCACAGGCGCTTTGCTAAACGACCGGCGCTGCACGGACGTCCGGGCGGCGTGTGGGGCTGTGC
>JAHBZF010000137.1 GCA_019635575.1 Pseudolabrys sp. | reverse complement strand
ACCGACAAGAACGGCGCGTTCCGTCTCGAGATGCCGCAGATCATTCCGATCTTCGGCCAGCCGCACGGTCATCTCGCCTATGACAGCGGTGAATTCAAAACGGTCTTCCTGCGCCCGGTGATGCGAAGTGCAAAGGTGAACAGCCTCGAAGCGCACTTTGTTCTCCAGCCGGCCTGATCGTCGTTGAGAATAAACGGATGCCAATGGCCCGGAAGACCCTGATCTGGGGCCTCCTTGCCGTCGCTGTTGGCGTGCCGATGGCCGCTGCGGCGGCGAGCGAGCAACTCGCCTGGCGCGGGCCGGTCTACATCATCGCCGGATTTGCGGGCATCGCGGCGCTGGCGCTCGTGCTCGTGCAGCCCTTGCTGATCGGCGGATACCTGCCGGGGCTGGAGGCCTATCGCGGACGCCGCGCGCATCGCGTCATCGGTGGCACGCTGGTCGTCGCCGTGGTGATCCATGTCATCGGTCTGTGGATCACCAGCCCGCCGGACATGATCGACGCGCTGACCTTCACATCGCCGACGCCGTTCTCGCCGTTCGGGGTGGTGGCGATGTGGGCGATCTTCGCCGTCGCGCTGCTGGCTCTCATCCGACGCCGGTTGGGGCTGCGCACGTGGCGCATCGCGCACATGTCGCTCGCGGCGGTGATCGTCGCGGGCAGCGTCGTGCACGCCGTGCTGATCGAGGGCACGATGGAGACGATGACGAAAGTGGCGCTCTGCGCGCTGGTCGTCGCCGCGGCCGTCAAGGTCATGGTCGACCTTTGGGCGCGACAAAACAAAACCCGCCCGATGATGAAGTCATCGGGCGGGTCGCGTTAGTCGGCCGTCGTCTCAGAGCGCGTCGAGCGCGGCGTTCAATGTCTGGCTCGGCCGCATCGCAGCCGATGTCTTCTTCTGGTCGGGCGCGTAGTAGCCGCCGGTGTCGACCGGCTTGCCCTGCGCCGCGATCAATTCGTCGTAGATCTTCTTCTCGTTCGCGGTGAGTGCTTCCGCGAGCGGCTTGAAGCGCGCGGCGAGGCCGGAGCTGTTGTCGCGCCGGGCCAGCGCCTTGGCCCAATAGAGCGCCAGGTAGAAGTGGCTGCCGCGATTATCCAGTTCGCCGACCTTGCGCGCGGGCGAGCGGTTATGTTCGAGGATCTCGCCGTTGGCCTCGTCCAGCGTCTCGGCGAGGACCTTCACGTCTTCATTGCCGCTGACCTGCGCCAGATGTTCCAGCGAGGCGCCCAGCGCCAGGAACTCGCCGAGCGAATCCCAGCGCAGATAGCCTTCCTGCTTGAACTGCTCGACATGCTTGGGCGCCGAGCCGCCGGCGCCGGTCTCGAACAGGCCGCCGCCCTGCAGCAGCGGAACGATCGACAGCATCTTGGCCGAGGTGCCGAGCTCCATGATCGGGAACAGGTCGGTCAGGTAGTCGCGCAGCACGTTGCCGGTGACGGAGATCGTGTCCTGGCCCTTGCGGATGCGCTCGAGCGAGAGCTTCGTCGCATCGACCGGCGTCATGATGCGGATGTCGAGGCCCTTGGTGTCCTCGTTCTTCAGGTACTTTTCGACCTTGGCGATGAGCTGCGCGTCGTGCGCGCGGTTCTTGTCGAGCCAGAACACGGCGGGCGTGTCGGTGAGGCGCGCGCGGCGCACGGCGAGCTTGACCCAGTCCTGGATCGGCGCGTCCTTGACCTGGCACATGCGGAAGACGTCGCCGGCTTCGACCTTCTGGGTCATCAGGACTTTGCCGTCCTCCGCCACCACGTTGACGGTGCCGTCCGCGGGCATGCGGAAGGTCTTGTCGTGCGAGCCGTATTCCTCGGCCGCCTGCGCCATCAAACCGACATTCGGGACGGTGCCCATCGTCTTCGGATCGAACGCGCCGTTGGCCTTGCAGTCGTCGATGACCACCTGGAACAGCGTCGAGTAGCAGCGGTCCGGGATCGCGGCGATGACGTCATGCAGCTTGCCGTCCGGACCCCACATCTTGCCGGACTCGCGGATCATCGCCGGCATCGACGCATCGATGATCACGTCGCTCGGCACATGCAGGTTGGTAATGCCCTTGTCGGAATTGACCATCGCGAGGGCGGGCCGCTTGGCGTATTCCGCCGCGATGTCCGCCTTGATCGCGGCCTTCTCGGCCTCGGGCAAGGTTTCGATCTTGGCCATCATCTCGCCGACGCCGGTGTCGGGATTGACGCCGAGCTTCTTCAGCGTCGCGCCATGCTTCTCGAACACGTCGGAAAAGAACACCGAGATGCAATGACCGAACAGGATGGGATCGGAGATCTTCATCATGGTCGTCTTGAGGTGCAGCGAGAACAGGATGTCGTCCTTCTTCGCCGCCGCGATCGCGTCGGCGTAGAACGCATCCAGCGCCTTCACGTTCATCACCGAGCAATCGATGACCTCGCCGGCCTGAAGCGGTACCTTCTCCTTCAGCACCGTTTTGGTGCCGTCCTGAGCGACCAGCTCGATGCGCGCCGTGGTCGGCGCCGCAACGGTGGTGGCGACTTCCGAGCCGTAGAAATCCTTGCCGGTCATGTGCGCGACGCGGGTTTTCGAATCCTTGCTCCAAGCGCCCATCTTGTGCGGATGACTGCGCGCATACGCCTTCACGGCGCCGGCGGCGCGGCGGTCGGAATTGCCCTCGCGCAGAACAGGATTGACGGCGCTGCCCAGCACCTTGGCGTAGCGGGCGCGGATGTCCTTGTCCGCCGGCGTCGCGTCGCTGTCGGGATAGTCGGGAACGTCGTAGCCCTTGCTCTGCAGTTCCTTGATCGCGGCCTTGAGCTGCGGGATCGAGGCGGAAATGTTCGGGAGCTTGATGATGTTGGCTTCCGGCTTCATCGCCAGCTTGCCAAGCTCGCTGAGCTCGTCGTTGATCTTCTGCTCGGGCTTCAGCTTGTCGGGGAAATTCGCGATGATGCGGCCGGTCAGCGAGATGTCCTTCAGCTTCATCTTCACGCCGGCCGTGGCGACGAAGGCCTCGACGATCGGCAGCAGCGAGAATGTCGCAAGGCCGGGCGCTTCATCGACCTTGGTCCAGACGATTTCGAGATTCGACATGCTTGCACCTCCGGTCGCCGTGCCTGTTGGGCCGCCCGGAAACTGACCATCGACGGGCGCGGTGGGGCGGTTTCTGGCGGGAATTCGGCGCGAGGCCGAAGCCCGCGCGCTATAGCATCCGGATTTCCGGGGGGGAAGGCGGCTGGCACCATATGCACCATGACGTTAGGCGCGGCCCGTTTCGCCGTGATATGACGGCGCCGGACAGGCCCTCCGGCCTGCGGGGGAGCCGCAAAAGTGCCTGAAAAATCGGCATTTCAAGCCATGCGCGGGGTGACCGGGCGACTGCGCCGGTCGCTGCGGCAGCGGATGCTGACGCCGGTGATGCTGGGCGTGCGCTCGTTCCGCGAGGCGGTGCTCAATGCGCTCGCCGCGCGGGGGCATCTGGTCTATTGCCGGCTGCCGCAGGGCAATTTTTTCGTCGATCCGTCGGACCGGGTGATCGGCTCCTGGCTGATGTGGCACGGCCGCTGGCAGCGCGAGGAGATCGAGCAGGCGATCGCGCAACTGGCGCAGGCCGGCCGTCTGCCGGCGGGCGGCGTGTTCGTCGATGCCGGCGCCAATATCGGCACCCAGACGGTCTATGCCATGCGCTCCGATCGCTTCGGCCGCGCGGTGGCGATCGAGCCGGAGCCGCGCAACGCCGAACTGCTGCGGATGAATGTCGCCGCCAACGGCATGGGCGACCGGGTGGCGGTGGTGGAGAAGGCGCTCGGCGCGACGTCCGGCACCGCGACCCTGCATCTGCATCCGCGCAACAAGGGCGCCCACGCGATCGGCGCGCCGCCCTCGCTCGACGGCACCGAAAGCGTGTCCGTGCCGCTGACGCGGCTCGATACCGAACTCGCGGCGCTCGGCATCGCGCCGGAGACCATCGGCCTGATCTGGATCGACGTGGAAGGCGCGGAGGTCGATCTGCTGCGCGGGCTCGGCGATCTCGTCGGCCGCGTACCGCTCGCCATCGAATACGGGCCGGAGCGGTTCTCGTCGGCGGAAGGCGAGGCGTTCCGCGCCTCGCTGCGCGCGCATTACACGACGCTGCGGCGGCTGGGGCCGGGTGACGCAAAGCCCGAGCCGATCGCCGCGCTTGACCGCATCACCTCGATCACCGACATCCTGCTCTACTAACTCAATTCAGGATGCGTGTGCGCTGATGCCCGGTGCCGGAACCGACAACACCAAGCCATGGATCGACGTGCCCGGACCGGTGGTGGTGCTGGTCGGGCCGCAGATGGGCGAGAACATCGGCGCGGCGGCGCGCGCGATGGCGAATTTCGGCCTGTCGCGATTGCGGCTCGTCAAGCCGGTGCAGGGCTGGCCGAACGACAAGGCGCGAATGATGGCGGCGGGCGCCGACCACATTCTCGATCACGTCGAACTGTTCGAGACCGCGGCGGAAGCGGTCGCCGACTGCACCTATGTGCTGGCGACCACGGCGCGCACCCACGATCAGGCGAAGCCGGTGGTGAGCCCCGATCAGGCGACGCACCTGATCGGCCCGCATATCGCCGGCGGCGAGACCGTGGCGCTCATGTTCGGTCGCGAGCGCAACGGGCTGGAGAACGACGAGGTGGCGCTGGCTGACGCCATCGTCACGCTGCCGGTCAATCCGGCGTTCGCCTCGCTCAATCTGGCGCAGGCGGTGGTGATCGTCGCCTACGAATGGTTCAAGCATGTGCGTCACGGCGAATTGCCGTTCCGCGCGCCGGACAAATCGCCGCCAGCGCCGAAGCAGCAGTTGCAGACGTTCTTCGATCTGCTCGAAACCGAGCTTGAGCGCGTCGAATTCTTCCGTCCCGCCGAGAAGCGCGAGACGATGACCATCAATCTGCGCAACATCTTCAACCGGATGAACGCGACGCAGCAGGATATCCGCACGCTGCATGGCGTGATCAGCGCCATCGTCACCGGCCGCAAGGGGCCGGCGCGCGGCGGCGTGCTCGACAGCGAGCAGGCGCTGCAACTGCGCGCGCTGATCGCCGAAGGCACCCCCAACAGCGGCGACGGCGGGCCGGTGCGCGGTCTCGCGCGGCTCTTGCGGCGCAATCCGACCGATGTGGAACGCGCGCTGTGGCACGCGCTGGTCAACGACAAGCGTTTCGCCGGCAAGGGCTTCAAGCGGCAGACGCCGGTGGGGCAGCAGGTGTGCGATTTCGTCTCGTTCCCGCTGCGGCTGGTCGTCGACGTGGCGCCGGCGCAGGAGGACGCCGCGGCGGCGCAGAAACGCGCCGAACGCAATGCGTGGCTTGCGGAACGCAATTACCGCATCGTCACCGTGAAGGCCGCCGATGTGCAGCGGGATATCGCCACGGCGCTCGCTGTGATCGCGCAGGCGCTTCCGGCCGATCCTGCCTGATCGCAAACACGGTCACCGCGCGGTAAACGCCGGGACCGTATTGTCGCCGATCGCCGCCATGATCCGGCAAGAATTGGCCCTTATCGCTCGGCCTCTCATCAGCGGAGGAGCCCGATGCGTTTGATCCCGATGATTGCGGCGATGGCCATGCTGGCGCAGGTTTCCGTTGCGGCGGCGCAGCCTGCCTTCATGCCTCGGCCGATGCCGGATGGCGCGCGCGGCGAGGTGCGGGTGCAGGTCAACGTCAGTTTCTTCGTGACCGGCGCCGTCAATCAGAGTGCTGAATCGCTGCAGGCGCAGGAGAACGCACGACGCTCACTTTACGAACGCGCCGGCAAGGAGTGCGAACTGCTCAAGGCAACCATCGCCGCCGAATGCCGGCTGGCATCGGTGAACGTCAACATCAATCGGCAGTTCGGTCAGCAGGAAGGCTTCAACGCCAACGGCAGTTTCGCTTTCGCCATCACGCCGAAATAGCGTTCAGCTTTTCAGCGCCTTGATCTGCGGCGCGATACCGGCGCGCAGGAAGCCGAGGTCACTGCCGATGGCGTGGAAGCGGAAGCCGCGCTTGGCGCAAGCGAGGGCTCGCTCGGCATTCATGCAGTAGATGCCGGCCCATTTGTGCGCCTTGCGCGCGGCGGCGACGATCCTGTCCAATGCCTTTTCGACGTCGGCCGAGTGCGGGTCGACATCGGCACCGTTCGACAGGGCGATGGACAGGTCGGATGGTCCGACGAACAGCATGTCGATGCCCGGCACCGCGGCGATCGCCTCCACGTTATCGAGCGCCTCGCGCGTCTCGATCATCGCCAGCGTCACGGTGAGACGGTTCGCCTCGCGCAGATAGAGCTTCTGGTCCGGCATTTGGCCGAGCATGGTGGCGCGGTGCGGGCCCCAGCTCCGCTCGCCGCCCGGCGGGAATTTCGCCGCCGCGACGAAGCGCTTGGCGTCGTCCACGGTGTTGACCATCGGCATGATGACGCCTTCCGCGCCCCAGTCGAGCGCGCGCGACACGCCGGCCTCATCGTTGAGCGGCACGCGCACGATCGGCGCGGCGCCGCCGTGACGGATGCTGCCGATCGCGGCGACGGTCGCGGCCTGGTCCCACATGCCGTGCTGGCCGTCGATCGTGACGGCGTCGAAGCCTTCGCGCGCCAGCACTTCGGCGACGAGCGGCGAGGTGAGGCCGCACCAGCCGGAATAGATCGTGTCGCCCGCGGCGAGGCGGGTGGCGAGGGTGAAGCCGGGATGGGATGTCATGGGGACCGTCTTGAGGTTTGTCGCGGGATGGCAGAGCCCGGCGTGTGCCGGGCTCCGCCACGATCTAAACCCGTGCGCGAGCGCTTGGGAAGGTGGACAATTTGAGGAAAAGCCGCACGAAAAAGGGCCGGCGGAGGCCGGCCCTGTGAAGCCTGTGGAGAACCGGCGATGTCGCGCCGGCTCCGAGCTTTTCGTCAGACGCCCTTCTGGACCTGATCGATGGCCTTGGCCATCAATTCGACCATCGCGGCGCGCACGTCCTGCTCGCTGGCCTTGCCGGCGAGATCCTTGGCCACCTTGCGCAACACGTCGTCGTCGCCGGCTTCCTCGAAATCGGCCGCGACGACCTCCTTGGCATAGGCGTCGGCATCCGCGCCGCTCTTGCCGAGCTTCTCCGCGGCCCACAGCCCGAGCAGCTTGTTGCGCCGCGCGGTGGCCTTGAAGCGAAGCTCCTCGTCATGCGCGAATTTCCGCTCGAAGTCCTTTTCGCGCTGGTCGAATGTGCTCATGCTGAAACGCCTCGGTCTTGTGGACAGGATCGGCGCACACACATATAGGGTGCGCGGGCCCTTGCATAGGGCGGCAAAGTGGTCAAGGCGACGCGGGGGGCGGTGTCTGCGCACGGTGGACAACGTGCCGCCACTTTGATTGTACTGAAAATAGCGATCGGCTAGGTTGCCGATTGCGATGGGCCGGGGTTTTTGCTCTGGTCGATTCGAATTCGGTCCCGCCGCGGATCTTGTGCTTTCAAACGGAGCCTCGGCACACTCGATGGACTTTCTCAAACCACGGTACATTCCGATGAGCCGCCGCCGCCGCATTTACGAGGGCAAGGCGAAGGTCCTTTATGAAGGGCCGGAACCCGGAACTCTGATCCAGCACTTCAAGGACGACGCCACCGCGTTCAACGCGAAGAAGCACGAGGTGATCGAGGGCAAAGGCGTCCTCAACAACCGCATCTCGGAATATGTGTTCTCGCATCTCAACGAAATCGGCGTGCCGACGCATTTCATCCGCCGTCTCAACATGCGCGAGCAGCTGATTCGCGAAGTCGAGATCATCCCGCTCGAAGTGGTGGTGCGGAATGTCGCGGCCGGTTCCCTCTCGACCCGGCTCGGGATCGAGGAAGGCACACAACTGCCGCGTTCGATCATCGAATTCTACTACAAGAAGGATGAGCTCAACGACCCGATGGTGTCGGAAGAGCACATCACCGCGTTCGGCTGGGCCTCGCCGCAGGAAATCGACGACATCATGGCGCTGGCGATCCGCGTCAATGACTTCCTCGCGGGCCTGTTCCTCGGCGTCGGCATCCGTCTGGTCGATTTCAAGATGGAATGCGGCCGTCTCTGGGAAAACGACGTGATGCGCATTGTCGTCGCGGACGAAATTTCGCCCGACAGTTGCCGTCTCTGGGACATCAAGACCAACGACAAGATGGACAAGGACCGCTTCCGCCGCGATCTCGGCGGGCTGCTCGAAGCCTATACCGAGGTCGCCAAGCGCCTCGGCATCATGAACGAGGGCGAGCCGCCGCGCGGCACCGGCCCGGTGCTGGTGAAGGGCTGAACGGTTCGAAATTTCGGCCTGAATCGCGGTCGAAAGTATTGAGGACACCCGCCCGCGGCCGTTGAGAGGCGGCGGGAAGGGTGGTACGCCGGGGGCCTGATCGGCCCCCGTCGCTTTTCGCGGCGATTGCCGCGGCAGGCGGCCGATTACGACCGATCAGACGACGAATCCGAGTGTCACCGATCAGCGCCGAGACCGCCATCCCATGAAAGCCCGCGTCACCGTCACCCTGAAATCCGGCGTGCTCGATCCCCAGGGCAAGGCGATCGAGGGCGCGCTGCGCTCGCTCGGCGTCGATGGCGTCGCCAGCGTCCGGCAGGGCAAGGTGTTCGACGTCGAGATCGACGGCGCCGACAAGGCCAAGGCCGAGGCGCTGCTGAAGGAAGCGGCCGACAAGCTGCTGGCCAATACGGTGATCGAGAATTACCGCGTCGAGGTGCTGGGATAGCCGTGCCATGAAAGCCGCCGTCCTCGTCTTCCCTGGGATCAATCGCGAGCGCGACATGGCGCGCACGCTGCAACTGGTGTCGGGCCGCGCGCCGGCGATGGTCTGGCACGCCGAGCACGATCTGCCGGCGGGCACCGACCTGGTGGTGGTGCCGGGCGGTTTCTCCTACGGCGATTATCTGCGCTGCGGCGCCATCGCCGCGCGTGCGCCGGTGATGGATGCGGTGCGCGCCTTCGCCGCCAAGGGCGGGCTGGTGCTCGGCGTCTGCAACGGCTTCCAGATTTTGTGCGAGTCCGGCCTGCTGCCGGGCGTGCTGATGCGCAATGCGCAACTCAAATTCATCTGCCGCGACGTCTATCTCAAGGTCGAGCGCTCCGATACGCCGTTCACCCGCGGCTACAACGCCGGCCAGGTGATCCGCGTGCCGGTGGCACATGGCGAGGGCAACTACATCGCCGATGGCGAGACCGTGGCGAAGCTCGAAGGCGAAGGCCGCGTCCTGTTCCGCTATACCGGGCCGGACGGCATTCCCGATCCCAACTGGAATCACAACGGGGCGATGAACGGCATCGCCGGCATCCTCAATGAGCGCGGCAATGTGCTCGGCATGATGCCGCATCC
>JAHBZF010000136.1 GCA_019635575.1 Pseudolabrys sp. | reverse complement strand
TCATCGGCTTCTCGGAGATCATGGAGTCCGGGATGTTCGGCCCGCTCGGCGCCGACAAATACATGGAATACTGCCGCGACATCCATCAGAGCGGACAGTTCCTGCTCGACGTCATCAACGACGTGCTCGACATGTCGAAGATCGAGGCCGGACGCATCAAGCTCAATCCGGAGGATATCGGCCTCGATCAACTGCTCGCGGAGGCTCTGCGCGTCGTCTCCAGCCGCGCCGTCGAAAAGAATCTCACCACCCTCTCCCGCATCGACGATGACTTGCACTTCAGCGCCGACCGGCGCGCGGTCAAGCAGATCGCGCTGAACCTGCTGTCCAATGCGGTGAAGTTCACGCCGCCCGGCGGCGCTCTCACGGTGCTCGGCCGCCAGCGCGGCGACAGCGTGATCTTCGCCATCGCCGACACCGGCATCGGCATCGCCCGCGACGCGCTGCGCAAGCTCGGCCGGCCGTTCGAGCAGGTGGAAAGCCAGCACACCAAGACCCATCAGGGGTCCGGCCTCGGCCTCGCCATCGCCAAATCGCTGGTGGAATTGCACGGCGGCACGATGCGCATCCGCTCGCGGCTCGGCGCCGGCACCATGGTGGTGGTTCGTTTCCCGCTGACGGTATCCGCCCCCGTCGCGGCGTGAGCGCGCCTCACGCCTCCGGCGCGCTGCCGAGGATACGGACGAAGCTCGCGCGAACCGCTTCCTGGGTCGCGATCAGATCGGCGTCGAGGGTGGCGAAATCCGGAACGTCCGCAGCGCGCGCCAGCAGCCGCAACAGACCGGGATCGGCTCCCTTCGCTTCGAACGGCGCCGTCAGGCAAAGCCGCAGCACCTGCGTCAAATCCTGATAAAGCCGCACCGCCGGCCGCAACACATCGGCATCTTCCTTGGCCAGCAGGCCGAGCCGCGCGGCACGTTCCAGCACGCGCGCGGTCGAGGTATCGAGAATGTCCGGATGCCGCGCCGCGTGCACCAGTTGCAGATATTGCGCGATGAATTCGATATCGATCAGACCGCCGTCGACATATTTGAGGTCCCAGCGCCCTTTGCTGCCGATCTCGCGGGCGATGGCGCCGCGCATCTCGACGACATCGCCGGCGACCTGCACCGGATCACGCTCGCGCCGCAGCACCTCGCCGATGACCGCGCCGACGCGCGCGGCGAAGGCCGGCGGCGCGGAAACGATCCGCGCACGGGTCAGCGCCATATGCTCCCAGGTCCAGGCTTCGTTGTCCTGATAACTCCGGAAGCCGTCGATCTGCGTCGCCAGCGGGCCGGAGCGGCCCGACGGCCGCAGCCGCATATCAACCTGATAGAGCGCACCGTAATTGGTCTGCGAGGTCAGTGCGCTGATGAGACGCTGCGTCAGACGCGCGAAATACTGCCCGCCATAGAGCGGGCGCGGCCCGTCGGATTCCGGCCGCTCCTGATCGAAATCGTAGATCAGGATCAGATCGAGATCGGAGGTGGCGGTCATTTCGTTGCCGCCGAGCTTGCCCAGCGCCAGCACCGCCGTCTGTTCGTCGGCGAGACGGCCGTGCGCCGTGGCGATGCTCGTCGCCACCCGTCCGTGAATCCAGCGGATCACCACATCGGCCAGACGTCCGAAGGCCTCGCCGGCCTGCCGCGCCGGCATCGTGCCCGACAGAATGCGCGCGCCGATCAGAAACATGTGTTCGAGGCCGAACATGCGCACGCGGTCGAGGAAATCCTCCTGCCCGCCTGCTTCGGCAAGGTCGCGTTCCAGCCGCTGATGGAGCGCCGCTTCGTCCGGAAACGCGCCGAAGAACGACGGATCGACCAGCGCATCCATCACCTGCGGATGATGCGCGAGAATATCGGCAAGCCGAGGCGCCATGCCGAGGATCAGCGCCGTCAGCGCGATGAATTCCGGATTCTGCCGCAACAGCGACAACAGCCGTGCTCCGCCGCGCAGCCCTGCCAGAAAACGGTCGAACAGCAGCAGCGTCGCATCCGGATTTCCGGTCTTGCCGACGTGATCGAGCAACACCGGCAGCAGCGCTTCGAGTTCAGCGCGCGCGGCTTCACTCCGCAGCGAGCGATGTTCGCCGGCGAGCCACGTCCGCACCAAGGCGGACGCCTCCAGCGGCGACTTGAAACCCATCGCCACCAGCCGGTCGAGCGTCTTGCGATCGTCCTGATCGGCGGGGAAGAGCAGCGCCGGCTCGTCGGTCTGATCGGTCTCGAACAGCTTGGCGTAACCGCGCTGCACCTTGCCGAGATGATCGAGCAGTTCGGCGGCGAAGGCGTCGCGGTTTTCGTAGCCGGCGAAGCGTGCGAACCGCTCCATACTCTCGCGATCGTCCGGCAGCGTATGCGTCTGCTCGTCGTTCACCATCTGTAGCCGGTGCTCGATGGTACGCAGAAACAGATAAGCGGCCTCGAAATCGGCGCGTGTCGTCTCGTCGATCCAGCCGCCCGCCGCGAGCCGTGCGAGCGTCACCAGCGTTTCGCGGTCGCGCAGTTCCGGATGCCGCCCGCCGGCGATCAACTGCTGCGTCTGCGCGAAGAACTCGACCTCGCGGATACCGCCACGACCGAGCTTGATGTTGTGCCCCTCGACCGCGATCTCACCATGGCCCTTGTAGGCATGGATCTGCCGCTTCATCGCCTGCACGGCAGCGACGGCGGCGTAGTCGAGATATTTGCGCCATACGAACGGCGACAGTCCGTGCAGGAACGCCGCGCCTGCGGCCTGATCGCCGGCGCAGACGCGCGCCTTGATCATCGCCGCGCGCTCCCAGTTCTGGCCGACGCTCTCGTAATAGTTCAGCCCGCTGGTGACGGAGATGGCGATCGGCGTCGAGGCCGGATCGGGGCGCAGCCGCAGGTCGGCGCGGAACACATAGCCATCCACCGTGCGTTCCTGCAGGAATCGCGCCAGCCGCTGCGTGAGGCGCACATAGAGTTGCCCTGGCACGTCGGTGTTCGCCAGCGCCGGCGCCGTGTCGTCGTAGAAAACGATCAGGTCGATGTCGCTTGAATAGTTGAGTTCGAATGCGCCGCCCTTGCCCATCGCCAGGACGAAATAGCCGCTACCCGCGCAGACATCCGCCGGATCGGGCGGCGCGAGCTTTCCCTCGCGCGCATAGCCGGTCAGCAGATAGCGCAGCGCCGCATCCACCGCCGTGTCCGCCACTTGCGTCAGGGCGCGCGTCGCCTGCATCACCGGCCACACGCCGCCGAGATCGCACAACGCAATCAACAGTGCCGCCTCGGATTTCATCCGGCGCAGGGCTTGCGTGACTTGCGTATCCTCGGTGGCTGCCGGCACGCTCGCAGCGGTATCGGCCAGCAGCGTCGCGAGGTGGGTTTCCGGCTCCGCGGTCAGCAGCCGGGTCAGACGGGCCGCATCCGTGGCGGCGAGATCCCACAAATAGGGTGAGCCATCGGCAAGACCGATCAGCAGGTCACGCGCCTTCGGCGCACCGTCGAGCAACGCCCGCAGATCGGTAGCCGCATCGCCAAACCCGTCGAGGCCGCCGAGCCAGGTCTCGAACCGCTCGTGGGCCGCCTCCGGATCCGCAAGCAGCGGCGCGGCCTTGATCCGCTGAATCAGCAAGCCGGCGGAATTATCCGGCGACGACGGGCTGGCCGGCAGAGTCTGCTGGCGACTGCTGCTGGTCCCGGTGCTGATCGTGCGCGGCGGAGTCATGGCGCATCTCTAGCGGTCCATCCCGCGGCAAGGCAATGATACTCTTGAGCCCAGGGTTATTGTCCGACAGGGTCAATTCGCCGCCATGCAGGCGCGCCACCGCGGCGGCGAGACTGAGCCCCAATCCCGAGCCCGGCAGGGACCGGCTACGCTCGAGCCGGACGAACCGCTCGATCGCCCGCGCGCGGTCGGCTTCCGGAATGCCCGGCCCACGATCCGCAACCGTCAGCAGGACCTTGCCGCCGTCGCTCTCCGCCCGGATAACGATGTCGGGCAATGAAGCGCCCTCCTCCGCCGCACCCTCCGACTTGGTCTCCGGTTCGGAATATTTGATGGCGTTATCGACCAGATTGGCGAGCGCCTGGCTGATCAACTCGCGGTTGCCTTTCAGCGGAACCGGCTGTTCCGCCTCGACGGCGAGCGCGATGCCTTTCTCGTCGGCCAGCGGCTCGTAAAGCTCGCCGATGCTGCGGGCCAGCTCGGCGGCGTCCAGCTCCGTCATGTTGTCGCGGGCTTGTCCCGACTCCGCGCGCGCGATCATCAGCAGCGCATCGAAGGTTGAGATCAGCCGGTCGGACTCCTCGATGGTCTGTTCCAGCGCCGCGCGATATTCGGTGTCGTTGTGGTCGCCGCGCAGCGCCTGCTCGCAGCGGTTGCGCAGCCGCGTCAGCGGCGTCTTGAGATCGTGCGCGATATTGTCGGACACCTCCTTCAGCCCGTGCATCAGCGCCTCGATGCGCTCGAGCATGACGTTGAGGTTGAGCGCCAGCCGGTCGATCTCGTCGCCGGTGCCTGCAATCGGCAGGCGGCCCGACAGATCGCCCGCCATGATGGTGCGCGACGTGTCGGTCATCGCATCGACACGCCGCAGCACGCGGCGGGTCACGAACAAACCGCCGGCGAGACCGAGCACGATCACCAGCGCGACCGACCAGCGCCCCGCCGAGACGATGATGTGATAGAGCCGCTCGCGCTCCTCGAGATCGCGACCGACCAGCAGCCGGAAGCCGCCAGGCAGTTGGAACACCCGCACCAGCGCGTGGTGTTCGGCGCCCTCCGTCTCCTCCTGGCGCCGGTAGACCGTTTCGGTCCAGCCCGGCTTGTCGAGGATGCCCGGTGCGAGCGAGCCGATATTGCCGGCCAAAGCCTCGCCCTGGAACGTCGTCACCAGATAAAGACTCGACCCCGGCCGGCGCGAGCGCCCCTCGATCACCAGCACCAGCCGGCGGATGCCGCCCTGCCGGTATTGCTCGGACAGGCCGGTAATCTCGGCATCGACCGTATCGGTGATCTGCTCGGTGACGAGACGGCGGGTGTTGAGCGCGAAATAACCAAGCAGGAACGCCGCAAACAGCGCGAAAACCGTCAGATAGACCAGCGTCAGCTTGAACGTGGTGGTGCGGAAAAGCTTACCGAGCGCCGTCACGGATCAATTCTCGGGTTGGTGCTGATGCGGTTTACCGGCGCTCATGACGGCATTCTACTCACGGTCCCAAATCATCTGAAGTGACATCTGGTTCATGAACGGCGCCCGCGTCATCGCGATGCGGCAAAACAGGTCGCGGCGTGGCCACCGGTCATTCCATCGCCGAAATCCGTGATGGTCGCGAGCCCGGCCGCGCGAAATACAGCAAACATATGGTCCTTACGCATCCAGACCGCACGTTGCCGGTTGCCGCCCCAAAACCGGTTGCCGGCCGCCGAAGCGCCGTAATCGAGCGCCCACAAATCGAAATCGGGATAGCGGGCATCCCGGCATAGCGAACGGGCCGGACCGCTGTAACGGTTTTCGTCGTAGACATGCGACCAGACAAAACATCTGTCCGTCACCTTGCCGATCATCTCTATCAGGGAGATCGGATCGGCCATGTGATACAGTACGCCGCTGCACAGGACGATATCGAACCGCTCCGGCGCGTTGGCCAGATACGCGACAAAATCACCGAGCATGAAACGCGCGCGCGTCAGACCGGCGATCTCCTTGACGATCAGACACTTGAGAAAAGCATCGGCATTGGCCTCGATCGCCAGGACGTCAGCGCCTAGTCGTTCCAGCAGAACGGTATGAAGCCCCTCCAGCGGTCCTAGCTCGAGAACCCGCATGCCATCGAGCCGACCGCCACTGCCCCACGTCGCAACCAGACGTTCGATCCGCCCGTCAGCCGGAGATACCAAAGGATCACCGGCCCAGCTCCCGGCAAACAGATCGACCGCATTGTCATGCGATGGCGCACGCTTCTCGAAGCGCGCTGCCGACCGTGCAGTCGATCGCGGCGGTGAAATCCCTGATCTGAAACCGCCCGACACCGGCAAGACCTTACGCCCTGCCCGCACGGACAACGATGCGGTATCGGGCACCGACGCTTCGATTTCGAAAGCACAAGCCCCGCCGGGGACCGTCTGCTCCAAATCCGCGCGATGCCGGTTGGCGAGCCCGCAGGCAATCAGCCGCCCATCGAGCAGGACATCGATACGCAGCGGACGGTTTGGAAACCAGGTGTCGAGGGCCCAGCCATGGACATAGCCGCCCTCACAGGAGTCGAGAAAGCCTTTGATCGCCATGCCGGCAAGATGCGCGAACGATCATGCCGTCGCAAGAGTGCGGCGTCGCCTATCGCGCCCCATCTCTTATCATATACCCCGCGCCGCGCACCGTGTGCAGAAGCGGCTGGGCATAACCTTTATCGATTTTCGAGCGCAGACGCGAGATGTGCACGTCGATGACATTGGTCTGGGGGTCGAAATGATAATCCCAGACGTTCTCCAGCAGCATGGTGCGCGTCACCACCTGGCCGGCATGTTTCATGAGATATTCCAGCAGGCGGAACTCACGCGGCTGCAACATGATCTCGCTGCCGCCACGCATCACATTGTGCGACAGGCGGTCGAGCTCGAGATCGGCAACCCGGTAAACGGTTTCCTCGGCGCGGCCGCCGCGGCGGCGCGACAGCACCTCGACGCGGGCCAGTAGCTCGGAGAACGAATAGGGCTTCGGCAGATAATCGTCGCCACCGGCCCGCAATCCCTTGATGCGGTCGTCGACCTGCCCGAGCGCCGACAGGATCAGCACCGGCGTCTCGATCTTCTTGGCGCGCAGCGCGCCGATCAGCGACAATCCGTCCCGGCGCGGCAGCATGCGGTCGACGATCAGCACGTCGTAATCGCCGTCGAGGCCGAGCGACAGCCCCTCCTCGCCGTCATGGGCGACATCGGCCACATGGCCGACCTCGCGCAACGCCTTGACCAGATAATCGGCGGCATCGTGGTCGTCTTCGACGATCAGCAGGCGCATGGCAGTCCGTTCGGGCTCGACATCGTCTATCGCTCGTGCCGTAGCACGTTGCCGATCAATGTGTCCGGACAAAGCCATCAAGTCCACCGCTACCGACTGTCATCACAAAGCAAAGAGAGGGAAGAAAAGAACGAGGGGATGACGGTTGCCCGCCACCCCCTCGCTAGACTCCTGCCCCAGCGGGGGCGACGAATGCCGGTTCAGGAGTATTGGAGGTGGGGACGGGTCAGAGACCCGCCCCCCAGGGGCGCAGCGCCAGCGGGGGCGACGGATGCCGGCGAAACGTCCCTATCGTGAAACATCAGGCGCGGCCGAGCGGAACCGCGACGAACTTGGTGCCCTGCTCGGACTTGATCCGCATCAGCACCGTCTTCTTGCCATCGCCGCGGACATCGGCGAGTACCTTGCGCACGTCCGAGGGCGAGGACACCGTTTTGCCGCCGACCTCGACGATCACGTCGCCGGTCTTGAAGCCGTGTTCGGCGGCGACGCCATCAGGATCGACACCGGTGACGACCACACCCTCACCGGACCCCGACCCGGCCACACGGCCGGCCGGCGCCAGCGTCAGACCGAGCTTGCCGACATCCGCGCCGCCGTTGTTGTCGTTGCCGATATCGGCGCGCGCCTGCTGCTGGTTCGGCAATTCGCCGAGCGTGACCGACACGGTCTTCTCGCTGCCCTTGTCGAACACGCCGAGCTTCACCGTGGTGTTCGGCGCGAGCATGCCGATCTTCTTGGCGAGATCGCGCGCATCCTTGACCTGTGCGCCATCGACGGAGGTGATCACATCACCGGCCTTGATGCCGGCCTTCACCGCCGGGCTGTTGGCCTGCGGCTCCGCGACGAGCGCACCGTTGACCGACTTCAGGCCGAGGCCATCGGCGATCTCCGGCGTCACCGGCTGGATCTGCACACCGATCCATCCGCGCGTCACCGAGCCATGGTCCTTGAGCTGGGCGATCACGGTCTTCACCGTATCTGCCGGGATCGCGAAGGCGATGCCGACCGAGCCGCCGGACGGCGAGAAGATCGCCGTGTTGACGCCGATCACATTGCCCTCGGTGTCGAAGGTCGGGCCACCGGAGTTGCCCTTGTTCACCGGCGCGTCGATCTGGATGAAGTCGTCATAGGCGCTGGCGCCGATGTCACGGCCGCGCGCCGACACGATGCCGGCCGTCACGGTGCCGCCGAGGCCGAACGGGTTGCCGACCGCGATCACCCAGTCGCCGATACGCGGCGCGGTGCTGGAGAGATTGACGAACGGGAAGTTGCCGCCCTCGACCTTGATCAGAGCAAGGTCGGTGCGCGGGTCGGTACCGATCACCTTGGCGTTATGAATCTTGCCGTCGTCGGTCGTCACCTGCACGCTTTCGGCCTTGTCGACGACGTGGTTGTTCGTCACCGCATAGCCGTCGGCGGAGATGAAGAAGCCCGAGCCCTGGCCCATGGCGAAGTGACGCTTGCCGGGACGGCCGCCGCCCTGCATGTCGCCATCCGGCGCGCCGAAGCGACGGAAGAACTCGCGCAGGCCCGGCGGAATCTGGCGCTCGTCGCCGTTGAAATTGAAGCTGGAAGATTGCGGCCCCTCGTCCACCTTGACGCGGACCGACATCACGGCGGGCTTCACCTTCTCGACGATGTCGGCGAAGCCGACCGGCGCCTGCACCTTGTGCGCCTGCATCGAGAGATTTTGCGCGAGAGCCGGCGTGCCCTGGGAGGTAAACGCCGGCTGCACGACCACGGCGGCCGCGCCGAGACCGAGAATGGTGGTTCCGAGAAGAACGAGCCGGCGTGCCGACAAACGGCTGCGCGACTTCGGAGCGGACTCTTTGGGAGCGGACTGAACGCTCTGGGTCATGACGGAAAAACTCCAACTTCGAAATTCGGGTGGTGCATGCAGCACCGTTGCCGAGGAAGATGGAGATGTCCGTGTTACGGCACGCTGACCGGCGGATTAAACATTGGTAATCCGCATAAACTCGAATTTTTCTTGAAAATCAGCGGTTTAGCTCGTCGATTCGGGCCTGTTCCGCGGCGCTCAAAGGCGCGACGGACAGATCGGCCGTCCGCCGGCGAAGCCACAGCCACAATCCGGCTCCGGCGATCAGGAGCACCAGCAGCGGCGTGAACCACAACAGCGCCGTCTCGCCCGTCAACGGTGGCTTGAGCAGCACGAAGTCGCCGTAGCGCGCGACGAGAAAATCGATCACCTGCCTGTCGCTGTCGCCGGCGGTGAGCCGCTCGCGCACCAGAATGCGCAGATCGCGCGCCAACGGCGCATCGGAATCGTCGATCGACTGATTCTGGCACACCATGCAGCGCAGATCGCGCGACAAGGCTCGCGCGCGCGCCTCGAGCGCCGGGTCTTTCAGCACTTCATCCGGCTGCACGGCCAAGGCGGGCATCGCCAC
>JAHBZF010000135.1 GCA_019635575.1 Pseudolabrys sp. | reverse complement strand
CTGCGGCAGGAAGCGCGCCTTGTAGTCCATCTTGCGCGAGCCCTCGACCCAATAGCCGAGATAGACATAGGGCAGGCCCATGCGGCGCGCCCGGTCGATGTGTTCGAGGATCATGAAGGTGCCGAGCGAGCGCGCGGCCTGATCCGGATCGAAGAACGAATAGACCATCGACAGGCCGTCGTTGAGCACGTCGGTGAGGCCGACGGCGATCAGCGGACCGTCGCCGCGCTTGGTGAAGGCGCTGTCGGGGCTGCGCCGGCGGTATTCGATCACATGGGTGCGGACATGGCTGTCCTCGACCATCATCGCATAGTCGAGCACGCTCATGTCGGCCATGCCGCCGTCACGGTGCCGTGCATCGAGGTAGGAGCGGAACAGCGAATACTGCTCCGATGACGGGCCGGGTTCGCGCTGCTCGCCGATCAGGTCCATGTTGCGGTCGAGGATGCGGCGCATGTTGCGCGTCGGCTGGAAGTCGCTGACCACGACGCGGACCGAGATGCAGGCGCGGCATGTTTCACAGGCGGGCCGGTAGGCGATCGACTGGCTGCGGCGGAAGCCGCCGTGGGTCAGCAGGTCGTTCAATTCGCGCGCGCGATGGCCGACCAGATGCGTGAACACCTTGCGCTCCTCGGCGCCCGGCAGATACGGACACGGCGAGGGGGCGGTCAGGTAGAACTGGGGCGTGTCGCGCGGGTGCTGGGTCATCTGTTACCGGATGGTGCGCAGCATCTCGGCGCGCACCTGATTGTTGATGACCACGGTACCCAGCAGCATGTCGTGCAGCAACCGCCGCCGGCTGTTGAAGAAACAGACCAGCAGGACCAGCGGGCTGAGGAACGACACCGACAGCCAGAACACGATGGCATGCACCGCGCCGAGCACGAAATAAGACGGCGCGCCGTACCAGGTGCGCATTTCGATATCCATCACCCGCATGCCGATGGTGGCGGAACGGGGGCCGCCGAAGGTTGTGCCGTAATAGAGCAGCGCCCAGATCACCGAGCCGGGCGAGAGCAGCCAGAACAGCGCCCAGCCGAGTCCGAGCGTCACCAGCCCGAAGGCGAAGATGAACATCGCCGCCAGCACGATCGGCACGGAAATGATGACGAAATCGATCAGGAAGGCGATGACGCGCCGCGCCGGCACACCTTCGAACAGTTCCGGACTGGTGGCCGGATCGAAGGCATGCGGCCGGACTCCGTCGGCCGTCCCGCTGTAACCGCTGTCGCTCATGAACGAACCCTCCGCGGCAGAGATGGAGATTAGGTGATTCCGCTGCAAGATGGGTATACGGCTGCGGCGTACGACTTTGCGACTTGCGGCCGGATGGGACGAGCGGCCAGAACAAGGAGATATGAGCGTGACGATCACCCTGGCCGAGATCGAGGCGGCGCGCCGCGCCATCGCCGGCGCCGTGCTGCGCACGCCGATGCTGCCGGCGCCGCGGCTCTCCGCGCTGACCGGGGCGCAGGTGTTCGTCAAATACGAGAACCTGCAGGCCACCAATGCCTTCAAGGAGCGCGGCGCGCTGGTGAAGCTCTTGTCTCTCACCGAGGAGGAGCGCCGCCGAGGCCTCGTCGCCATGTCGGCGGGCAACCATGCGCAGGCGGTGGCCTATCACGGCCGCCGGCTCGGTTCCCCGGTGACCATCGTCATGCCGGTGACGACGCCGTTCGTGAAGGTGGCGGCGACGCGCTCCTACGGGGCCGAGGTGGTGCTGCACGGCGAGACGGTCGAGGACGCGATGGAACGTTGCGTCATGCTGGCGCAGACGCGCGGGCTGACGCTGGTGCATCCTTATGACGACGCGCAGGTGATCGCCGGGCAGGGAACCATTGCGCTGGAGATGCTGGAGGATGAGCCGTCGCTCGACGTGATCGTGGTGCCGATCGGCGGCGGCGGACTGATCTCCGGAAACGCCATCGCCGCGCGGGCGGTGAAACCGACGATCTCGGTGATCGGCGCGGAGGCGCAGCTTTATCCGGCGATGTGGGACGCGCTGCGCAACGACCATCTGCCGATCGGCGGCCCGACCTTGGCCGAGGGCATCGCGGTGAAGAATGTCGGCGCGCTGACGCTGCCGATCGTGCGCGATCTGGTCGACGACATCATCCTGGTCGATGAAGCGCATCTCGAGCGCGCCGTGAATGCCTTCATGATCCTGCAGAAGACCATGGCGGAGGGCGCGGGCGCGGCCGGACTCGCCGCGCTGCTGGCAAAGCCCGAGCGGTTCAAGGGCAAAAAGGTCGGCCTCATTCTCAGCGGCGGCAATATCGATCCGCGCATCATGGCCTCGGTGCTGATGCGCGAATTGTTGCGCGAGGGGCGCATCTTCTCGTTCCGCCTGACGATCCCGGACCGGCCCGGCGTACTCGGCCAGATCGCGACGCGGCTCGGCGGGCTCGGCGCCAACATCCTTGAAGTGAACCACCATCGCGGCCTGCTCGATGTGCCGGCCAAGGGCGCGAAACTCGACGTCACGGTAGAGACGCGCGATGCCACGCATGCGCGCGAGATCGCCTCGGGTCTCGCCGCCGACGGCTACGCGCCGCAGGTGATCGAGACGGGTGAGATGTAGGATTCGATAACCTCATGGTGAGGAGCATCGCGTCAGCGATGCGTATCGAACCATGAGGCGAGAGCGGGGCCGCCGCATCCTTCGAGACGCCGCGCTTTGCGCGGCTCCTCAGGATGAGGCGGAGCGAGAGGTGCGCTATTCTCTCCACGTCGTGCCCGGACTTGTTGCGGGCATTCACGTCTTACTTTCTGACGGGTGCTAAAGTCGTGGATGCGCGGTCAAGCCCGCGCAGGACGGTGAGAAAATCGTGACCTCTCCAAGAGCCTCATCCTGAGGAGCGCCGCAGGCGCGTCTCGAAGGATGAGGCGGAGATATAACTACCCCTGCCGCAGCATCTGCGCGACGCGCGGCGCGAAGTAGGTGAGCACACCGTCGGCGCCGGCGCGCTTGAACGCCATCAGGCTTTCCACCATGGCGCGCTCGCCGTCGAGCCAGCCGTTCTGCGCGGCGGCCATCAGCATCGCGTATTCGCCGGATACCTGATAAGCGAAGGTCGGCATGCCGAACGCGTCCTTCAGCCGCCGCAGGATGTCGAGATACGGCATGCCGGGCTTGACCATGATCATGTCGGCGCCTTCGGCGATGTCGAGCTCGGCCTCGCGCAACGCCTCGTCACTGTTGCCCATGTCCATCTGGTAGGTGCGCTTGTCGCCGGTCAGCGTTTTCGCCGAGCCGACCGCGTCGCGGAACGGGCCGTAGAATGCCGAGGCGTATTTCGCCGAATAGGCCATGATCGACACGTCGAGATGCCCGGCCTTGTCGAGCCCTTCGCGGATCGCGCCGACGCGGCCGTCCATCATGTCGGACGGCGCGATAATGTCGCAACCGGCCTCCGCCTGCACCAGCGCCTGTTGCACCAATACGGCAACCGTTTCGTCGTTGAGGATCATGCCGTCGCGCATCAGGCCGTCATGGCCGTGGCTGGTGTAGGGATCGAGCGCCACGTCGCACAGCACGCCGACCTGCGGCGCGGCCTTCTTGATGGCGCGCACCGCGCGGCAGACGAGATTGTTGCCGTTGAGCGCCTCGCTGCCGTCGTCATCGCGCAGGCTTGGATCGGTGTAGGGAAATAGCGCGATGCACGGGATCGACAGTTCGGCCGCGCGCTCGGCCGCGCGGGCCGCGTTGTCCACCGTCAGCCGCTCGACGCCGGGCATCGACGGCACCGGCGCGTTGCCGCCCTCGCAGACGAAGATCGGCCAGATCAGGTCGTCGGTGGTGAGCGTGTTCTCGCGCACCATGCGCCGCGCCCAGTCGCTGCGGCGGTTGCGGCGCATCCGCGTGGTGAGATCGAGGCGTTCCCCGGCCGGAGCCTGCTCCACCGTCTGGAACCGGACCCGGTTTTCGATCGGACGGCCGTATTTGATGGCCATGGCAGGCTCTCCGTGACGGGATCGATGACGCTCTCTGCGGGTCTTTTAGCGCCTTGGGCCGCAACCCGCCAGCAGGTGTCGCCGGTTCGGTTGACGAGGCCCCGAGCGCCTTCTAACGATCAGAGGGAAGGGGCCGGCGATGGATTTCGAACTCAGCGAAGAACAGCGGGCATTCCAGGACACGGCGCGCGATTTCGCCGTCACCGAGATGATGCCGCAGGCGCGGCAGTGGGACGAGGATGAAATCTTCCCGGTCGAGACGCTGCGCAAGGCGGCCGCGCTCGGCTTCGGTGGCATCTATGTGAAGGAAGACGTCGGCGGCTCGGCGCTCGACCGCCTCGACGCCGCGGTGATCTTCGAGGAGCTGGCGCAGGGCTGCACCTCCACCGCCGCCTATATCTCGATCCACAACATGGCGGCGTGGATGATCGATCAGTTCGGCAGCGACGAGCTGCGCCGCCGCTTCCTGCCCAAGCTCTGTACCATGGAGCACTTCGCGAGCTATTGCCTGACCGAGCCGGGCGCCGGCTCCGACGCCGCGAGCCTCACCACGAAAGCGCGGCGCGACGGCGATCATTACGTGCTCGACGGCGCCAAGGCGTTCATTTCCGGCGGTGGCCGCTCCGATCTCTATGTGGTGATGGCGCGCACGGGAGACGCCGGGCCGCGCGGCATCTCCTGCATCGTCGTCGAGAACGGCACGCCGGGCCTCTCGTTCGGCGCGCAGGAGAAGAAACTCGGCTGGAAGTCGCAGCCGACCGCCATGGTGCTGTTCGAGAATTGCCGCGTGCCGGTGTCGAACCGCATCGGCGAGGAGGGGCATGGTTTTCGCATCGCCATGGCCGGGCTCGACGGCGGGCGGCTGAATATCGGGGCTTGCTCGATCGGCGGCGCGCAGTTCTGTCTCGACCGCACCATCGACTATATGAAAGAGCGCAAGCAGTTCGGCACGCGCCTGTCGGAATTCCAGGCGTTGCAGTTCCGCGTCGCCGATTATGCGACCGAGCTGGAGGCGGCGCGGCTGATGCTGCATCGCGCGGCGGTCGCGGTCGGCAACAAGGACGGCAACGCCACGCGGCTCGCGGCGATGGCGAAGCGCATCGCCACCGACACCGGATTCGAGGTGGTCAATGGCTGCCTGCAACTGCACGGCGGCTACGGCTATCTGCGCGACCACCCGATCGAGCGGGTGCTGCGCGACGTGCGCGTGCACCAGATCCTCGAAGGCACCAACGAAGTGATGCGGCTGATCATCAGCCGCCAGATGTTGGGGAACTGACATGCTCACCGCTAGCGGACAACTCGCCTTGATCGCCGCCGCGCTGTTCACCGGCGCGGCGCTCTACATCACCGTCGCCGAGCAGCCGGCGCGGATGCGGCTCGATGCGCCGGCGATGCTGGCGCAATGGCAGCCGAGCTATGCGCGCGCCGCGATCATGCAGGCGGCGCTGGCGATCCTCGGCGGCCTGTTCGGGCTGCTGGCATTCTTCGTCGCCTATGACTGGCGCTGGGTGCTCGGCGCGGTGCTGATCCTTGCCAACTGGCCGTATACGCTGTTCGTGATCATGCCGACCAACCGTCAGCTCAAGGCGCTGACGCCGCCGCAAGCCGACGACAGCACCCGCGACCTGATCCGTCAGTGGGGCCTCCTGCACCTCGTCCGCGTCGCGCTCGGCGGGCTGGCGACGCTCGAATTCCTGTGGGCGCTCAATTGAGCGGCGTCGTGACAGACGTCGATGAAATCCTGTTCGCGCGCGATGGCGCGGCCGGCGTCGTCACCCTGAACCGGCCGAAGGCGCTCAATGCAGTGACGCACCGCATGGTCGGCGCGCTGCAGGCGCAACTCGACGCCTGGCGCGACGATCCGGCGGTGGCCTGCGTGGTGCTGCGCGCCAACGGCGAGAAGGCTTTTTCCGCCGGCGGCGATATTCGCGCGCTCTATGATCTCGGCAAGGCCGGGCAGTCCGAACAGGCCCTGTCGTTCTGGCACGACGAATATCTGCTCAATGCCGCGATCCGCGATTACCCCAAGCCATACATTTCGCTGATCGACGGCATCGTCATGGGCGGCGGCGTCGGCATCTCCGTCAACGGCCGCTATCGCGTCGCCGGCGACAGATTCCAGTTCGCCATGCCGGAGGTGAGCATCGGCTTTTTCCCCGATGTCGGCGCGACCTATATCCTGCCGCGTCTGCCGGGCATGCTCGGCACCTGGGCGGCGCTGACCGGCGACCGCATCCGCGCCAACGACGC
Source organism: Pseudolabrys sp. (assembly GCA_019635575.1). Lineage (GTDB taxonomy): Bacteria > Pseudomonadota > Alphaproteobacteria > Rhizobiales > Xanthobacteraceae > Pseudolabrys. The sequence goes on along the minus strand of JAHBZF010000135.1, from coordinate 3,389 downwards.
GGTGGCGTCGGGCGTCGCCACGCATCGGGTCGCCTCGGCGCGGTTCGACGAACTCCTGGCGGCTCTGCGCGACGGCGTGCCGGCGGATGCCGCGCTCGCGCGCTTTGCCGAGCCGCCCGCATCGCTGTCGCTGCCGGTCGGGCTGATCGATCGTTGTTTTGCCGCCGACCGGATCGAGGATATTCTCGCGGCGCTCGATACGCTGGCCACCACGTCGGACGTGGAGGGCGATTTTGCCCGCGCCGCCGCCGCCACGATCCGAACCAAATCGCCGACCAGTCTGCGGCTCGCGCTGGCGCAGATGCGCCGTGGCGGCGACTGGACCTTCGCGCAGGCGATGCGCGCCGAATTCCGCATCGTCTCGCGCGTGGTCCATGATCATGATTTCTACGAGGGAGTGCGTGCGCTGATCGTCGACAAGGACAACACCCCGCGCTGGCAACCGGCGGCGCTCGCCGACGTGACCGATGCCGAGATCGAGCGCCACTTCGCGCCGCTGCCACGCGAGTTGCCGCTATGATGGATCCGGTCGTTCCCGATGCCAGCCGCGCGCTGGAGCCGGTCCGCGCCGACGAGGGGCGGGTGGTGGTTGGCGGCTGGACCCGGCGGCTGATCCTGTTCCTGCGTGTCATGGCCGGACTCGCCATGATCAAGGGCCTCTATCACTGGGCGCGGCTGTGCGGCATCGGCGTCGCGCCGGACGATGTGTTCGAGGCGCATACCTCGCCGTGGCAGGTCGCGACGATCTTCTTCGCGGTGATCGATCTTGTCGCCGCGGTCGGGCTGTGGCTCGCGGCGCCATGGGGCGCGGTGGTGTGGCTCACCTCGATCGTGTCGATGATCGCCGTCGAAATCCTGTTTCCGCAGGTGCTGGGCGGCGGCAGCATCGTCACCTTCGCCGAATTCCTGTTGCTGCTGGTTTACCTCTGGCTCGCGTTGAAGGCGGCGGGCGAGCATCCGGGTTGATCGAACGTCAGGTCGGTCGAATGGCCGTTCGGATGACTGACAACGCGAAAAAATTGCGGCAGCATGCCGCTCACAATAGCAAGAGGGGAGGCGACCATGGCGCGGATCGGATTCATCGGGCTCGGCAATATGGGCGGGCCGATGGCGGTCAATCTGGTCAAGGCCGGGCACACGGTCGCGGGCTTCGACGTGACGCCGGATGCGGTGACGCGCTTTTCCGGTGCGGGCGGCGCGACGGCGAAAAGCGCGGCGGAGGCCGCCGCCAATGTCGATGTGATCGTCACCATGCTGCCGGCCGGCGCGCATGTGCGTGACATCTATCTCGGCGACAAAGGGCTGATCGCGCAGGCGAAGCCCGGTACGCTGCTGATCGATTCCTCGACCATCGACGTGGACAGCGCGCGCGCGGTCGCCTCGGCCGCGCAGGCGAAAGGTCTGCTGATGGTCGATGCGCCGGTGTCGGGCGGTGTCGGTGGCGCGCAGGGCGGCACGCTCACCTTCATGGTCGGCGGCAGCGATGAAGCGTTCGCCAAGGCGAAGCCGTTTCTCGAACAGATGGGCAAGACCATCGTGCATGCCGGCGGGCCGGGCAACGGCCAGGCGGCGAAGATCTGCAACAACATGATCCTCGGCATTTCCATGATCGGCGTGTCGGAGGCGTTCGTGCTTGGCGAGAAGCTCGGCCTCGATCCGCAAAAGCTGTTCGACATCTCGTCGAAGTCGTCGGGCCAGTGCTGGTCGATGACGAGCTATTGCCCGGTGCCGGGCCCGGTGCCGACATCGCCGGCGAACCGCGACTACGCGCCGGGCTTCACCGCGGCGATGATGCTCAAGGACTTGCGGCTGGCGCAGGACGCCGCCAAGACCGCCGGCGCGCACACGCCGCTCGGCGCCGACGCCGCGAAGATCTACGCCGCTTACGCCGAGAGCGGGGAGGCGGGTCGCGATTTCTCCGGCATCATCCGCTATCTGCGCGAGCGCTAGCAGAGATGTTGTCTGCTTGCGGCAGGCGTGCCGCAACGCGCATTGCCAATTTGTAATGCTATCGCCGCACCGGGGGCGTATTCGTCGCGGACTTTCCGCGAACGACATCCGTTTCTCGCGCGGAGAGCGACATGGCTGCGGTGAATGACGAAACGCAGGCCGCCTTGAGCAAGGTGCCGGAAGTCACACTTGTTTTCTGGATCATCAAGATTGCCGCCACGACGCTGGGGGAAACGGGTGGCGATGCCGTCACGATGAGTTGGCTGCATGCGGACGTCAATCCGCAGAACGGCGGATATCTGATCGGCACCGGCATATTCGTTCTTGTGTTCGTGGCCGCCGTGATCGCCCAAATTCGGGCAAAGCAGTTCAACCCCTGGATCTACTGGCTTGCCATCATTGCCTCGACGACGGTGGGTACGGCCATGGCCGATCTGTTCGATCGTTCGCTCGGCATCGGCTACACCGGCGGCACGGCGATCCTGCTGGCATGCGTTCTGGGTTCACTTGCGATCTGGTACGTCACGCTCGGCTCGGTCGATGTTCAGACCGTTGCGACGCCAAAAGTCGAAATCTTCTATTGGGTGACTATCACCTTTTCGCAGACGCTCGGCACCGCGCTCGGCGACTGGCTGGCTGACACCGGCGGGTTCGGATACGCGGGCGGGGCGCTGGTGTTCGGCGCCGGTCTCGCGATCCTCGTTGCGGCTTATTACTGGACCGGTGTGTCTCGCGTCATACTGTTCTGGGCGGCGTTCATTCTGTCGCGCCCGCTTGGCGCGACGGTTGGAGATTTTCTCGACAAGCCTCTCAGCCATGGTGGGCTTGATCTGAGCCGTCCGCTCGCATCGGCGGTGATCGCGGCGTTCATTATGGGCTGCATCGTGCTCTTGCCGCAGCGCGCCGGCATGCATCCGGGGGCAGGGCAGACGGCGCGCTGATTAAGATCCGCGACGCAGTTTTACGGGAAACCGCGCGACGATCGTGTCTAAAGCGTAACGACGATCCATGATCGGTGTCCGGCCGGCGCCGCTTTTCCGCGACTTGTGTGCGACTTGCGCGTGTTTCGCGAGAACCGAATGAGAACATCGGCGTGGAACAGTGAATCAAAGATTGCGAAAATCGCTTGATTTGACGCGGTCAACGGATGATTCACCGTTGCAAATAAAGCTTATCTTTATCTTGTTATTTAATCCGATTTTAGACCGCCCCTTTTAAAAACGTCGACAGAACCGGAGCGGGGAAACAGGGCCTCGCAACTGGTCAGAGACAAAGAGTCAAACAGGGGCAAGTCAGATGAAAGCCGTCGTCAAGGCGGTCGAACCGGCCACCGATCGCGAAGCTCGGTTCGATCATATCCGTCCGTATTATCTCGAAGCGCTGACGCTGGTGGAGCGGCTGCATCGCCGCCTGCTCGACGTCATCAAGGACGAGTTCGA
>JAHBZF010000134.1 GCA_019635575.1 Pseudolabrys sp. | reverse complement strand
CCGGAAATGGTCTTCCAGTTGGTCAGCGTGCCGCCGAGCCAGCGCGAGTTCACGTAATACTGCGCGCAACGCTTGGCCGCGTCGGCGATGGCGTCCTGCGCCTGGCGCTTGGTGCCGACGAACAGGATGCGGCCGCCCTTGGCGACGGTGTCGCTGACGGCCTGGAGCGCCTGGTGCAGCATCGGCACCGTCTGTCCGAGGTCGACGATATGGATGTTGTTGCGGGTGCCGAAGATGTACTCGCCCATCTTCGGGTTCCAGCGGTGGGCCTGATGGCCAAAGTGAACGCCAGCTTCCAAAAGCTGACGCATTGAAAAGTCAGGAAGCGCCATTGGTCTTCTCCGGTTGATCCGCCGCGGATTGTGTGAGCGGTCACATGACCGCCACCGGATGGCTGGCGACCCATTGTCGGGGCCGGCGCCGAAATCCGCGTGAGTGATGCGCGTGCGTATAATCGGGTCTGCTGCGCCGCGCAAGCCTTGAGAAGCTAAAATCGGAGGTGAAGAAGACCGTCTAACCTACTTTGGAAACACGCTTTTCGCCGGTCCGCGACCATTCGGTGACGGTTCCTGCCTCGTTGTCGAGCAGCATTTGCAGCTCGAAATAACGGAATTCCGGACGCGAACCGGTGCGGCGCTCGACCTCGTCCTGCCACAGCGCGTTATGGGCGTGCTCGGCATCCGCCCGCGACGGCCAGATATAGAGCCCGGCACAGGTCTGGGCGTCCTCGGACAGCAGGAAGTGCTTGCGGACCAGTTTCGGGTTGGCGCTCCACTTCGGGATCGTGCCACGCGCACCTTCGAGGATGTGATCCCAGTCGCCGCCGTGCGGGGCGCGGAAGGTCACCAGTTCGACGATCATTCGTTCTCTCCTCTCGTGTCAGGTTTTGGCCGGCTCGCCAGTCGCAAGCTCCTCCGCAGCCGAGCGTCCAACCCGCCACAGGATCACGCAGCCGATCACCGCCGACAGGATCGAGGCGGCAAACACCGCGATCTTCGCGGCGGCGAAATCGGCCTCGGCGGGAAACGCCTGCCCGGCAATGAACAGCGACATGGTGAAGCCGATACCGGCCAGCGCACCGGCGCCCGCCAACTGTCCCCAGGAGTAATCGGCGGGTTTCGCCGCGAGCTTGAGCCAGACCGCCAGCACCGAGAACGCGATGAAGCCAATCGGCTTGCCGAGCATCAGGCCGACGATGATGGCGAGCATCAGCGGCTCGCGTCCGTCGAACACATCGGTGCGGATGGTCACGCCGGCATTGGCGAACGCGAACAGCGGCAGCACCAGATAGCTCGACCGCGCGCCGGCATGGCGCAACAGGCGGTCGGCGGGCGACTCGATCCGGTCGTGGATCGCATCGAGCGCCTGCAGCGCCGGCGCGGACGGACCGCTGCGCAGCACTTCGCCGGCGCGCTTCGCCTCGGCCGCGACGATGGTGTTGGCCTGAACCATCAGCGCGTTGAGATTGGCCGGCGGCCGCGTCGGAATGAACAGCGCGAGCAGAACGCCGGCGAGCGTCGCATGCAGACCGCTGGCATGGACGCAAGCCCACAGCACGATGCCGAGCAGCGCATAGGGCGTGACGCTGTAGATGCGGCCGCGATTGAGACAGGCGAGCGCGACCACCGTCGCCGCCGCGCCGGCGAGATACACCAGATGCAACTCGCCGGAATAGAACACCGCGACCACGCCGATCGCACCGATGTCGTCGACGATTGCCGCGGCCGTGAGGAAAATGCGCAGCTCCACCGGCACGCGCGGCCCGAGCATGACGATCAGCGCGATGGCGAATGCCGTGTCGGTCGCCATCGGCACGCCCCAGCCATGCGCCCATGGGCCTGACGGGATGATCAGCGCATAGAACAACGCCGGCACGGCCATGCCGCCGATCGCGGCGGCGATCGGCAATGCTGCCTCGCGCAGGCCGGCGAGATGGCCGACCGTGAATTCGCGTTTGATCTCGAGGCCGACCACGAGGAAGAAGATCGTCAGCAGGCCGTCGTTGATCCAGTGCAGCAACGACATCCGGAACGCCGCATCACCGAAACTCAACCCGACATACTGTTTCCAGAACGCCTCGAACCCGCCGGCCATGGCGGTGTTCATCAGCAGCACCGCCAGCACGGTCGAGAGCAGCAGCAGCACACCGGCGGACGGCGCCCAGCCGGCGAAATCGACCGCGGCGGCGCGGAACCGATGCCCGAGCGTGCCGACAATGGCGTCCGAGAACGACGCCTCGTCCCACGGACCGTCGTAGCGGCGGCTGTTGATGAAGAAGGTCGGCGTGATCATCACGCCGCTGGCACGCGAACTCGCCACGTCGGCATCGACATGCGCGACGGCGCGCTGCGCCACGGCTTCGTCGGTGCCGCCGGGCACCCCCGCCTCGCGCGCCGCGGCGGCCAGGTCGTCCTCGGTCAGCGTCTCCGAGCGGGTCATCAGCAGGATATGCGCCGCCCAGAACCGCTCCGGATCGTCGATGCGCTCCACCAATTCGGCGGCACGGCGCGCCAGCTCGCTGCCGGTGACCGGACGATGACGGAACACATAACGCAGACGGTCGCCAAGCTTGTCGCGCACCGCCTCGATACGTGCATTGGCGGCGCGACAATATGGGCAAGCATAGCTGCCGTACTCGACCAGCGTGATCGGTGCACCAGCCGGCCCGAGCGTGTGATCGCGCTGACTGTCGACAGGACGGTCGAGCCAGTGTGATGCCGTTGCTCCGCTCACGCGCGCGATCCTTCCCGATCGTGAATGACGGATCGATTTTGCGCGAGCCGCGGACGCGGCGTCAAACCGCCTCGACCTTGTCCACGCCGCTGACCGCCTTGATGGCCCCAACAATCTGCGGCGACACTTTGAAGCGGCCCGGCAGGCGCACCTGCACCTCGCCGCCGTCGCGCAGTTGCAGCACCAGCGTCACCTCGCCGCCTTCGCTGCTGTCGGAGCGCGGCTCGAGCCGCTTGCGCAGGCTGTCGAGCGGATCGTTGCCGGCGATGTGGATGCGCAGGTCCGACATCCGCGCCGTCGCCACCGCATCGAGCGGCTTCGCCCACTGGATACGCGCGCGCACATCCTCGCCCTGCACCTCGCCGCTCAGGAACAGCAGCACATTGGCGCCAGGCTCCAGCAGTTCGCGGTATTCGGCAAGACCTTCCGAAAACACGATCGCCTCGTAATGGCCGGTCGGGTCCGACAGGCCGAAGATGCCCATCTTGCTGCCGGTCTTGGTGCGGCGTTCGAGCCGCGATACCACGGTCGCGCCAACCTTGCCCGCGGTCGCGCCGTTCTTCACCGAATTGCAGAACTCGACCCAGCTCTGCGCCTTCTCGCGCCCAAGCACGGCCTGATAATCGTCAAGCGGATGGCCCGAGAGAAAAAAGCCAATCGCGTCGTATTCGCGTTTGAGTTTTTCCGCCGGCAGCCAAGGCTCGACCGAGGGCAGCGTGATCGGCTCCGGCCCAGAACTACCGCCGAACATGTCACTCTGCCCGACCGCCTCGCTTTCGTGCGAACGCTGCGCGCGGCCGAGCACACGATCCATCGCCGCGAACACGGCGGCCCGATCACGGTTGAAGCCGTCGAACGCGCCGGCGGCGGCGAGGCTTTCCAGCACGCGCTTGTTGACCGCGCGCGGATTGATGCGCGCCGCGAAGTCGGCCAGATCCTTGAACGGCTTATCGCCGCGCGCCTCGACGATGCTCTGCACCGCCTGCACGCCGACGCCCTTGAGCGCCGCCAGCGCGTAGATGATGGTGCGATCCTCGACGGCGAAGGCGACACCCGATCGATTGATGGTCGGGGGCTCCATGACGATCTCGAGACGAAGCGCCTCGGCGCGGAATTCCGCGAGCTTGTCGGTATTGTTCATGTCGAGCGTCATCGACGCCGCCATGAACTCCACCGGATGGTTCGCCTTCATATAGGCGGTCTGATACGCGACCAGCGCGTAGGCGGCGGCGTGGCTCTTGTTGAAACCGTATTCGGCGAAACGTTCGAGCAGGTCGAAAATCGCGTCGGCCTGATCCTTGGGGATACCGCGCTCGGTCGAACCCGAAACGAAACGACTGCGCTGCGCCTCCATCTCCTTGCGGATCTTCTTGCCCATGGCGCGGCGCAGCAGGTCGGCTTCACCGAGCGTGTAGCCGGCGAGAATCTGCGCCGCCTGCATCACCTGTTCCTGATAGACGATGACGCCGAAGGTCTCGCGCAGCACCTCTTCCAGTTTCGGATGGATGTAATCCGGCTGTTCGTCGCCGTGCTTGCGGGCGCAATAGGTCGGGATGTTCGCCATCGGACCGGGACGATAGAGCGCCACCAGCGCGATGATGTCCTCGAACCGGTCCGGCTTCATGTCGAGCAGCGCACGGCGCATGCCCTGACTTTCCAACTGGAAGATGCCGACCGCTTCGGCCCGTGTCAGCATGTCGTAGGTTTTCTTGTCGTCGAGCGGGATCTTGGCGAGATCGAGCTCGATACCGCGCTGACGCAAGAGATTGACCGCAGTTTGCAGTACCGTCAGCGTCTTGAGGCCGAGAAAGTCGAATTTGACGAGGCCCGCGGGCTCGACCCATTTCATGTTGAACTGGGTCACCGGCATATCCGACTTCGGATCGCGGTAGAGCGGCACGAGTTGCGCCAGCGGCCGGTCACCGATGACGATGCCGGCGGCGTGGGTCGAGGCGTGGCGCGTCAGCCCCTCGAGCTTGCGCGCGATGTCGAAGGCGCGCTTGACCACCGGATTTTCCGCGGCCTCGGCCTGCAGCTTCGGCTCGTCCTCGATGGCACGCGCGAGCGTGATCGGGTTCGCCGGATTCTGCGGCACCAGCTTGCACAGCTTGTCGACCTGCCCGTACGGCATCTGCAGCACGCGACCGACGTCGCGCAGCACGCCGCGCGCCTGCAACGTACCGAAGGTGATGATCTGCGCCACCTGATCGCGGCCGTAGCGATCCTGCACGTATTTGATCACCTCGTCGCGGCGGTCCTGACAGAAGTCGATGTCGAAGTCCGGCATCGACACGCGTTCCGGATTGAGGAAGCGCTCGAACAGCAGACCGAACCGCATCGGGTCGAGGTCGGTGATGGTGAGCGAATAGGCGACCAGCGAACCGGCGCCCGAGCCGCGGCCCGGTCCGACCGGAATGCCCTGCTGCTTCGCCCACTGGATGAAGTCGGACACGATCAGGAAGTAGCCGGGATATTTCATGCGCTCGATCACATCGAGCTCGAAGGCAAGCCGCTTTTCATATTCCTCGGCGTCGAGCCCCGGCGCCATCCCGTGCGCGGCGAGCCGCGCCGCGAGGCCGTCCTGCGCGCGCTTGCGCAGCTCGGCGGCCTCGTCGGATTTCTCGTCGCCGGAGGTGAAGTTCGGCAGGATCGGCGCGCGGGTCTTCGGCCGATAGGAGCAGCGCCGCGCGATCTCCACCGTCGCGGCCAGCGCCTCCGGCAGATCGGCGAACAGTTGCGCCATCTCGGCGCGGGTCTTGAAGCGATGCTCGACGGTGAGTTGCCGGCGGTCGGTCTCGGCAACGACGCGGCTCTCGGCGATGCAGATCAGCGCATCGTGGGCCTCGTAGTCCGAGGCGTTGGCAAAGTAAGGCTCGTTGGTCGCAACCAGCGGCAAACCGCGGTCATAGGCAAGATCGAGCAGCGCACCCTCGGCGTCGCGTTCAGCCGGCACGCCGTGACGCTGCAACTCGATATAGAGCCGGCCGCCGAACAGCGTCTGCAACACCTCGCAGCGCGAGGCGGCAAGATGCCCCTGCCCGGCAACGATCGCGGCGTTGAGCGGGCCGCCGGGGCCACCGGTCAGCGCGATGATGCCGTCGGTCTCGCCGTCGAGCCAGGCGAGCTTGAGATGCGGCGCCTCGTTCGACGGCGTTTCGAGAAAAGCGCGGGAATTGAGCCGCATCAGACTGCGGTAGCCGGCTTCGGTCGCGGCGAGCAGCACGACCCGGCCGTGCTGCAGCGGCTGGTTCGGCCGCGCCTCCTGATCGCCGAAGTCAATCGCCTGAGCGCAGCCGATGATCGGCTGGATGCCGGAGCCCGCCATCTTCTGCGAGAACTCCAGCGCCCCGAACATATTGTCGGTGTCGGTCAGCGCCAGCGCCGGCTGCTTGTCCGCCTTGGCGAGGTCCGCCAGCTTGGCGATCGGCAGCGCGCCTTCCAGAAGCGAATAGGACGAGTGCACGCGCAGGTGCACGAATTGAAGTTCCGCGGCCACGGTGATGATTCCTTTGCCGCGATGGTGCGAGCGGGAGGCGGCGCTGTCTACCGCCGGGCCGGGATAGGCAGGCCGCGATCCGCCCTATCCCCAGTTCCAAGTCCGAGCCCCCTGAAATCCGCCGGGGTTCGTCCGTCAGACCATGCAGAGCACGTTGGCCCAGACCGCCACCATCCCCACGAACAGCGCCAGGGACGCCAGTGCCGCCGCTTCATGAACCATGGCCTTGAGCATCGTCGCCTCCTTCGTTTGAAGAACAGAACTAGAACATAGTTCAGCTTTTGTTCTCACGTCAAGGCGGTGCCGACATCGGTCCCCGCAAGCCACCGCCGATGGTTAACCGGCCGAAATAATGCTGGAAAATCAGAGCCTCGGCTCAGTCCATCTCGACGATGAGGCCGTCGCGCAGCGTCACACGGCGGTCCATCCGCGCCGCCAGATCCATGTTGTGGGTCGCGACAATGGTCGCGAGTCCCGAAGCCCGGACCAGTTGTTCGAGCGCATGGAAGACGTGGTCGGCGGTGTGCGGATCGAGGTTGCCCGTCGGCTCGTCGGCCAGCAGCAGCCGCGGCGCATTGGCGACGGCGCGGGCAATCGCCACGCGCTGCTGCTCGCCGCCGGACAGTTCGGCCGGGCGATGGGTCGCCCGCTCGGCCAGCCCGAGATAACCGAGCAGCTCCATGCCGCGGCGGTTGGCCTCGCGGCGCGACAGGCCGCGGATCATCTGCGGCATCATCACGTTCTCCAGCGCGGAGAACTCCGGCAGCAGCCGGTGCGACTGGTAGACGAAGCCGACCTGCTCACGGCGCAGCCGGGTGCGCTCGCTGTCGGAAAGCCCGACCGTGGCCTGCCCGTCCATATAGACCTCGCCATGGTCGGGGTGCTCCAGCAGACCCGCGAGATGCAGCAGCGTTGACTTGCCGGACCCGGACGGCGCCACCAGCGCGACTGATTGCCCGGCCCAGAGCGCCAGATCCGCGCCCTTGAGGATATAAAGCGTCGCCTCGCCCTGCCGGTAATGCCGCTCGACCTGGTGCAGATAGAGAATCGGCACCTCCTGGTCGTCCTGCGCCGCGACCTGAGTCTCCTCAGCCGCGTAGTCCATCGTCATGTCACTCATAGCGCAGCGCCTCGACCGGATCGAGCCGCGCGGCCCGCCATGACGGATAGAGCGTCGCCAAGAGCGACAAGGTGAGCGCCATCACCACCACGGCGGTCGTCTCGCTCACGTCGAGATCGGCGGGCAGCTTGGAGAGGAAATACAGTTCCGGCGAGAACAGTTCGGTGCTGGTGAGCCACGACAGGAACTGGCGGATCGACTCGATGTTGCGGCACACCAGCACGCCGAACAGGAAACCCATGATCGTGCCGGTGACGCCGATCGAGGCGCCGGTGATCAGGAACACGCGGGTGATCGCCCCCTGCGTCGCGCCCATGGTGCGCAGGATGGCGATGTCCTGTCCCTTGTCCTTCACCAGCATGATCAGGCCGGAGACGATGTTGAGCGCCGCCACCAGCACGATCAACGTCAGGATCAGGAACATGACGTTGCGCTCGACCTGCAGCGCGTTGAAGAACGTCGCATTCCTCTGCCGCCAGTCGACCATGTAGATCGGCCGTTTGGCCGCGTCCTGCACGGCCTTGCGGTACTGATCGATCTTGTCGGGATTGTCGGTGTAGACCTCGATCGCGGTGACGTCGCCGGCGCGGTTGAAATAAGCCTGCGCCTCCTTGAGCGGCATGAAGACGATGGCGGAATCGTATTCCGACATACCGATCTCGAACACCGCCGCGATCTTGTAGATCTTGATGCGGGGCGTGGTTCCCATCGGCGTTACCGCGCCTTTCGGCGCCACCAGCGTCAGATTGTCGCCGGCGCGCACCGACATCTGGTCGGCCATGCGGCGGCCGATGGCGATGCCCTGGCCCTCGTCGAAGCCGTCAAGCGTGCCCTGCTTGATGTTGTTGGCGATCGAGGGAAGTTTTTTCAGGTCGCCAAGCCGGATGCCGCGCACCAGCACGCCGCCGGCATTGAACGGCGAGGACGCCAGCGCCTGCCCTTCGACGATCGGCGCGGCGAGCCGCACCCCGGCGACGCCGCTGATGCGCGCCGCCACCTCGTCCCAGTCGGTAAGCGGGGATTCCAGCGGCTGGATCAGCAGATGACCATTGAGGCCGAGGATCTTGTCGAGCAGTTCCTTGCGGAAGCCGTTCATCACCGCCATGACGATGATCAGCGTGGCAACGCCGAGCATGATGCCGAGGAAGGAGAACCCGGCGATGACCGAGATGAATCCTTCCTTGCGCCGCGCCCGCAGGTAGCGCAGCGACAGCATCCATTCGAACGGTGAAAAGGGCCGCGTGCCCGAGGGCTGACTCATCGAGGTATTGTTCCCGCGTGCTGATTTTCACACGATTCTGGCGGATTCATGCCCGCCCCGGCGGGAGAAAAAGCCGGATAGCACACAGAAAACATCGGCCCACGGGCCACCGTCATTGCGAGAGCCGGTCGGTGGCGGCGGCCAGCGACAGCATCTCGCGGCTGCCGTCGGCGCGCTTCTTCACCTCGACCTTGCCTTCGGCAAGCCCGCGCGGGCCGACCATCACCTGCCACGGAATGCCGATCAGGTCGGTCGCGGCGAATTTCGCGCCGGCGCGCTCGTCGAGGTCGTTGTACAGCACCTCGACGCCCTTGGCGGTGAGATCGCGATAAAGCTGTCCGCAGGCGCCATCGGTCGCGGCATCGCCCTGCTTGAGATTGAGGATCGCGACCTTGAACGGCGCGACCGCCTCCGGCCAGATGATGCCGGCGTCGTCATGCGACGCTTCGATGATCGCGGCGACCAGCCGCGATGGACCGATGCCGTAGGAGCCCATATGCACCGGCTTCTCGCCGCCCTCGCCGGTCGCGACCACCGCCTTCATCGGCTCGGAATACTTGGTGCCGAAATAGAAGATGTGGCCGACCTCGATGCCGCGCGCCGACACCTGTTTGTCGGCCGGCAGCGCGCCGAATGCCGCCGCGTCGTGCATCTCCGAAGTCGCGGCGTAATGCGACGTCCATTGATCGAAGATGCCCTTCATCGCCTTCGCGTCGTCGAAATTCACATCCGCGCCCGGCACGTCCATGCCGAGATAATCCTTGTGGCAGAACACTTCGCTCTCGCCGGTCGAGGCGAGGATGATGAATTCGTGGCTGAGATTGCCGCCGATCGGGCCGGTGTCGGCGCGCATCGGGATCGCGCGCAAACCCATCCGCGCGAAGGTGCGCAGATAGGCGGCGAACATCTTGTTGTAGGAATGTTCGGCGCCGGCCTGGTCGATGTCGAACGAATAGGCGTCCTTCATCAGGAATTCGCGGCCGCGCATCAGTCCGAAGCGCGGGCGCACCTCGTCGCGGAATTTCCACTGGATGTGATAGAG
>JAHBZF010000133.1 GCA_019635575.1 Pseudolabrys sp. | reverse complement strand
AGCTGCGCGTCGCGCTCGCGCTCGACAATACCGGCTCGATGGCCGACGACGGCAAGATGACCGCGCTCAAGACCGCCACCAAGAACCTGCTGACGCAGCTCCAGAGCGCGGCCACCAAGGACGGCGACGTCTATGTGTCCATCGTTCCGTTCGCGAAAGACGTGAATATCGGCGCCAGCACCTTCAACCAGAGCTATATCGACTGGACCGACTTCGACGAGAACAACGGCAGTTGCAGCACCTCTCCGCGGTGGGGCTGGTACAATACGAAAACCGACTGTGTGAATGGCGGCGGCAACTGGAACGCGACCAACCACAACCGCTGGAACGGCTGCGTGACCGATCGCGGCGGCTCCAACGCGCCCGACAGCAACAACTGGGACCAGAAGGTCGATGCGCCGACCACGACCGCCGCGTCCAAGTATCCGGCCGAGCAGTACGATGCCTGCCCGGCGGCGATCCAGGGCCTGACCTATAATTGGACCACGCTCAACTCAATCGTCGACAATATGTCGCCGAACGGCGGCACCAACCAGCCGGTCGGCCTGGTCTGGGCCTGGCAGTCGCTGGTCGGCGGCGGCCCGCTGACCGCGCCGGCGAAAGACCCGAACTACATCTATTCCGACGTGATCATCCTGATGTCTGACGGTCTCAACACCCAGGATCGCTGGTACGGCAACGGCTCGACAGTCTCGACCAGCGTCGACAAGCGCATGTACGACTCGACCAAGAGCGGCATCGGCACCTGCGCCAACGCCAAGGCCGCCGGCATCACGATCTACACCATCCACGTCAATACCGGCGGCGACCCGACCTCGACCCTGCTGCAGAATTGCGCGAGCGGCAGCGACAAATTCACCGAGATCAAGACCGCCAATCAGTTGATCTCGACGTTCCAGTCGATCGGCACGGCGCTGAGCAAGCTGCGCATCGCCAACTGATCAACGTCACACGGGACAAGCGCGGTCCCTGGAGAAGGCCCGGCCGGTTGCCGGGCCTTTTCTATATCTCTTCTGTGTCGTCGATCAGCGCTCGGCGCGCAGCCGCATCGAGAATACCGACACCGGGCCGCGGTCGCGGTTGTATCCGGGATTGACGATGAGCTGATAGTCGGCCGTCGCCACGAAACCTTCGCGCAGGCGCACGGCATAATAGGTTTCGAGGATCTTCTCGGTGCCGTAGTTGAGACGGCCGTCGCCGACCAGCACGCCATAGCCGCCGGCCGCGAAGTAATCGCGATGATCGCGCGACAGCGCATTGATCGCACCGCCGAGACCGACCGTGTCGTTCGGCCGTCCCCAGGACGCGCCCTTGATCGACAAGCCTCCCGACAGCGACGCGTCGATATCGGTGAACGCGGAAATCTCGTTGCGGCCGTTGTTCCAGCTCCAGCGGCCGAACACGCCCACCGTGTCCGACAGCGCCTGCTCCCAGTTCACCACATAGCCGAACTTGGTGTTGCCGCGCCGTGCCCGCACGATCGCATCGTTGATGTCGAGGCCCGGCGTCGCCGCGACGAGATCGAGCGCGTCGCGATAGCGGCCGGAAAACGTGTTGTGCATCCAGCCCATCAGCTTGATCTTGCCGGGCAGATCGGCAATCGCATAACGCTGCTCGAATTCGGTCACGTAGCCGCCGCGGCGGAACAGCGCCATGTCGAAATTGCTGGAATTGGGCTCGTTGCCGACCAGGAAATAGCCGGTCCGCAGCGCCCATTGCTTCTGATTGAAATCAGCCACGGCGCCATAGGTCAGTCCGAGCCGGTCCGCCGGATAGTCGAATGCGCCCGCCGCCCAGATCGACCAGTTCAGGAAGTCCTCGCGCGGATCGTTGGCAAACGAATTGGTATCGAAAACGTCGTGTACCGCGAATTTGCCGACCTGGATGCTCAGGCGCGACACATCGCGCTTGCCGGCCATCTGTCCGTAATCGCTCTCGACCGTTTCCTGCTCACCGCCAAATCCGAAGGTGTGGCGCAGGAACAGACGCGACGTGTTGTAGCGCGGATAAGCGAAGTCCGACTTCTGCGCCTCGCCGTTCGGAAATCCGCCCGCGCCCGCGGTGCCGTTGAAGCCGAAGCCCTGCAGCAGTTCAGGATTGTAATAGACCTCACCGCCGTCCCAGACGCGGACGCCGAGGAACACGCTCGCGGTCCACGTCGCCTTCGCCTGCGGCCATGGCGAAAAACTGTTGGCGCCGTAATACGGCGACCGGAACGCCGGGTAGCCCTGCAGGATATAGGTCGATTGACCGTGCAACTCCCAATCGAGTCCATTCGCCGCGCCGGCGGACTTCGTCGTCCGGCCGGGCTCATCGGTGAAGCGATAGGCAAGACCAAGGCGCGCGGTCCACAGATCGAAGCGCGACGCATAGGCGGGGCCGCCCGGCGGCTGCACATCGCGCGTGCCGAAATTCGTGTACAGCACTTCCGCGCGCAGCGACCACGGCGCCGAGAAGGCGTATTCAACACCGGCGCCGACGGTCCAGCCGAGCCGCAGATGCGAGCGCGCGACATTGTCGTCGGCATCCGGCGCGGACATGCGTGACGTATGGCTGATCGCAGCCGCGAAACCGCCGGTCACGTAGCCGAGCCAGTCGCCTTGCGCGTGGCCGACACGAAGCCGCACGCTGCCAAGGCCGCCGAGTGCTTCGGTCACAAGACCGGCCGGCGACGTGCCCGCCCACATGGCATCCGCGTGCGGTTGCGAATCCGGAACCGTGACGTCCGCTTCGACGCCGAACACCGTGCCGTTGCTCGTCTGCACGTTGTAGCCGCCGAACACGCCGCCCGAGAGGCTGCCGAAGCCCGGCTGGCCGGCGGGCGACAGCGCGCCGCCCAATGTGGGGGTGATGGTTCCGCGACCGTAGCCGACATGGACACCCAGATAGCTGCCATCCCAGCGCGCCGGCGTCTCCGCCGCAGCGGCAGACGTCGCAAGGGAAGCGACCTGCGAAACGGTCAGTAGCGCACAGCCAGACCAGGCACACAAACGCAACGTCGTCCGGATCATGGGGCTACCCGATTGGCGCGCGAACCTCGCCGAGCCGGATGACAGACCGATGACATCAGGCCATTCTCGATAGCGCCAGCCGGCCATCGATCGAAAGAGCCTTTGTCGGGCTGCCCCCGGCAAAATCGCGATGCAGCCGTCTGTCTGTTGCCTTGAGAAATCACCGCCCGCGCCCCGCTGTGTCGTTATTCCCTGACCGGACGGCCCCGTCCGCCGCTCGGCCGGGGTCCGCTCCTCGGCTCATGATCCGGTCCGAGCGCTACCCCGTGCATCACGCTACTTTCTTGCAACTAATTCGCAATAGCAAGACTAACTCGGACACAATGCTTGAGCCTTTTCGCCGCACGTCTTGGCCGAGCGCACGCTCCAGACAGCAAAAAGCCCGGCGTGAGCCGGGCTTCTGCAACGATCCGCCGCGAAACGCAGGCAGGATCGAGACTTTCCGTGGAGGGTCGGCCAAAGGCCGACCGGTCCCGAGTCGCGTTCTTACTTCGCCTTGGCGACGATCGCTTCGAACGGCTTGTAGGTCTCCTTGGCCAGATCGGCATAGAGCGCGCCGAGCTTGTTGGCCTGCGAGACGAAGCCTTCGTAGGCGTTCTTCGCGTAGTCCGTCTGCACTTCGATCGCCTTGTCGAGCGACTTGACGCCGAGCAGCTTCTCGAACGCAGCGGTGCTCTCTTCGAACGACTTGCGCGAATAATCCGCGACTTCCGTCGCGATCGCCTGCGCCTTCGACGAAACGGCGCCGAACGCCTTCACGGCGAGATCGACGTTCTCTTTACCGACCTGCTGCAGGTCTTCAAACGACTTCACCATTGTCATCTCCCTGACTCCGCCATCTGGCGGCCGTTGCAAAACCGCCCCAGCCGACCGGGCTAGGCATGACGCCAAAATAGTGCACCGCAACATAAAGTCAAGTTTTATTTTGCGTTGCAAAATGAAAGGGAACTCTGAAGCCAAATGTTCCGGAAAATGAAAGGCTTAGTTAAGAGTTCGGAAACCCCCCTCGCCTACGGTGGTGGCTTCTGCTGCCCGTTCGGGCAGCGTGTCTGATGGCAGGATCGGACAGCGTTAACCCCTCGACCGGATTTACCAGGACAGGGCGCGCGCGGTCACATTTCCTCCTCATGACAGCGAAATGGTCGACTTTGGCGCAGAGCCGCCGAAACGGGTACGGGGACGCATGTTGCGAGCACGAATGGGCCGCGGGCTCCGCTATGGAGCTTTGGCGCTGACGACCATCATGGTGGCTGGCGCGCTCACCAGCGATCCGGCGGAAGCGCGCCGGCGCAAACCTCATCACGTCAAACATCACGCGGCCAAAGTGAAGGCGTCGCGGGCCTATACCCCGCCCTATTCGAGCCTCGTGGTCGACGCGAATTCCGGCGCCGTGCTGCAGAACACCAACGGCGATGCGCTGCGCCATCCGGCGTCGCTCACCAAGATCATGACGCTGTATCTGCTGTTCGAACGTCTCGAAGCGGGCAAGATCAGCCTCGCCTCGCAGTTCCGCGTGTCCGCGCACGCGGCAGCGCAAGCACCGTCCAAGCTCAATCTGTCGCCTGGCGACACGATCGACGTCGAATCCGCCATCAAGGCGGTCGTCACCAAGTCGGCCAACGACGTCGCCGTGGTGATCGCTGAAAATCTCGGCGGCGACGAGCCGAGCTTCGCGCGCCTGATGACGCAGAAGGCACGCGCGCTCGGCATGAAGAACACCACCTATCACAACGCCTCTGGCCTGCCGAACGACGAGCAGTGGACCACCGCGCGCGATCAGGTCACGCTCGGCCGCGCGATCCAGGAACGGTTCCCGCGCTATTACCGCTACTTCTCGACCCGCACCTTCGTTTTTGAAGGCACGCCGCTGCGCAATCACAACAAGCTGCTGGGCCGCGTCGATGGCGTCGACGGCATCAAGACCGGCTATGTGAATGCTTCCGGCTTCAATCTGGTCACCTCGGTGCGCCGCGCCGGCCGTCACGTCGTCGCGGCGATCTTCGGCGGCCGCAGCGGCCGCGCGCGCGACGCGCAGATGGAAGGGCTGATCGGCAAATACACGATGCTGGCGTCGACCAAGCAGACCGCGCCGGCCATCGCCGAGAACGCGGCCGCGCCGCGCCTTGCCGCGGCTCAAAGCATTCCGGTTCCTGCGGCACGACCGGAGCCGGAAGCAAAACCCGAGGTCATCGACGAGGCGCCGGCGCCGCGGCTGGCGGACAGCCGTCCCGTCGAGGCCGATGCCGCGCGTGCCCTGCGCGCCACCGCTTATGCGCCGGAAGTCGGCTCCAAGGAGCCGATCCGCCCGGTCGCGGTCAAAACGCTGGCAGTGAAAGGCTCGACGATGCAGACCGCGTCGCTGTCGCCCGTCACCACCGGCAACACCCGCATCACCACCGTCAAGACCGCAACCAGCTCTCCCGATCCGCGCTTTGAAAAGCCGATCGATCTCAAGACCAACAACCAGACGGGCGCGCTGGCCAGCGCCGATGCGTCTGCCAATAACGATACGCTGCCGCCCGCGCCTCCCGGCGCGAAGCCGGGTGTCCTCGGCGTGCTGCCGGTGCAGGTCGCCTCCGCGGATCCCACCGATGCGGTCGCGGTGGCGGCCCATGCCAAAGCCGACGCCAGGTCGCGCAGCGGCTGGTTCATCCAGGTCGGCGCGCTGGAGAGCGAGAAGGAAGCCAAGGAGCGACTGTCCGAAGTGCGCTCCGCGACCAAGGCCCTGCTCAAACACGCCGAAGCCTATACCGAGACCGTCAAGAAAGGCGCCCGCACCTTCTATCGCGCGCGCTTCGCCGGTTTCGACGAAGCCAGCGCGGCGAAAGCCTGCCGCGAGATCAAGGCCAGCAAGTTCGTCTGCATGCCCGCCCGCAACTGAAGCGGGATCAAAAACAAGAAGCATGCAGCGGGGGACGTTCGTTCAGGAGCCGCTGATGATGTGTATGGAGTTCATCGGCGATGTCGGCGCGTAAGCACCTCTTTGGCCTCGTTGACCCGCGCAGCGAGATAGGTCGATCCCCCCTGGTCGGGGTGGAGCTTCTTCATCAGCGAGCGGTGCGCACGCGAAATCTCGGTTTCGCTCGCCCCCGGCTGCACGCCCAGAATCTGATACGCCTCCTGCTCGGTCATTTTCCCGCTGGAGCGGACAGCACCCCGCCCCGTTGCCGCGTCACCCTGCGCGTGCTCACGCCATCGGGGCTCCCGGCGGTCAAGATACGCTGCCAGTAACGCGCGGCTGTCGTCGTCGATCTCCGGCAGCGTCGCGAGCAGCGCGCTGACTTCGAGGCTGTCGAGCGACGCGCCCTGATATCGGCCGCTGACGAAGCGGCCGCGCATCGCGCCGCTGTCGTGGTCCAGTTCCATCTCCAGAAACGGCGACTGCACTCGCGAGGTCTTCCCGCTGCTCTTGCGGGTGCGATCAAAAAAACCGGCAGGGCCGAACGGCAGCCAGCCGAGCAGGCCAAGACCAAACGCGCCGACCGGAATGGCGATGCCGATTTCGCCGCGCAGAAACAGGAAGCCGGCCAGCAACAGCGTCAGGATACCGCCGCTCGCCTTCACCACCCGCGTCGCGATCTTGGGATCGACACGCGACAGCTTGCCGAGCAACCAGAGTCCGGTGACGAGCACCAGCGCGCCGATAATGAGGGTCGGCATGCGCGGCGCTCCTTATCGCAGTTGCGCGAGCAGATGCCGCGCACCGTCATTGTTCCGCGCCGACAGCGCCGCCAGCGCCGCGCGACCGCCCGACGCATAGGCGGCGACCGCGCGCAGCAGCTCCGCCAATTGCCGCGCCGAGCCGGCATCGAACCGGCTGTAGCCGCCGCGCGACAGGCGCGCCATCTCGCGGAATGCCTGTTCCGCCACCGGATCGCCGCCCTCCTGAAACAGGAACAGCGGCACACCCAGCAACCCGAGCTGGCCGGCGGCGACGCAAAGATCGTCGACTTTCTCCTCCATGGCGTCGCCGACAAACACGGCCGCCTGCACCCGCTGCCGGGCATGTTCGTTGATCGTGTGCGACAGGACGCGGCCGATCTGGGTATGGCCGCCGCGGCAGTCGATGCGCCGCATCAGCGCCGCGAGCTTGTCGGCCTGCGACACGAAACCGGAGGCGCGGCATTCCGCGAGGCCGCGAAAATAGACGAGCTGGATGGCGAGGCCGCCGCTTGCCGCGGCTTCCTGGAACATCTCCGCCTGCAGCACGCAGGCGCTGTCCCAGGTGGGTTGGCGGCTCATGGTGGCGTCGAGCGCGAACACCAGCCGGCCGGTGCCGGACGTGGTGGCAGGTGCGACCTGACGCGCGCGATCGAGAAAGGCGGCAACGTCCTTCGACGCCGGCGTGACGACGGGCCGGGACCGGTCCCCGCTCATCGTCTGTCCTCTGAAGAGAATCTGCCCTGCGTCATCGGCCTAAAGTGGCGATCCGCGCGGGGGCGCGCAATATCCGATCTTTGCGACGATCTGTCAGTCCAGCCGTCCGCTCAGGCGATGATGTCGTGCACCTGCAGCGGCTCGTCCATCACCGCGTACCATTCCTTGCGGGCGGCGGCACGGCGGCGGCCGCTTTCCGACAGCGGCAGATCGAGGGTGGCGAGCAGCGTGCGCACCTCCTCACGGGCGGTGATGTGCGACAGGCTCGGCCGCACGCCGAGCACCGCGGGATCGAGTTCGTCGAGTGCGGTCAGCCCGCGCGGGAAGAATTCGCGATAGACGACGCGCTCGGCGAAGCCGTCCACATGGCGGAAGCCGAGCCGCTTCGACAGTTCGAGCAGCCCCTCGCCGACCAGCTTCTTGTTGCGCGACGACAGGGTGGAGAGACGGTTGCGCACGACGATCCAGTCGGTGAGCGTGCCGTCGATCAGCCGGCGCTGGCGGCGCGCCTCGCGCACCATGCTGGCATAGTGGCTCTCGCCGTTGACGGCGAAGGTGGTCGGATCGAGCGTACCGAGCACGTCGAAATCGACGAAGCTGTCGTTGACCGGCGTGACCAGCGTGTCGGCCATCGAATGCGCGAGCCGCATCAGATAGGTGTCGGCGCCGGGCGTATCGATCACGATCACATCGTGGGTGTGCTCGACCGCGGCGATGGCGCGCGAGAAGCCGTCAAACTCCGCCGCCTCGTTGGCATCGACCGAGGCGCTCTCGGCGCGGCTGACGCAATAATGCGTCGGCAGTTCGAGCGGAATGCCGGCGCGCGCGGACCAGCGGCGGCGGTTCTCGATATAATGGGTGAAGCTCTGCTGGCGGCTGTCGAGATCGATGGTCGCGACCCGCTGCCCGGCCTTGAGCAAGGCCACGGCGATATGCAGCGCGGTCGTGGATTTGCCCGAGCCGCCCTTCTCGTTGCCGAGAACGACGACATGAGCGGAGTGCGGTTTCGCATCCTGGTTAAATTGATCGGTCAAGTCGAACGACATTCGCCAGCCATCTGTTGGCCGAAGTGTCCGCGAAAGCAGGGTTAAGGGTCAAGTTTTCACTAATTTAATCATGAATCCGCCGGTTTGCGGCAGCGCAGCACCTTGATAGGGTCCCGCTGCCCCGCATGCGAGCCGCCTTCATGTCCAAGACTCCAATCATCACCAAGAGCCCGATCATCGCCCGCTCCGGCCCGGCGCTCCGTCGCACCCTCGACCCGTTCCGCCGCGCCCGGCAAACCATCGCGCTGGTCCCGACCATGGGCGCGCTGCACGCCGGCCATCTGGAACTGGTGCGCCAGGCGCGCCGGCGCGCGCGGCGCGTCGTGGTGTCGATCTTCGTCAACCCGGCGCAGTTTGCTCCCCATGAAGATTTCGGCACCTATCCGCGCACCTTCGCCGCCGACGTTGCCGCGCTGCGCGCGGAGATGGTCGACGTGGTCTGGGCGCCGACCGCCAAGGCCATGTATCCGGACGGCTTCGCCACCCGCGTCGCGCCGGAGGGCGCCGCGCTCGCCGGGCTCGAGGACAAGTATCGGCCGCATTTCTTCGGCGGCGTCGCCACCGTGGTCGCCAAGCTGTTCACGCAGGTGCGGCCCGACTTCGCGCTGTTCGGCCAGAAGGATTATCAGCAACTGCGTGTCGTCACGCAGATGGCGCAGGATCTCGATCTCGGCGTCACGGTGATCGGCGTTCCGACGGTGCGCGAGCGCGATGGCCTCGCCCGCTCCTCGCGCAACGTCTATCTGTCTACCCAGGAACGCGCGGTCGCGCCGGTGCTCAACCGCACGCTCAAGCAATGCGCGCGCGATATCCGCGCGGGCCGGCCGGTCGACACCGTGCTGGCGGACGGCCGCAAGGCGATCACGGACGCCGGCTTCGCGCTCGACTATCTGGAAGCACGCCACGCGAAAACGCTGGCGCCGGTCGCGTCGCGCGACGACGGGCCGATCCGACTGCTCGTCGCGGCGAAGATCGGCAAGACGCGGCTGATCGACAATATGGCGGTGTAGCAGGCGACATAAGCTGCTCTCTCCGTCGTCATGCCCGCATTTATTGCGGGCATCCACGGCTTCTTTTTTGGCGACACTGAAGACGTGGATGCGCGGAACAAGTCCGCGCATGATGGCTGAGAGAGTCGGCGTCTCTCTCGGAGCCTCATGGTGAGGAGCGATGCGTTTGCATCGCGTCTCGAACCATGGGGCGGGAGCTGGCTGTGGCCGCCTCGTCCACCCATCTCGGGTTTACCCGATATGGGATTCTTTAATGCGCAAGTCGGCCAAGGCCGACTTGCGGTGACGCGGGCTTAGCCCGCTCCTCAGGGTGAGGTGGCGTGAAAGCTGCGTCTGCCTCTCGTCGTCCGATGCAGTTGTCAACCAGCCGATGACATTTAGACAAGCATCATCGCCCGTATTGTTTGGCCGGCGCCGGGTGCGCCTGTCGTTCTCATCCCTCGATCGCTGATC
>JAHBZF010000132.1 GCA_019635575.1 Pseudolabrys sp. | reverse complement strand
ATGGAAATTGAGCTGACCAAACTGTCGTCACCCCGGATTTTCCTGGTTCGGATGCTGGTGTTCCTTGTGCTCTGCGCCCTGGTGATGGTCGTGCTCTACAAGCAGATCGTCGTCGCCTTCTTTGCCAATCCCGGGCTGAACGCACTGATCGGCGCCGTGCTGCTGATCGGCATCATTCTGTCGTTTCGGCAGGTGATCCGGCTCTATCCCGAGGTTGCCTGGGTCAATGGTTTCCGCATCGCCGATCCCGGCCTTGCGGTGGAGCGCCACCCAACCCTGCTGGCGCCGATGGCGGCGATCCTCGGCGGCGAGCGCACCGGGCGAATGACCATCACGCAGCAGACCATGCGGCATCTGCTCGACTCGATCGCCACCCGCCTGGACGAGGCGCGCGATATCTCGCGCTACATGACGGGGCTGCTCGTCTTCCTCGGCCTGCTTGGCACCTTCTGGGGCCTTCTCGAGACGGTCAGTTCGGTGGGCAACGTCATCTCCTCCATGCGCACGGGTGCGGAAGCCGGTGTCCTGTTCGAGGAACTGAAGAGCGGGCTCGCCGCGCCGCTCGCCGGCATGGGCATCTCCTTCTCGTCCTCGCTGTTCGGCCTCGCCGGCTCCCTCGTCCTCGGCTTCCTCGACCTGCAGCTCGGCCAGGCGCAGGGGCGCTTCTACACGGAACTCGAGGACTGGCTCGCCACCACCGTGCGCGAATATGCCCGCGACGATGCGACCGGTGCAGGCCCCGGCCTGCAGCAGGCGCTGGACCGACTGCGCCTTGCGGTGGAGGAAGGCGGAGCCAATCGTAACGCCACCGCCGCGATGGCCAATCTCGCGGAAGGCGTCCAGGGCCTCGTGCAGCACATGCGGTCCGAACAGCAGATGATCCGCGACTGGGCCGACGGCCAGGGCGAGCAGAACAGGGAGATCAAGCGTCTGCTCGAACACCTCGCGCGTCAACCCGAGAAGAACTGACCGGACAAGCCAGAGAGAGACGCCGATGGCCCTGTCCCGCGCCCGCCGCTCCGAGCGCCGGCTCGACTACTGGCCGGGCTTCGTCGATGCCCTGTCGACACTGGTGCTGTCGATCATCTTCATCCTGACGGTCTTCGTGCTGGGGCAGTTTTTCCTGTCCCAGGAAGTCACCGGCAAGGACAAGGCGCTGGAGCAGCTCAATGCGAAGATCGCGCAGCTCAACGACCTGCTGTCGCTGGAGAAGCTGTCGAAGCTCAATCTCGACGACCAGGTCGCGCAGCTTCGCGCGGGCCTTGCCGCGGCCGAGGGCGAGCGCGACCGCGTCAAGGGCCTTTATGACGGCCTGGCCGGCGCCGGCGATGCGCAGGGCCGCGCCAACGAACTGAACAAGGCGCTCGATTCGGAGAAGCAGGTCAGCGCACGGGCACTGGCGCAGATCGAGGTTCTCAATCAGCAGATCAGCGCGCTGCGTCGCCAGCTCGCCGCGCTCGAGGAGGCGCTGGAGGCTTCCGAGAAACGCGACAAGGAATCGCAAGGCCGCATCGCCGATCTCGGCCAGCGGCTCAACGTGGCGCTGGCGCAGCGCGTGCAGGAACTGTCGCGCTACCGCTCCGAGTTCTTCGGCCGGCTGCGCGCCATCCTCGGCAACCGTCCCGATATCCGCATCGTCGGCGACCGCTTCGTGTTCCAGTCGGAAGTGTTCTTCGACAGCGGCAAGGCCGACTTGCTGCCGGAAGGCAGCGCGGAAATCGACAAGATCGCCGCGGCGCTGCTCGAACTGGAAAAACAAATCCCGCCGGAGATTGCCTGGGTGATGCGCGTCGACGGCCATACCGACGTGCGGCCGATTTCGAGTCCGCTGTTCAAATCGAACTATGAGCTTTCGGCTGCGCGCGCCATTGCGGTGGTGCGCTATCTCGTCAGCAAGGGCGTGTCGCCGCAGCGGCTCGTTGCCGCGGCGTTCGGCGAATTCCAGCCGATCGACACCGACCGGACCGAGGAAGCCTACCGGCGCAATCGGCGCATCGAGCTGAAGCTGACCGAGCGGTGAGCCGCCCCGCGCCGAGGCTGCGACCTTACCGGCCATCCGATGAGGATGCCGCGATCGATCTGTGGCTTAAAAGCTGGCAGGCGACCATGCCGCAGATCGACTTTACCGCGCGGCTCGACTGGTGGCGCAAACGCTGGCGCGAGGAACTGGTGCCGATGACGCAGATCGTCGTCGCCCACCACGACGATGCGCTCGTGGGCTTCGTCACCGTCGATCCCAACACGCACTATCTCGACCAGATCGTCGTCGCGCCGGACGCCTGGGGCGGCGGCATTGCCGTGCTGCTGCTCGACGCCGCGCGCACGCTCTCGCCCACCGGGCTCGACCTCCTCGTCAACAAGGACAATGCCCGCGCCATCCGCTTCTATGAGAAGCACGGCTTTCGGTACGACGGCGAGGACGTGAATCCGACCTCGGGCCGGCCGGTGAATCGCATGGTCTGGCGTCCCGCCTGACGGGATACATCAGGCCGGCGCGGCGATTTTTCGCCTGACATGGCGTCGGGAAAACGAGACACTGGCCGCACATCACAATGCCCGCCGTCAACGGCGGCGACAAACGGCTTATGGGAGGAACTCATGCGGACATTTTACGCGGCGGCCGCCGCGCTGACCTTGCTTGCCTTGCCGGTGACGGTCGTGGCGCAGACCGCGCCGCAGAAACCCGTGCATCTGATCGTCGGCTTCGGCGCCGGCGGCGGCACCGACATCGTTGCGCGTATTTTGCAACAGCCGTTGCAGGAGCGGCTCGGTCAACCGGTGATCGTCGAGAACCGGCCGGGAGCGGGCGGCACCATCGGCGCGGAAGCGGTGGCGCGCGCCGACAAGGACGGAACCACGCTCGGCCTCCTCGTCAACGGCCACGTCATCACCGGCGTGCTGGCGAAGACGCCGAAATACGACACCGCCACCGCCTTCGACGCGGTCGGCATGGTGGCGACCGCCGGCCTGATTATCGCCGCGCGGCCGGACCTGCCGGCGAACAATGTGAAAGAGCTGATCGCGCTCGCCAAGGCGCAGCCCGGCAAATTGAGCTTCGGCAGCCCCGGCTTCGGCGGCACGCAGCATTTCACCGGCGAGCTGTTCAAGCAGATGGCGCAGGTCAACATGCTGCATGTGCCGTTCCGCACGTCGCCGGAACTGGCGACCGCCGTGATCGGCAAACAGGTCGATCTGCTGTTTGAGACCGTGCCGGCGGTGCTCGGCATGATCAAGTCGGGACAACTGAAGGCCATCGCCGTCACCGGCGACGACCGGTTCGAGGCGCTACCCGACGTGCCGACCGTGAAGGAATCCGGTGCGCTGCCCGGCTACGTGGTCACCACATGGTACGGTCTCGTCGCGCCGCGCGGCACGCCACCGGCGCTGCTCGCGACACTCAACAAGGCGCTGACGGATTCGCTCGCCACCAAGGACGTGCAGGACAAGCTCGCCAAGGCCGGCGCGGTGGCACAGTCATCGAGCGCCGATGCCTTCGGCAAGCACATCGCCGCCGAAGTGGTGCGCTGGGAGAAGGTGCGCGAGGCGGCGAATATCGAGAAGAAATAACAAAGCGTTTTCAAGCGAAGTGGGAACCGGTTCGCGTCAAGAAAACGCGCCAACTTTAAAATTAACTTTAGGCCGCTTCGAACTGCAGGCGCGCCAGGCGGGCATAAAGCCCGCCGGCCGCCGACAGCGAGGCATGGGTGCCCTGCTCGACGATCCGGCCCTGATCGAGCACAAGGATACGGTCGCACGACAGCACGGTGGCGAGACGATGCGCGATCACCAGCGTGGTCCGATCCTGCATCAGCCGCGACAGCGCTTCCTGCACCAACCGCTCGCTGCCGGCATCGAGCGACGACGTTGCCTCGTCGAGCAGCAGCAGCGGCGCATCACGCAGGATCGCCCGCGCGATGGCGATGCGCTGGCGCTGGCCACCGGACAGCGTGATGCCGCGCTCGCCGATCTGGGTGTCGAGGCCCTGCGGCATCCGCGCGATGAACTCCGATACCAGCGCCTGCTCAGCCGCGCGCGCGACCTCGGCATCGGTCGCATCGAGCCGGCCGAAGCGGATGTTGTCACGCACCGAAGCGGCGAACACCACGCTGTCCTGCGGCACCAGCGCGATCCGCTTGCGCAATTCTGCCGGATCGGCCTGATCGATGTTCACGCCATCGAACGCGATACGGCCCTGACGCGGATCGTAGAACCGCAGCAGCAGATGGAAAATGGTGCTCTTGCCGGCGCCGGACGGCCCGACGATGGCGATCTTCTCGCCTTGCTTCACCGCGAAGGAAATGTCGTCGAGCACGGTCGTGTCCGGCCGCGTCGGATAGGCGAACGACACCTGATCGAAGGACACCTCGCCGCGCGGCGGCACCGGCAGCGCGACCGGCTGCGCCGGCGCTCGAATCTCCGGCTCCACCGCCAGCAGTTCGGCGAGCCGTTCGGCCGAACCCGCAGCTTGCGAGATTTCACCCCAGACCTCGCTCAGCTGTCCGAGCCCGCTCGCGGCGAATACGGCGAACAGGACGAACTGCCCAAGGCGGCCCGGCGTCATGTCGCCGGCGATCACGTCCTGCGCGCCGACCCACAGGATGGTGATGACGCTGCCGGTCGCAAGGAAGATGATGATCGCGGTGAGCACCGCGCGGGCCTTGATGGACTGCAGCGCCGCCTGGAACGCACGCTCGACCGCGGCGCCAAAACGGCCTGCCGCCATTGTCTCGTTGGTGAAGGCATGCAGGATCCGCGTTGCACCGATCAGCTCCGCCGCATAGGCCGAAGCGTCCGCGAGCGTGTCCTGTGCGGTGCGCGAGCGGCGGCGCACGGCGCGACCGAACGCCACCAGCGGAAACACGATCACCGGAATGGCGAGCAGCACGAACAGCGACAGTCGCGGGCTGGTGATCACCATCATCACCGCCGCGCCAAAGAACAGCACCAGATTGCGCAGCGCGATCGATACCGACGCACCGACCGCGGATTTCATCTGCGTGGTGTCGGCGGCCAGCCGCGACACCAGTTCGCCGGTCTTGGCCTGATCGAAGAACGACGACGACAACCGCGTGATATGCGCGAACACGGTTTCGCGCAGATCGGCCACCACGCGTTCTCCGAGCGAGGTGACGAGGTAGTAGCGAGCCGCGCTCGCCAGCGCGAGCACGGCGGCGATCGCCAGCATCACGCTGAAATACTGGTTGATCAGCGCGATCCTGTCGGCCGAAAATCCGAAGTCGATCATCCGCCGGAACGCGATCGGCACCACCAGCGTCGCCACCGACGCGATCAGCAGCGCGACCAGCGCCGCCGCCGCGCGCCAGCGGTAGCGGACCACATAGGGGATCAGGAGCCGCAGCGGCCGCAGATTGCGGCGGGAGGCTGCCGCCGTGGCAGATTGATCGCTGGCCGTTTCCGCACTCATCCTACTGCAACCCGATCCCGGCCCCGCAACCGGACGGCATCGCGCCCGCATGCTGGAACCCGTCGCAAAATGCCCCCCAAGCCACGGCAAAACAAGGGATTTTTCCGTCGCAGCGGCGGCTATCCGGCGACTTGCCCGCGGCGGCCGGCTCCTGTATAGAGCGCGGCAATTCCATCAACCTCCAGACAAGCGCGCCTCGTCGCGCGGGATTTGAGCGTCATGAAGGCCGACCTGCACCCCGATTACCACACCATCACCGTCAAGATGACGGATGGCACCGAGTTCACCACCCGCTCGACCTGGGGCAAGGAAGGCGACGTGCTGGCGCTCGACATCGATCCGAAGTCGCACCCGGCCTGGACCGGCGGCCAGCAGCAGCTCATGGACCGCGGCGGCCGTCTGTCGCGCTTCCAGAAGAAGTTCTCGGGCTTCCTCAAGGAAGACGCCAAGAAGTAATTTCTGCCGCTCCGGCAGCAAAAGACAAAGCCCCGCTGACGCGGGGCTTTTTATTTTGGCGGGTTGACTCGTCGTCGCCAGAGTCTGGTGGCGCGTTTTCTTAACGCGAACCGGTACCCACTTCGCTCGAAAACGCTCTAGTGCGCGCTCTGCTCGAAGGCTGCGCGCAGCAGCCCGAGCTGATGGCTCACCGGACTGACCACCGGCGAATGCTCCGTCTGCGCCGCATTGTGCAGGGTCGCATCGAAGCGCCGCACTTTCGTCTGCAGGTCGTTGGCGCGCGCGATCAGGTTCTGCAGCCGGTCGGGCAGCAATTCCATCAGGTGCGATTCCAGCTTCTCGCCGCCGGCAAACTTGACCTTGTGCTTTTCCTTGTTGGCTTGCGCGAGCGACATCTCGCCCTCACGCACCGCCCGATGCAGCAACAGCCAGGAGGCAAGCTGCATCAACCGCGTGGTCAGCCGCATGCTTTCCGTCGCATAGGCGAGCGCTGCGGTGCGGTCGAGAAGCTTGGCTTCCTTGCGGCCCGGTCCGTCGAGATAGCCGGCGGTCTCCTCGACCAGCGCCATGCCGTCGCGGAACATGTCGGAGAACGCCGGCGAATTCGCCAGACGCTCGCTGAACGACACAGGCGCGCTGTGCTGCAAAGACTTCTCGAACATGCCGGTACGCCCCACCCGCCACTCATTTACCAATCGTTTACGACGTGAGGATGGCTGGCAGCGTGGCGGCTGTCCAGAACCGGCGTGCGATTATGGTTGCCAGCGCGAGGTTTTGCCCCAAAACGAGACAACATGGTTAAAAAAAGAGCCGCCGAAAGCGGCGGCTCAGTTGATAACAGGGAGGCGTCAAACAGAGTGGACAGGAGCCACTCACGTCCACGAAGATGGACCTCATGATTAATGATCGAGAAACATTAACGACGCGTTAAGTCGAATTTGATCGATCAAATGGGCATTTTGTTCACTTCTTGAAAAACAGGTCCGCCGCTGTGCGTGATGCGCCTTTGCGCGCCGCATCGGCTTCGAGCCGCGCGATTTCATCCTTCAGCGCGGCGATCCGTTCGGCGAGTTCGGACGCCGACAACAGCGAGAGATCCTGTCCGATCTCGTGCACGATTTTTTTCTTCGGGCGATCATCGTCGTCACTGGCAGCCATAATGCCTCGCAGCAATCACATTGTTGTCAGCAGGATTTTTCCGCACCGATGCTAGTCGCGCGGCCGCTGGTTGTCACATCCAGCCATGCGGACTAAGACACACGCACCAAATCCCCTATCGACCTGACGAACCGCAAAGGACATCCGATGACGGCGTTGCCGACCCGCATGACCGCGATCGCCATTCCGACGCCCGGTGGACCGGAAGCGCTGGTGCCGCAGGAGATCGCGGTGCCGCAACCGGGCGACGGCGAAATCCTCGTCAAGGTCGCGGCCGCCGGCGTCAATCGGCCCGACGTCGCACAGCGGCGCGGCGTCTATCCGCCGCCGAAGGGCGCACCGGAGACGCCCGGCCTTGAAATCGCCGGCGAGGTCGTTGCGCTCGGTAAAGGCGTGACCCGCTGGAAAACCGGCGACAAAGTGATGGCGCTGGTCGTCGGCGGCGGTTACGCCGAATATTGCCTCGCCTACGAGAACCATGCGCTGCCGATTCCGCCCGGCCTGTCGATGGTGGAAGCAGCGGCGATCCCGGAAACGTTCTTCACCGTCTGGCACAACGTATTCGAGCGCGGCGGACTCAAGCCCGGCGAGACGTTGCTGGTGCATGGCGGCACATCGGGCATCGGCACCGTCGCGATCCAACTCGCCAAGCAATTCGGCGCGCGCGTCATCACCACCGCCGGCTCGGCGGAGAAGTGCGATGCCGCGCGCAAGCTCGGCGCCGACGTCGCGATCAACTACAAGACGGAAGATTTCGTCGCTGCGACCAAGGCGGCCACAGACGGCAAGGGCGTCGAGGTGATCCTCGACATGGTCGGCGGTGATTACATCGAACGGAACTACGAAGCCGCCGGCGTCGAGGGCCGCATCGTGCAGATCGCGTTCCAGGGCTCGCCCAAGGCGACCGTGGATTTCCGCCGCATCATGCTCAAGCGGCTGCATCACACCGGCTCGACGCTGCGCTCGCGCTCGGTCGCCGACAAGGGCGCGATCGCCAGGGCGATCGAGCAGCAGGTGCTGCCGCTGATCGCCGCCGGCAAGGTGAAGCCGATCATGGATTCGACCTTCCCGCTGCGGGAGGCTGCCGCCGCCCACGCCCGGATGGAATCCAGCGCCCATATCGGCAAAATCGTCCTGACCCTATAGATTGCGCCGGCAGGCGGCTCGAGGCTTGGGATACCTGCCGATTGGCGGATGACCATGGCCGCGAAATCGGCACAATGTCACCGCTCTATCCGTCCGGGGATGAAGGGATTTTTGAAATTTCTTTGAAATTCCAACAACTTAATGCCGGGCCGATCGCCCGGCCGGAGGCCGGGGTTTGAATTTTCTGCGCGCCGCGCTGGCGACGCTGATCGCGATGGCTCTTTGGGTGTGCGCCGGCCTTGCCGGCGCGCCCGCCTATGCGCTCGACGCCGTCAATGTGCGCACCGACGTGCCGGCCATCGACCTCACCGACGCGGTGCAGCGCCAACGCACCGAGAGCGACCGCATCCAGGTCTCCACCGCCGCCGGCGCCGACGGCATTGTGCGCCGCATCGAGGTGCGGGCCCGCGAAGGCTCCAACAACTGGGCGGTGTTCGCGCTCGCCAACAACGGTGACGAGCAGATCGACCGGCTGATCGTCGTGCCGCACTACCGCATGGTCGGCTCCGGCCTGTTCTGGCCCGACCTCGGCCTCTCCCGCGTCGTGTCGATCACGCCCTCGTCGGGCGACCGGCCGGACCGGCAGGATGCCAACAACTCCGACATCTTCCGCGTCACGCTCGATCCCGGCACGGTCATCACCTTCGTCGCCGAACTGCGCAGCGACCGGCTGCCGCAGATCTATCTGTGGGAACCCGACGCTTACAAGGACAAGGTCAACAGCTTCACGCTGTACTACGGCATCGTCATCGGCATTTCCGGCCTGCTCGCGCTGTTCCTGACGATCCTGTTCGTGGTGAAGGGCAGCGTGATGTTTCCCGCCGCCGCCGCGCTCGGCTGGGCGGTGCTGATCTATATCGGCAACGATTTCGGATTCTGGGGCAAGGTGTTCGACCTGTCCGCGCGCGCGGAGCGGGTGTGGCGCGCCGGCGGCGAGGCGATCCTCGCCGCGACGCTGCTGGTGTTTCTGTTCGCCTATCTCAACCTCAACCGCTGGCATGTGCGTTACATGCATATCACGCTTGGCTGGCTGGCGATGCTCGCCGCGCTGGTCGCGGTCGCGCTGTTCAATCCGCCGATCGCATCCGGCATCGCGCGCATGTCGCTCGGCGCCATCGCCGTGGTTGGTTTCGCGCTCGTCGTCTATCTCTCGACCCACGGCTTCGACCGCGCGGTGCTGTTGATCCCCACCTGGCTCCTGCTGGTGTTCTGGACCATCGCCAGCGCGCTGACCGTCACCGGCGCGGTGACCAACGACATCATCGGTCCCGCTTTGCTCGGCGGCCTCGTGCTGATCGTCATGCTGATCGGTTTCACGGTGATGCAGCATGCCTTCGCCAGCGGCGTCACCCACGGCATCGTCCCCGACATGGAACGGCGCGCGCTGGCGTTGACCGGCGCCGGCGACCTGATCTGGGATTGGGACGTCGCAGCCGACAAGGTGTTCACCAGCCCCGAGACCGAGCACATGCTGGGGCTCGAGGACGGCACGCTGGCAGGGCCCGCGGCGCAGTGGCTCGACGTGCTGCATCCCGCCGACCGCGATCGCTTCCGCACGGCGCTCGACCGCATGATCGAGCAGCGCCGCGGACGGCTTGTCCTCGATTTCAGGTTACGCGGGGCCGACGGGCACTTCCGGTGGTTCGAGCTCAAGGCCCGCCCGGTGGTCGGATCGGATGGTGAGGTGGTCCGTCTGGTCGGCACGCTGACCGACACCACCGACGTCAAGACGGCCGAAGAACGGCTGCTGCACGACGCCGTGCACGACAATCTGACCGGACTGCCGCATCGCGAACTCTTCCTGGACCGCCTCGACGCCGTGCTCGCCTTCGCCAAGGCC
>JAHBZF010000131.1 GCA_019635575.1 Pseudolabrys sp. | reverse complement strand
ATCCCACGCTGCGATCTTACCCTTGGCCCCCCCCACGACCAGCAGCGGGCCGGCGAGCTTGAGCCCTGCGGACCGGCTCTCGCGGTCATGTACGAGGTCGATCGAGGCGGCGGCGCGGTAGTCCTCGCACATGCCGCGGATCATGTCGGGGTCGCGGACGTGGGCGAGGTAGTCGGCAAGCGCATCTGGCGCAAAGAAATCGCGGCCCTTCGGCTCCCGTCCGGTATGCGCGAAGAACCATTCCTCAGGGGCCTTCGTGATCAGCATCTCGGGAAACGGATGCGGCTGGGCGAACCAGAACCAGTGATAGTAGCCGAGCCCGAAGGCCATATCGGCGCGCTCGAAATGCTCGATGGTTGGCACGATGTCGAGGACGGCGAGCTTTGTCACGGCCGCGGGGTGGTCGAGTGCCAGGCGATGTGAAATGCGCGCGCCGCGGTCGTGGGCAACGACCTGGAAGCGCTCGAAGCCGAAGTGCGCCATCAGCTCGATCAGGTCGCGTGCCATCTCGCGTTTGGCGTAGAGCGAATGGTCGGCCGTAGCCGGCGGCTTCAGCGAGCCGCCGTAACCGCGGATGTCCGGGCACACGACCCTGAAGTGCTTTGCCAGAGCGGGCGCGATCCTGTGCCACATCGCGTGGGTCTGAGGGTTGCCGTGGACGAGCAGCAGTGGCGGCCCGCTGCCGCCATGGCGCACGCGCAGGAGCCCGTCGCGCACCTGCACGTGCTCCAGCGCGAAATCGTCGAAGAACCCGCCCGCGACGCCCACGGTCTGCTCACTTCACGTCGGCGGCAACCTTCAAAGACTTGATCTTGTCGGGATTCTGGACCGGCTCGCCGCGCTTGATCTTGTCGACGTTCTCCATGCCCTCGGTGACCTCGCCCCAGACCGTGTACTGGCCGTCGAGGAAACGGGCGTCGTCGAAGCAGATGAAGAACTGGCTGTCGCCGGAATCCGGATTGGCGGCGCGCGCCATCGAAACCGTGCCGCGCACATGCGGCGCGTTGTTGAACTCGGCCTTCAGCTTCTTGCCCGAGCCGCCGGTGCCGGTGCCGTGCGGGCAGCCGGTCTGCGCCATGAAGCCGTCGATCACGCGATGGAAGACGATGCCGTCGTAGAAGCCCTCGCGCACCAGTTCCTTGATGCGCGCGACATGACCCGGCGCAAGGTCCGGCCGCATCTCGATAGTGACGGGGCCCTGGGTGGTTTCGAGGATCAGCGTGTTCTCGGCGTCAGCCATGATCGTTTTCCTTTACAGATTAAGAGAAGCTTGCGGCCGGCTGCGGCGAAGGATCACTTGATGTCGGAAGCGACCCGCACCGTGACCATCTTGTCCGGATCCTTGACCGGCTCGCCGCGCTTGATCTTGTCCACCACGTCCATGCCGGAGACGACCTCGCCGATCACGGTATACTTGCCGTTGAGGAACGAGCCGTCGGCGAACATGATGAAGAATTGCGAGTTGGCCGAATTCGGATCGGCGGCGCGCGCCATGCCGACGATGCCACGCTTGAACGGCACATTGGAGAATTCGGCCGGCAGATTCGGATATTTCGATCCGCCGGTGCCGTTGAAGCGCTGACCGTCGCCGGTCTGGGCCATGAAGCCTTCAATGACGCGATGGAACGGCACGTTGTTGTAGTAGCCGTCGCGGGCGAGCTGCTTGAGGCGCTCGGCGTGCTTGGGCGCAAGATCGGGACGCAGCTTGACGACCACCCGCCCCTTCGTCGTGTCGATGACGATGGCATTGTCCTTGTCGAGGTTGGCGGGCAGCGCCTGCGACAAGGCGGGGCTTGCAAAGACAATGGCCGCGAGAACGGCAAGGATGCGTATCATGACAACTCCGTTCAGAGGGGCAGCAGCCGGAAACCTTAGCCGGCGAATCTTTTCTTGAGGCGCGTGGCGACGGCCTTCGGCACGAAATGCGAGACGTCGCCGCCCATTCCGGCGATTTGGCGCACCAGTGTGGCGGTGATCGGGCGGACGGTGGCCGAGGCCGGAATAAAGACCGTGCGGACCTCCGGCACCAGGGTCTGGTTCATGCCGGCAATCTGCATCTCGTAGTCGAGATCGGTGCCGTCGCGCAGGCCGCGGATCAGGATCGTGGCACCGGCGCGCTGCGCCGCCGTGACGGTCAGATCGTTGAAGGTCACGCAATCGATCTCGCAGCCGGCATTGGCGGCAATGGGGGCGAACACTTCGCCGACCATCTCGAGTCGCTCCTCGGCGGAAAACAGCGGCGTCTTACCGGGATGAATGCCGATGGCGACGACCAGCCGGTCAACCAGGCTGCACGCCTGCCGTACGACATCGAGATGGCCATTGGTGACGGGGTCGAACGACCCCGGATAGAGCGCGACACGGGACATGCACCCTCCCTAACCCGGCCCGGCCATCCTCGCAAGCGCCGCCGGTTCCAGAGCGTCGCCAAAATTCCAACGCGATATTTTACCCTGTGCTGCGAACCTTTCCGCCTGTCCCGGCGTCTTCCTGCCAAGCCGGTCCGCCCGGCCGGATAACAGGGACAAGGCCATGATCAAGGCTCTTTCAGCGATGGCGATCGCAACCTTTGCCGCAGCCGCAGTGACGATCCTGCCGAGCTTTGCACCCGCGGTCGAGGCAAGCGCGCCGACGGCGCCGGCCAAGGCCGACCGCCTGGCAATCCGTGCGCCCGCCCCGGCCTGTGCCGGACAGCATTGGCCGAATATCGAAGCTCCCTGCCTGCGGCAGGCGGATTCGAGGGTTTCGGTCGCCCCGGTAAGGATGGTGAGCACCGATCGCCGCTGATCGGTCTCAACCGCCGTTGCCGCTCTCGGCTTCCTCCGAGATCCGCTCCACCGAGACGACATGCTCGTCGTCGGCGGTGTCGAATACGATAACGCCCTGGGTCGAGCGGCCGGCGATGCGGATGTCCTCGACCGGGCAGCGGATGAGCTGGCCGTTGTCGGTCACCAGCATGATCTGGTCGCTGTCTTCCACCGGGAACGAGGCCACCAGCTTGCCGTTGCGGCTGTTGACCGACATCGCGACGATGCCTTTGCCGCCGCGCCCGGTGGTGCGGTATTCGTAGGACGAGGTGCGCTTGCCGTAGCCATTTTCGCTGATCGTCAGCACGAACTGCTCCGCCGCCGACATCTCGACATAGCGCTGCTCGCCGAGCTCGATGGCGTTGGTGGCTTCCTCCTGCTCGGTCCCCGCTTCCTCCTCGACACCGCCGCGGCGCACGGCATTGGCGCGGCGCAGATACGCGGCGCGCTCGTCGGCGCTGACGTCCATATGCCGCAGAATGGCGAGCGAGATCACCCTGTCGCCCTTGCCGAGCGCGATGCCGCGCACGCCCATCGACGTGCGGCCCTGGAACACGCGCACGTCGGTCACCGGGAAGCGGATGCACTGCCCGCCCGCGGCGGTGAGCAGCACGTCGTCGTTCTCGGTGGCGATCTGCACGTCGACGATCGACTCGCCCTCCTCGAGCTTCATGGCGATGATGCCGGAGCGGCGCACGTCGACGAAGTCGGACAGCTTGTTGCGGCGGACGGTTCCGCCTGTCGTGGCGAACATCACGTCGAGTTCGCCCCAGGAGGATTCATCCTCGGGCAGCGGCATGATGGTGGTGATGCGCTCGCCCTGCTCCAGCGGCAGGATGTTGATGAGCGCCTTGCCGCGCGAATTCGGCGCGGCCATCGGCAGGCGCCAGACCTTCTCCTTGTAGACCTGTCCGCGCGACGAGAAGAACAGCACCGGCGTGTGGGTCGAGGCGATGAACAGCCGGCTGACGAAATCCTCCTCGCGCGTCTGCATGCCGGAGCGGCCCTTGCCGCCGCGGCGCTGCGCCCGGTAGGTCGACAGCGGCACGCGCTTGACATAGCCCGCGTGCGACACGGTCACCACCATGTCCTCGCGCTGAATGAGGTCCTCGTCTTCGACCTCGCCTTCCTGATCGATAATCAGCGTCCTGCGCGGCGTGGCAAACTCGGCCTTGATGGCCTCCAGCTCGGTCTTGATGATGTTCTGGATGCGCGCACGCGACCGCAGGATGTCGAGATAATCCGCGATCTCGACCGCGAGCTTGTCGAGCTCCTCGGAGATCTCCTCGCGGCCCAGCGCCGTCAGGCGCTGCAGACGCAGGTCGAGAATGGCCCTCGCCTGCTCGAGCGACAATCTGGCGGTGCCGTCCGGCGACACGCGGTGACGCGGATCGTCGATCAGCGTGATCATCGCCGCGACGTCCTTTGCCGGCCAGTCGCGCGACATCAGGCGTTCACGCGCGGCGTTCGGATCTGGCGAGGTGCGGATGACGCGGATGACCTCGTCGATATTGGCCACCGCAATCGCGAGACCGACCAGGATGTGAGCACGATCGCGGGCCTTGCCCAGCAGGAACTTCGTGCGGCGCGACACCACGGTTTCACGGAACGCGACGAAGACGGTGAGCAGGTCCTTCAGGTTCATCACCTGCGGACGACCACCGTCGAGCGCCACCATGTTGGCGCCGAAATTCGTCTGCAGCGGCGTGAACTTGTAGAGCTGGTTGAGAACCACCTCCGCCATGGCGTCGCGCTTCAGTTCGACCACGACGCGAATCCCTCGCGGCTCGACTCGTCGCGGATGTCGCCGATGCCGTCGATCTTCTTGTCGCGCACGAGTTCGGCGATGCGCTCGATCATCGAGGCCTTGTTCACCTGATAGGGAATCTCGGTGATGATGATCGACTCGCGGTCGCGCTTGTCGCGCTCGATCGCGACGCGCCCGCGCACCATGATCGAGCCGCGGCCGAGATGATACGCCTGGCGGATGCCGTTCTTGCCGAGAATGATGCCGCCGGTCGGAAAGTCCGGACCGGGCACGATCTCGGTCAGTTCCTCGAGCGTGATATCGGGCTTGTCGATATAGGCAACGCAGGCATCGATGACTTCGCCGAGATTGTGCGGCGGAATATTTGTCGCCATGCC
Organism: Pseudolabrys sp.; assembly: GCA_019635575.1. Taxonomy (GTDB): domain Bacteria; phylum Pseudomonadota; class Alphaproteobacteria; order Rhizobiales; family Xanthobacteraceae; genus Pseudolabrys. The sequence continues at coordinate 5,071 of JAHBZF010000131.1, read as the reverse complement.
GACCGCGATGCCGCCGGCGCCGTTGACGAGCAAATTCGGGAACTTCGCAGGCAGCACGACCGGCTCTCTTTCGGAGCCGTCGTAGTTGTCCTGATAGTCGACGGTCTGCTTGTCGAGATCGTCGACCAGCGAATCCGAAATCTTGCGAAGCCGCACTTCGGTATAACGCATGGCGGCCGGCGGATCGCCGTCGACCGAGCCGAAGTTACCCTGCCCGTCGACCAGTTCGACGCGCATGGAAAAATCCTGCGCCATGCGAACCAGCGCGTCATAGACCGACTGGTCGCCGTGCGGGTGATATTTACCGATGACGTCGCCGACCACGCGCGCGGACTTGCGATAGGGCTTGTTCCACTCGTAGCCGTTCTCGTACATCGAATAGAGGATGCGGCGATGGACCGGCTTGAGGCCGTCACGCGCATCCGGCAGCGCACGCGCCACGATCACGCTCATGGCGTAATCGAGGTAAGAGCGCTTCATTTCATCCGCGATGGAAACGGGACGGATATCGGCCGTCTCGGGAGAGCCGGACGGCGGATCGGTAGGGTCAGCCAAGGCGCGAATCCTGAATAAAACTTGCGCTGCACATATAGGCGAAATTACCTGCCGATGCCAATCTTATCGGCATCAAATCAGGGACGAAATAGCCTTTTATTTCAAAAAGATAGACTGTCAAAAAGGACAGCGGCCCGGCGCCTGCGCAAGATCGGGGAAGCGCATCCGGCCGAGCCGGATTCAATGCGGGTGCCGGCACCGGCCGTCGGCTCTATAGTGCCCCTCCGGCGGACGCACCCATCCATCGAAAGCGGGTTTTGACGTGCTTGATTTCGCTCTCAGCGCATTTGTCACGCTGATCGTGGTGGTCGATCCGGTCGGAATCGTGCCGGCGTTCCTCTCGGCCACGCACGGCCTGCCGGCCGCCGCCCGGCGCGGCGTCGGAGCGCGCGCGGCGCTGATCGGGGCATTGATCCTGGCCGGCACCGCGCTTGCCGGAAACTGGCTGCTGGCGCGCCTCGGCATCGGCCTGCCCGCGTTTAGGATCTCCGGCGGCATCCTGCTGTTCGTGGTCGCCTTCGAGATGGTGCTCGGCACCCGTCCCGCCCGCGAGGCGCGGGAAGCCGAACAGGCCATCGAGGAAAAGGTCCGCAACATCGCCGCCTTTCCGCTCGCGACGCCGCTGATCGCCGGTCCGGGCGCGATCACCGCCACGCTGCTGCTGGCCGGACAGATCGCAGGCAACGCGGCAGCTCTCGCCGTTCTGATCGCGATCATCGCGGCCGTCGCAGCGGCCTGCATTGGTGCGTTCCTGCTCGCCGAACGCGTTGCCGGGACGCTCGGCGTCACCGGCAATGTCGTGCTGTCCCGCCTGCTCGGCGTCATCCTCGCCGCGCTTGCGGTGCAGTTCGTGATCGACGGCAGCCGCGCTGCCTTCATGCACGGATGAAGCCGTCCCGGGAAGCGTGAGGCGGCCGGCCGAGCCTCGCCGCCCGTATTGCAGATTCAGAACGGGATATCGTCGTTCATGTCATCGTTGCGGCCACCGCCTGCCGGCCGGCGGGCCGGTGCCGGCCGCGGGCCGCTCGAGCCGAAGTCGCCGCCGGCGTCGTCGGCACCGGCCGCCCCGCCGCCGCTGCGACCGTCGAGCATAGTGAGGTTGGAGTTGAAGTTCTGCAGCACGACCTCGGTCGAATAGCGGTCCTTGCCGTCCTTGTCCTGCCATTTGCGGGTTTGCAACTGGCCCTCGACGTAAACCTTCGACCCTTTCTTAAGATACTGCTCGGCAACACGGCACAGCCCTTCGTTAAAGATGACGACGCGGTGCCACTCCGTCTTTTCCTTGCGTTCGCCCGTATTCTTGTCGCGCCATGAATCGGATGTCGCGACGCTCAGATTCGCGATCGGGCGTCCGTCCTGTGTGCGCTTGATCTCAGGATCGGCGCCAAGATTTCCGACCAGGATGACCTTATTGACGCTTCCCGCCATTGCCACTCTCCACTCTTGCGCACCAGGCGTGCGCCTAAACCCATTACGATCGGGATGATCCACCCATGCCTGCCGCGATTCCAGCGGTCCGCAGGCCGGCTCCAGTGCCGGACCCTATACTTTTCGCGGCCGGCAATGACGGCTGCTCGCCGGTTATCCACACCGCGGCGCTTGTTACCTTTATCACCTGCCGACATATTATGTACATGATTTGTTCTATTTAATGTCACAGCCGGAAAGGGAACCCCTTGCCCGGATAGGCGTTTTATATGCACCGCCGAAATTGTGACGGAAACGTGATCGAAACATGGTGTCGAAGCCGAAAAGTTCCAAACAATTCCTTAACTTAGCAGGAGTCACTTCACCGGCGAGTGTTGCATTTCGGAGACGGCATTTTCCAACGAGCCCGGGTATATTTCCACCCACATCGAATCCCACTGCGCTTGCGCCTTGGAATAAGAAGCTGCTTCCGACCACCGAAGCAGACGAAAAACTGGAGAAGACAGATGAAGAAGTTTTTGCTCGGCACCGTGGCGTTCGTCGCCCTCGGCACTGCCTCGGCGGTCGCGGCCGATCTTCCGGCCCGCACCTACACCAAGGCGCCGGTCTACGCTGCGCCGATCTATAACTGGACCGGCATCTATGTCGGCGCGCACATCGGCGCTGCCTTCGGCGGCGATAATGGTTACACGACCACCGATACGACGCTTCTCGGTAACAACCGCGACGCGGCTTTCCTCGGCGGCGGTCAGATCGGCGCCGACTACCAGTTCGCTCCGAACTGGGTGCTTGGTGTCGAAGGCCAGATCAGCGGCCTGTCGAGCAACGATCGTAACTTCACCAACGGCGTCGACCTGATGCGCGACCGTTACGACTGGCTCGCTTCGGTCACCGGCCGCCTCGGCTACACCTGGGGTCCGGGCCTGATCTACGCCAAGGGCGGCGTTGCGTTCCGTGACGACAGCGGCCTGGGCGCGACCGCCGGCTTCTTGCCGGCTGTGACCGATCGCGACTCCACCGGCTACACCGTCGGCGGCGGCCTTGAGTACATGTTCGCCCCGGCCTGGTCGGCCAAGGTCGAGTACCAGTACTACAACTTCGGCACCACCAACGTTGCTTACACCAACGGCGGTGCGCAGGCCCTCAGCTACAAGGACGACCTGCACACTGTGAAGGTCGGCGTGAACTATCACTTCAACTGGGGCGGCCCGGTCGTCGCGAAGTACTGATCTTCGCCCGATCCGAGCTTCTCGGACCTACGGAAAGGCCGGCGTTCGCGCCGGCCTTTTTGTTTGCCGGCCGCTCCACGAAATCGTGTTCGTTCCATCCGCAGCAAACAGTTGATGGCGCATAAACGGGGCTGGAAATCTCCACCCGTTCTTCCTATGTTCCAAAAGCTGAAATCTCATCGAGAACGAGAAACAGGCGACCGGCCTCCGCGTTTCCGGAGACGGCGCCTGTGTTGCGCGCGACGCGCCTCCGGGAATACTCCATGGACGAAGTCATCAAGGCGAGCCGCCGGTCTACCGCCGCATCGGGCCAGCGCGCGATCACCATCCGGGGCGCGCGCGAACACAATCTCAAGAACATCGATCTGGAAATCCCGCGCGACAAGCTCGTGGTCTTCACCGGACTGTCGGGCTCGGGCAAATCCTCGCTCGCCTTCGACACCATCTATGCCGAGGGCCAGCGCCGCTACGTCGAGTCGCTGTCGGCCTACGCGCGCCAGTTCCTCGAGATGATGCAGAAGCCGGACGTCGATCAGATCGACGGCCTGTCGCCCGCGATCTCCATCGAGCAGAAGACGACCTCGAAGAACCCGCGCTCGACGGTCGGCACCGTCACCGAGATCTACGACTACATGCGGCTGTTGTGGGCGCGCATCGGCATTCCCTATTCGCCGGCGACCGGACTGCCGATCGAAAGCCAGACCGTCTCGCAGATGGTGGACCGCGTGCTCGCGCTGCCCGAAGGCACGAAGCTCTATCTGCTGGCGCCGGTCGCGCGCGGCCGCAAGGGCGAATACAAGAAAGAGTTCGCCGAATATCTCAAGAAGGGCTTCCAGCGCGTCAAGGTCGACGGCAAGTTTCACGAACTGTCCGACCCGCCGACGCTCAACAAGAAATTCCCTCACGATATCGACGTGGTGGTGGACCGCATCGTTGTTCGCCCCGATCTCGCACAGCGGCTCGCCGAATCGTTCGAGACGGCGCTGAAACTTGCGGACGGCCTCGCGGTGATCGAATTCGCGGACGCGCCAGGCACCCCTCACCCCGACCCTCTCCCCGCCGGCGGGGAGAGGGAGAAAAAGAAGACGGCGAAAATTCACGACAAGAGCGGCCCGGAACGGATTCTGTTCTCGGAGAAGTTCGCCTGTCCCGTGTCGGGCTTCACGATTCCCGAGATCGAACCGCGGCTGTTCTCGTTCAACAATCCCTATGGCGCCTGCCCGGCCTGTGGCGGCCTCGGCGTCGAGCAGCACATCGACCCCGATCTTGTCGTGCCCGACAAGGAACTGACCCTGCGCAAGGGTGCGATCGCGCCGTGGGCGAAGTCGTCCTCGCCCTATTACGTGCAGACGCTGCAGGCGCTGGGCAAGTTCTACAAGTTCACGCTCGATACCAAATGGAAGGATCTGCCGAAGAAGACGCAGAACGCCATCCTGTTCGGTTCCGGCGACGACGAGATCAAGTTCTCCTATGAGGACGGCGTTCGGTCCTATGATACGAAGAAGCCGTTCGAAGGCGTCGTCACCAACATCGAGCGCCGCTTCCGCGAGACGGAAAGTGAATGGGCCCGCGAGGAGCTCGGCAAGTATTTCTCCGACGTGCCGTGCGAGGCCTGTCACGGCCACCGCCTCAAGCCCGAGGCGCTGTGCGTCAAGGTCGCCGGCAAGCATATCGGCGAGGTCGCCGAGCTGTCGGTGCTGCGCGCCGGCGAATGGTTCGCGCAGGTGCCGTCCGCGCTCAACAAGCAGCAGAACGAGATCGCTGCGCGCGTCCTGAAGGAAATCCGCGAGCGGCTGTCGTTCCTGCTGGATGTCGGATTGAACTATCTCACGCTGTCGCGTTCCTCCGGCACGCTGTCC
>JAHBZF010000130.1 GCA_019635575.1 Pseudolabrys sp. | reverse complement strand
CGCCACCTCCTCCAGCGCGCCGGCCTCCAACATCGCGGTGAAGCGGCGGTCGATGCGCGCGTAGAGAGCCTTGCGGTCCGGCGCGAGGAACAGCGCCACCACGTTCCCGGCGGGCAGGAGCGGCGGCAGACCCTCGCCATGCCAGTCCGGCAGCGGCCGGCCGGTGGCCTCGACCACCTCCAGCGCGCGGGCGATGCGGGCCTGGTCGCGCGGCTTGAGCTTCGCGGCGGAGACCGGATCGCGCCGCGCCAGTTCCGCATGCAGCGCGGCGACGCCGGCGCGCGCCAGCCGCGCGCGCACCGCCTCGCGCACCTCCGGCGGAACCGGCGGCACCGCCGACAGCCCGCGGGTCAGCGCCTTGAAGTAGAGCCCGGTGCCGCCGGTGAAGATCGGCAGCCGTCCTGCGGCGCGCGCCTCCGCCAGCACGGGCGCCGCGGCGGCCACCCAGGCGCCGGCCGAGCAGTTGATCGCGGCATCCACGGTGCCGTAGAGCCGGTGCGGAACGCGCGCCTCGTCCTCGGGCGTCGGCCGCGCGGTCAGGATGCGCAGGTCGCGATAGACCTGCATGGAATCGGTGTTGATGACGACGCCGTTCGCCGCTTCGGCGAGCGCCAGCGCCAGTGCCGACTTGCCGCTGGCCGTCGGCCCTGCGATAAGCACCGCCTCGACCTCGCGGCGATCCTGCTGCACGTCACCTGTCCGATCGAACACGCATGTCCCTCGTCGCCACGCTGATCTGCAATCCCGCCGAACCGGAGCTCGACGGCACGGCGGTCGAGGCTGCGCGCGCCGTGCTGCCCTCGGCCGAAGCCGGCGACTGGCTGTTCGAGGGCGTCGCCGCCGACATCCCGTTTAGCAGCACCGACGACATTCGCGCAATTTCCGAGCGGCTGCGCGCGGCGCTGAGCGATCTGCGCGTCGACGTGGTGGTGCAGCCGCGCATCGCCCGCCGCAAGCGCCTGCTGCTCGCCGACATGGATTCCACCATGATCGGCCAGGAATGCGTCGACGAGCTGGCCGATTTCGCCGGCCTCAAGGCGCATGTCGCCGCGATCACCGAGCGCGCCATGCGCGGCGAGATCGCCTTCGAGCCGGCGCTGCGCGAGCGCGTGGCGCTGCTCAAGGGCCTGCCGGTCAGCGTGATCGACGAGGTGCTGAAGAACCGCATCACGCTCACGCCGGGCGCGGTGGAACTGGTGCGCACCATGCGCGCGCACGGCGCCTATACCTGTCTCGTCTCCGGCGGCTTCACGCTGTTCACCGAACGCATCGCCGAGATGATCGGCTTTCAGGAGAACCGCGCCAACACGCTGGTGATCGGCGACGACGGCAAGCTCACCGGCGAAGTCGCCGAGCCGGTATTGGGACGCGAGGCCAAGCTCGCGACCCTGACCGACCTGCGCGAGTCGTTCGACCTCGACAATCTCGACACCATGGTGATCGGCGACGGCGCCAACGATCTCGGCATGATCGAGCAGGCCGGCCTCGGCGTCGCCTATCATGCCAAGCCCGCAGTCGCGGTCGCGGCCCGCGTGCGGATCGACCATGGCGATCTCACCGCGCTGCTCTACGCGCAGGGCTACCGGCGCGATGAGTTCGTGGGCGCATAGCGCTTACGGCCCTCTTCTCGATACAGCGGGACAGGATGATGCGGGAGCTTGCCGGCAAGACAGCATTCGTCACGGGCGGTGCGAGCGGCATCGGATTGGCGCTCGGCCAGGCTTTCGCCGGGGCGGGCATGAACGTCATGCTCGCCGATATCGAGGCTGACGCTCTCGAAAAGGCCGTCGCGAGCCTGCACAATCCGAACGTGCACGGAGTTGCCTGCGACGTCACCGATCCCGCCAGCGTTGAGCAAGCGGCCAGGACGTCGTTCGACGCATTTGGAAACGTTCATGTGGTTTGCAACAACGCAGGCGTCGCCGCCGGCGGTGGCATCGATAATATTTCACTCGAGAGCTGGAAGTGGGTGCTCGACGTCAATCTCATGGGCGTGCTGCACGGCATCCGCACCTTTCTTCCCCACATCCGTTCCCACGGCGAAGGCGGACACTTCGTCAACACCGCATCCATGGCCGGAATGGTAAGCGGCCTCGGATTTAGCCCGTATCATGCGAGCAAGTTCGCGGTGGTGACGATGTCGGAAGGACTTGCGGCGCAGGTCAAGCCGCTCGGCATCGGCGTAAGTATCCTATGCCCGGGATTCGTCCGCACCCGGATCGGCGATAGCGCGCGCAATCGACCGGCTCAGTATGGTCCGGCGCCCGCGCTGGACCCCGCCAGTCCGGCGGCGGCGCTGGTCGCCCACGTCGCACAACTCATCGAAACCGGGCTCGACCCGGCGGACGTCGCTGCGCGCGTCCTCACGGCGATCCGCGATGACGAACTCTACGTCTTCACGCATCCGGACATGCGCGCCGAGCTTGAGCAGCGATTCGCCGCCATTCTTGCGGCGATGGACAAAGCGGCGGCGCGCTGACCGCGCTGCTCTACGCGCAGGGCTACCGGCGGGACGAGTTCGTGACGGAGTGACGTAGAGATGGTCGTCCCGGCCTGCGCCGGGACGACATTTTACTTGAAGCCGGATTTCGCTAAGCGACCATTCACTTCACCGCCAGCGCGACGAAGCGCAATTCGCCCTCGCCGTTCGACACCAGGAGCAGCACGGACTTCTTGCCGTCCTTCTTGAGCTGCTCGATGCGCTTCTTGACGTCGGCGGCGTTGGTCACCGACTCCTGCGCCACCTCGACGATGACGTCGCCGGCGCTGAGCCGCTTCTCGGCGGCGTCCGACCCGCTGTCGACGCCGGTGACGACGACGCCCTTGACGCTGTCCTTGATCTTGAAGCGCGTGCGTAGGTCCTTGCTGAGGCCCGCGAGATCGAGGCCGAGCGCCTTTTGCGTCGGCGTCTTCTCGGCCTCGGCCGGACCGGTGGTCCTGGCGGAGGCTTCCACCGGCTTCTCGCCGTCGTCGAGACGGCCGAGCGTGACCTTGCGGGTCTCCTCCTTGCCCTTGCGGATGATGACCACGTCCACCGCCTTGCCGACCGGCGAGTCGGCCACCGCGCGCGGCAGATCCTTCATCTCCTTGATGTCCTTGCCGTCGAAGCGCACGACGACGTCGCCCGGCTCGATGCCGGCGGGCTTGGCCGGGCCCTTGTCGTCGACGCCGGCCACCAGCGCGCCGCGCGCCGGCTTGACGCTGAGGCTCTCGGCGATCTCGTCGGTGACCTGCTGGATGCGGACGCCGAGCCAGCCGCGGCGCACTTCCTTGAACTGGCGCAACTGATCGACCACCGTGACGACGGTCTTCGACGGCACGGCGAAGCCGATGCCGATCGAGCCGCCCGACGGCGAGATGATCGCGGTGTTGACGCCGACCACTTCGCCGTCGAGGTTGAACAGCGGGCCGCCGGAGTTGCCGCGGTTGATGGCGGCGTCGGTCTGGATGTAGTTGTCGTACGGGCCGGAATTGATGTCGCGGTTGCGCGCCGAGACGATGCCCGCGGTCACGGTGCCGCCGAGGCTGAACGGGTTGCCGATGGCGATCACCCACTCGCCGAGCCGCAGCGCGTCGGAATTGCCGAACTTTACCGCGGTGATCTTCTTCGCCGGCGGCGTGAACTTGAGCACCGCGAGGTCGGTCTTCTTGTCCTTGCCGATCACCTCGGCGCGGATCTTGGTGCCGTCGTTGAGGATGACGTTGACCTCGTCGGCGTCGGCGATGACGTGGTTGTTGGTCACGACGGTGCCATCGGCGTCGATGATGAAGCCGGAACCGAGCGAGCTGACCTTGCGCGGGCCGCGGAGATCCGGGCCGCCGCCGCGGCGGTTCTTGAAGAACTCCTCGAAGAACTCGTTGAACGGCGAGTCCGGCGGCAACTGCGGGGTGGCGCCACCGCGGCGGTTGCCGCGCTCCTCGTCGCCGTCGCGCGCGGCGACGTTCTGCGAGGTCGAAATGTTGACGACCGCGTCGATGACCTTCTCGGCGACGTCGGCGATGCCGTCGGGCCCGCGGGCGAAGGCCGGCGTGGCGACGACGGCGAGGCCGATCGCCGTGGCGAGCGGCAGCACGCGGCGGCTCAATGCTTGAAACGCATCGGACATGGTCGAAAGCTCTCCAAAAAAGGATCGGGTCTTGTTGAGGCCAGACTGCGCCCGAACCGGACGCCCGCGCAAGCGCCAAGACAATCGCAAAGGCAAGCGCCAGGACAATCGCCAAGGCAAGTGCCGAGGCTGACACCGAGGCGCGCATTCCGCACGGATGGGAGCCGGCGGCTGCCGGCGTAAGGGGGCCATGCCGTCGATCAACCCGCCGATTGCGGCAAAATCCCGGTCGGCGGCGCTAATGCCGCACCAGCCAGATCAGGAGCAGTCCGATCACCGCCGATGCCAGCCCGACAGCGCGCAGGATGTTGTCCGGCGAGGACAGCACGCTCTTCATCGCCGAACGCATCCACGCCGGCAGCGCCGCGAACAGCAGCCCCTCCAGCACCAGCACCATACCGACCCCGACGATCAGATCGCCATAACCAAACGACTTCATCCGTCGGGGTCTCCTGACCGGAGGCGAGGCGCCCGGCCTGTCAGCGCTGGGGCGCGGGGCTGGCGGGCGCGGGGGCCGGCTTGCCGGTGGGATTGGCGAAGTAGCGGAAGAACTCCGAATCCGGCCGCAGCAGGAAGCGGGTGTCGTTGCTCTTCAGGCTCGCCTCGTAGGCGGCCATGGCGCGGTAGAAGGCGAAGAAGTCCGCGTCCTTGCCGTAGGCTTCCGCGAACAGCCGGTTGCGCTCGCCGTCGCCCTCGCCGCGAATCTGCTCGGCCTGCGAGTTGGCCTCGGCGATGATGACGGTGGCCTCGCGGTCGGCGCGGGAGCGGATTTCCTGGGCCTTCTGGCCGCCCTGGGCGCGGAACTCGGCCGCCTCGCGCTGACGCTCGGTCTGCATGCGCTGATAGACCGCCTGGCTGTTCTGCTCCGGCAGGTCGGCGCGGCGGATCCGCACGTCGACCACGGTGATGCCGTAGGCGGCGGCCTCGCGGTCGAGCTGCTTCTGGATGCGGCTCATCAGGACGTCGCGCTCGTCGCGCACCACGTTGATGAAGGTCACCTCGCCGAGCACGCGACGCAGCGCCGCGTTGAGCAGCGTGGTCAACTGGATGTTGGCCGCCTGCACCGAACCGACGCTCTGGTAGAAGCGCAGCGCGTCCTTGATGCGGTAGCGCGCGAAGGCGTCCACCACCAGCCGCTTCTGGTCGGAGGCGATCACCTCCTGCGCCGGGTTCTCGAGGTCGAGAATGCGCTTGTCGATGCTGATGACGGTGTCGATGAACGGCGCCTTGAAATTGAGGCCCGGTTCGGTGACCACGCGCACCGGCTCGCCGAGCCGGACCAGCAGCACCTGCTCGGTCTGGCTCACGGTGAAGATCGAGCTGTAGCCGATGACGACCGCCACCAGCACCACGAACAGAGAGACGATACCTGCGATGCCGGACTTCATCGGTTGCTCCCGCCCTGCTGCTGCGTGGCCGGCGCGCTGCGGCGCCCGAGTTCACTGAGTGGCAGATAGGGCACCACCCCCGGCGACGACGCGCCCGCGCCCGGATCGAGCACCAGCTTGTCGGAATTGCCGAGCACCCGCTCCATGGTTTCGAGATAGAGGCGCTGCCGCGTCACGTCGGGCGCCTTGCGGTATTCCTCGTAGACCTTGAGGAAGCGCGCGCTCTGGCCCTTGGCCTCGGCCACCGCCTGCTCCTTGTAGCCTTCGGCGCCCTGCAGGATCTGCGCGGCGCGGCCGCGCGCGTCGGGGACGACGCGGTTGGCGTAGGTCTGCGCCTCGTTCTGCAGCCGCTCGAGGTCGGCGCGCGCCGCCTGCACGTCGCGGAACGCGTCGATCACCTGCGCCGGCGGGTCGACCTTCTGCATCTGCACCTGCTGGATCAGGACGCCGGCGCCGTAGGAATCCAGCGTCTTCTGCATCAGCTCGAGCACCGCGGCTTCCGTGGTGGTGCGCGCGCCGGTGAGGATCGGCTGGATGTTGGAGCGGCCGATCACGTCGCGCATCGCGCTCTCGGCGACCGCCTTCACGGTGCCTTCCGGATTCTGGATGTTGAACAGGAAGTCGCCGACGCCGTCCGGCTTGATGCGCCACAGCACGGTGAAATCCACGTCGACGATGTTCTCGTCGCCGGTGAGCATCAGGCTTTCCTCAGGCACGTCGCGGATGGCGGTGCCGCCGCCGCGCCGCGTGTCGTCGACCACGCGCATGCCGATGGAGAGCGTCGAGACGCGCAGCGCCTTGGGCAGCAGCACGGTCTCGATCGGATAAGGCAGGTGGTAGTTCAGGCCCGGCTGCACCGTGCGTACGTGCTTGCCGAAGCGCAGCACCACGCCGAGCTCTTCCGACTGCACGCGGAAGAAGCCGGACAGGCCCCAGATCGCCAGCGCCGCCACCAGCACGAGCGCGATCCCCATGCCGCTGAAGTTGCCGCCCGGCAGCAGCGTCTGCAGCTTGTCCTGCCCGCGCCGCAGAAGATCCTCGAGATCCGGCGGCCTCGGGCCCGGCGCTTGCGGGCCCGAACCCCACGGTCCCTTCGGGCCGGAGCCCCACGGGCCACCGCCCTGATTCTTCCACGGCATCGTCGATCTCCTCCGCGCGGGCGCTGGCGCGCCGCAAACTCAAGCAGGCGTTATAGGGGACGCGCCCGGTCCTTACAACGCGGGACCGCACCCCGGCAGAGCTAGGCCGCGACGCCGATTTGTCAATGTCGCCAATGGGTCGCACGGTCCGCGGCGCGGCGCCGCAGAGCCTTCGGGGTTCAGCGCCGCCGGCGCCAGGTGACGTAGGAGAAATCCGCAGTGTCGCCGTCCCCCCGCGCATGACGCGCGCGCGCGACTTCTTCCCATTCCGCGGGATCGATCGGGGCCAGCACCCTGTCGCCCTCCGGCGCGGCATGAACCTCCGTCACCTCGAACCGGTCGGCGAGCGGCAGCCATTGCACGAAGATGTCGGCGCCGCCGATCACCATGATCTCAGTGACGAAACGCCGCAGCGCATCGCCGCGCGCGGCCTCGCGGGCGGCTTCGAGCGAAGGCACGACCACGACGCCGGGCGCCTGGAACGCCGCGTCGCGGGTGACGACGATGTTGGTGCGTCCCGGCAGCGGCCGGCCGATGGAGGCGAAGGTCTTGCGGCCCATCACCAGCGGCCGGTTCATCGTGATCCGCCTGAAGCGCTTGAGATCGGAGCGCAGATGCCACGGCATCGCGTTGTCGCGGCCGATGACGCCGTTCTCGGCGACGGCGACGACGAAGACGATCTGAACGGGATCGGCGGCGGGCCCGGGCGCGGTCACACCGCGACTTCTGCCTTGATCGCCGGGTGCGGATCGTAATTCTCGAAGGAGATATCCTCGTAGCGGAACGAGAAAATATCCTTCACCGCCGGATTGAGTTTCAGTGTCGGCAGCGAACGCGGCGCGCGCGAAAGCTGCAACTCCGCCTGCTCGCGGTGATTGTTGTAAAGATGCGCGTCGCCGAACGAATGCACGAAGTCGCCGGGCTTCAAGCCGGTGACCTGCGCGACCATGTGGGTCAAGAGCGCGTAGGACGCGATGTTGAACGGTACGCCAAGGAAGACGTCCGCCGAGCGCTGATAGAGCTGACACGAGAGCTTGCCGTCGCCGACCCAGAACTGGAACAGGCAATGGCACGGTGCCAGCGCCATCTTCGGCACGTCTGCCGGATTCCATGCGCTCACGATCAGGCGGCGCGAATTCGGATTGGTTTTGATTTCCGAAATCAGATCCTTGATCTGGTCGATGGCGCCGCCGTCCGGGTTCGGCCAGGAGCGCCACTGCTTGCCATAGACCGGACCGAGATTGCCCTGCGCGTCGGCCCATTCGTCCCAGATCGTGACCCCGTGGTCCTTGAGATATTTGATGTTGGTGTCGCCCGCGAGAAACCAGAGCAGTTCGTGCACGATCGCTTTGAGCGCGAGCTTCTTCGTCGTCACCAGCGGAAAGCCTTCCGCGAGGTCGAAGCGCATCTGATGGCCGAAGACGGAGAGCGTTCCCGTGCCGGTGCGGTCGCCCTTGGCAACGCCGGTCTGGATAATGCGCTCCACGAGATCGAGGTATTGCCGCACGGCGACCACCTTGCCTGACCGGGCGAGAGACTACCGTCCCCGCGCCACTTTCGCATCCATGCGCTGATTCTTATCCCGCCGAAACGGGCAAATAATTTTAGAACTTATATTCTAAAATAAACAAAAAAGCACCCCGGCAGTGCCGGGGTGCGTGAAACTTAGTCTGCGGTTCCGAACAAGATGCCGCCAACTGCTGGGCCAACGATGGGTGCATAGCCCAACGGGCCGTAACGCGGGCTCACGATAAATTCGGAAGAGACCCACGGGGACGAGCCATAGCTGGAGCTACCCTGCTGGTTGCCCTGCATCGTTCCACGCTGGGAAAGCAGCTGCTGCTCGCCCGGTTCCTCCGCCTTGACCGGTCCCAGGCCTGCAATCAAAGCGGTTGCCGCGACGGACGCGAGAATGATCTTCTTCATGGAAGCTCTCCTTCATGTGCATTTCCACCGCCCTGTAAACGGGAAACCTCGATAGGCGGCATTGGTTCTGCGGCATTTGTGCATTGCAAAATCAATTTTTTGCATAATTAGAATATGTATTCTAATATTTTCCATGGCCCGCCCCGCCCTGATCGATCATGCCGCACTGATAAAGACCGCGACCCTCGTCGCCGCCCGGCTGGGCCCCGCTGGCATGTCAATTGCGGCGGTCTCGAAGGAGGCAGGTATACCGACCGGCTCGATCTACCACCGGCTCCCCTCGCGCGACGCGCTACTTGCCGAAATCTGGCTTTCGGCGACCGAACGCTTTCATGGGATCGTGCTTCCGCAAATTTCCACCATCGCGAGCGAGGCTGACGCCGTCGAATGCGCGCTCTCGACACCGCGCTTCGCACGAAGCGACCACGCCGCCGCGGCCGTTTTAAGTTCGCATCGGCGCGAAGAATTCATCAAACCGGAAGCACCGGAAGAATACCGTACCCGTGCGGCAAAGCATGCCGCCGAAATGCGTGATGCCATCGCAGAAGCGGCAACCCGCCTGTTTCCCGCCGACTCGCGCGGCAAAGAAAAACTTGCGGTCGCCGTGATCGGGATTCCGCTCGGTGCGGTGCGCGTCTTTCTTCCGCAGGCGGTCCCGCCGCAAGAAATCGACCAGACGATCGCTGCCGCAGTCCGTGCGGCGCTCCGGGTCTGAAATTACGCTGCGGTGACGCAACCGCCCTGTTTTACCTTGCGGTTCATCGAGGCCGGATATTTCACCAGCATCGCCTCCGTGCGAACGGGTCTGCGGACGAGTTCGCCCTTACAGTTCGGGCAAACGCCTTTCAACACACGATCGGTACAGTCGCGGCAGAATGTGCATTCAAACGTGCAGATAAATGCCTCGTGCGATTGCGGCGGCAGATCGCGATCGCAGCACTCGCAGTTGGGGCGTAGTTCCATCATCGGCATGGGTATCCTCCGTGACGGAGCCTAGAAGCGGCCTTCGCCATTGACGAGCCAAAAATAAAAGCCAAGAGTATCCTTGTTCCGAGGGGAGTCCTGAGCGCGCGAGCGCAAGACGGGCTGAGATTCCGCGATGCGCGGTAACCCTTTGAACCTGATCCGGGTCATGCCGGCGAAGGGACAGGACAATGCCGACTCTTAATCCATCTATTTTTGCCGCTGGTGCATTTTCGCGCCGGCGCGCTTGCGCGTGAAAGCGAGGCCGCCATGAACATCCATGACCGCGAACTGAAAACGCCCGAAGTCACCACCGGCGCTCTTCCCGCCTCGCGCAAGATTTATTCCGTGCCGGAAACCGCGAAGGATCTTCGCGTGCCGCTGCGCGAAATCGCGCTCACCGAAGCCGCGAACGAACCGCCGCTGCCGGTCTACGACACCTCCGGCCCCTACACCGATCCGAACGTGAAGATCGATGTCGAACGGGGCCTCGCACGCAGCCGCGTGCAGTGGGTGAAAGAGCGCGGCGGCATCGAGGAATATGAGGGCCGCGCGATCAAGCCGGTCGATAACGGCAATGCCACCGGCAAATATCTCGCACGCGCCTTCCCGAATACGCCGAAGCCGATGCGCGGTGTCGGTGATGCACCGGTCACGCAATACGAATTCGCCAGACGCGGCATCGTCACCAAGGAAATGATTTACGTG
>JAHBZF010000013.1 GCA_019635575.1 Pseudolabrys sp. | reverse complement strand
AACGACACGCAGGAAGGCGTGCTCAACATCGCCTTCCGCGTCGCCGACGAGCAGGGGCTTGCCTTGCTCGATCTTAAAGACCTGCGCGCGATGCTTGGCTTCATCGCCGACAACGCCGGCGATCTGCAAAAAACCTATGGCAATGTCTCGCCGGCGACGGTCGGCACCATCCAGCGGCAACTGCTGGTGCTGGAGAACCAGGGCGCCAAGAATTTCTTCAGCGAGCCGGCGTTCGACATCAATGACTTCATGCGCAAGGATCGCGACGGTCGCGGCATCGTCAACATCCTCGCCGCCGACAAGCTGATCAACAATCCGCGGCTCTATGCGACCTTCCTCTTGTGGATGCTGTCGGAGCTGTTCGAGAAGCTGCCGGAGGCGGGCGATCTCGACAAGCCGAAGCTGGTGTTCTTCTTCGACGAAGCGCATCTGTTGTTCAACGATGCGCCGAAGCCGCTGCTGGAGAAGATCGAGCAGGTGGTGCGGCTCATTCGTTCCAAGGCGGTTGGCGTCTATTTCGTCACGCAGAATCCGCTCGACGTGCCGGACACAGTGCTGGCGCAGCTCGGCAACCGCGTGCAGCATGCGCTGCGCGCGTTCACGCCGCGCGACCAGAAGGCGGTGAAGGCGGCGGCCGACACGTTCCGTCCGAACAAGGACCTCGATACCGCGCAGGTGATCACCGAACTCGGCAAGGGCGAGGCGCTGGTCTCGTTCCTCGAAGGCAACGGCGTGCCGTCGGTGGTCGAGCGCACCATGATCCGCCCGCCGTCGGCGCGGCTCGGAACGATCACCGAGGCCGAGCGGCAGGCGGCGATCGCTGCGAGCCCGTTCAAGGGCAAGTACGACACCGCGGTCGATTCCGAATCCGCTTACGAGATTCTGCAGAAGCGCACCCAGCAGACGGCGGCGCCGCCCGGTGAGGCGGCAGGCGAGGGCGGTTTCTTCAGCAAGGTCGGCGGCGCGCTCGGTTCCATCTTCGGCACCAGCCGTCCGCGCGGCGAGCGCCTGAGCACCGGGCAAATCGTCACTCGCGAGATCACCCGCTCGATCACCACGCGGGTCGGCGGCAAGATCGCGGCGGACGTGGCGTCCTCGGTGCTGGGGAAATCGCTCGGTGGCACCGTCGGCCGGGCGATCGTGCGCGGCGCGCTCGGTGGTATCCTGCGACGCTGATCCCGCGCGGCGGCGGGAGGAGAGGGGGTGGGAACGCGCTTGCGCCCCCGCCGGAACACGGCTATTTCAGGCCCCGACGCTCCCTTCGTCTAGCGGTTAGGACGCGGCCCTCTCAAGGCTGAAACACGAGTTCGATTCTCGTAGGGAGCGCCAATCATTTCAAAGACTTATGCTTGTTTTCAGGCTGCGTTCGCTCGCGCGGAGCGGCCGTTCATGGATGGTTGCTGACGCGGATCAGCCCGGATCCGACACGGCGATAGCCGGCCGATCCCCGACCGGAGGACGGTTTGTGTCCGTCACCGGCGTTACGCGGTTGTCGTCGTTGCACGGGCCTGCGCTGCTACGCATAGCCGAAGAGGCTGTGTGTGCTCATAAAGAGTGCAACGAAGTTTCATCCGCGGTGCGGTCTTCGCGCGTCACGATGTCTCCATCGTTCGTCTGCGGCGCATTCATCGCTCGTGTGATCTCGGGCCAGACGATGATCTGCCGTGACAACTTCGGCGTGCGCGGTTGAACGCGATCTGCTCTGGCGGTGTCGACGCCGGTACGATGTGGCGGCGCGTGATTTTTGCGCCGCACAAAGCGTGGATCGGATTTGCCGATACGCAAATAAGCAAACATTGTTGGACAGCCGTGCGGCATCTTATGAGGATTGTCTGAAGGTCGCTCATAAAATTCGCATGACGGCGGATGTAAATCGCAGCGCGAGGATTCGCGATGGCAATCGATGCCGTGAAGATCGCTGTTTGTTGCAACAGCATCGTTCGATGCTCCTGGCTCCGGGGTGACGGCCTGGGGCATCGGGCATGAAGCCTGCGCCGTTCGACTATCTGCGTGTTCACTCGATCGATGAAGCGATTGCCGCACTTACTGACCATGACGATGCGGTGATTTTGGCGGGGGGGCAAAGCCTCGTGCCGATGCTCAATTTCCGCCTGGCATCGCCCAGTCTGCTGATCGATATCAATCATATATCGGAGCTTGCGCGCATCGACGTGACGCCGGACGGGCTGACGCTCGGCGCGTTGGTGCGCTGGCATGAACTGGAAAGCAGCACAGCCGTCGCGCGGCACAATCCGCTGCTGCAATGTGCCGTGCATCACATCGCGCACTATCAGATCCGCAATCGCGGCACGGTCGGCGGCAGCAGCGCGCATGCCGATCCGGCGGCGGAGTTTCCCGCCGTGGCGCTCGCCTGCGATGCGATGTTCTCGCTGCGCAGTGCGCGCGGCATGCGAACGGTGCCGGCAGCCGAGTTTTTCCGCGGCGCGCTGGAGACGGCGCTCGAACCGGGAGAAATGCTGGTCGCCATCCAGTTTCCGGCCTGGCCGGAGCGGCGCGGCTGGGGTTTCGAGGAGTTTGCCCGCCGCGCCGGCGACTTCGCGCTCGCAGGCGCGATCGTCCTGCTCGACCGCGATGCGGATGGCATCTGCGCGGATGCGTCGCTGGTGTCGTTCGGCGCCGGCGATCGTGCACTGCATCTGACGCGCGCCGAGGATTGCCTGCGCGGCAGCCTGCTTGCAGTCGACACACTCGTGGAGGCGGCGCGGATCGCTGCCGAGGACTGTGAGCCGAAGTCGGACATGCACGCGCCGGCGGAATATCGCAGCGCCCTGCTCGAAACATTGATGCTGCGCGCCTTGAACGCCGCCGCCGGATCCGGTCGCAGGAAGAAGGTGGCCTGATGACGAGCGTCACGGTACAGGTGAACGGCCGCGCGGAAAGCCACGAGATCGAGCCCCGGCTGACATTCGCCGATTTTCTGCGACATACCTTGCGCCTCACCGGCACGCATGTCGGGTGCGAGCATGGCGTCTGCGGTGCGTGCACCGTGCTGGTCGATGGCAAGGCGGTGCGGAGTTGTCTGATGTTCGCCGTGCAGGCGGATGGCTGCGAGGTCGTCACCGTCGAAGGGCTTGCGCCGGACGGTGAGCTGTCACCGTTGCAGCAGGCATTTCGCAAGCATCATGCCCTGCAGTGCGGGTTCTGTACGCCGGGCATGCTGATTACGGCGCAGGCGCTCATCGACAGTGAATCCGATCTGACCGCGGAGCGGGTACGCGACGTGCTCTCGGGTAATATCTGCCGCTGCACCGGCTATGTGCCGATTGTCGCGGCCGTGCTCGACGCGGCGGCCGGCGGGAATCGCAAGCCATGACGCCATCCGCTGAAACCCGTGCGGCTGCGATCGGGCTCGCGCGCGAGCGGGTGGAGGATCTGCGCTTTCTCAAGGGCCGCGGCCGTTACATCGACGATGTGACCATCGACGGGATGTTGCACGGCGTGGTGCTGCGGAGTCCGGTGGCGCATGCACGGATCAAGAGCATCGATGTCTCGGCCGCGCTGGCGATGCCGGGGATCAAAGCGGTGTTCACGGCGCGCGATCTCGACGCAACGGTGCTGATTCCGATGCGCGCGGCGTCGCTGCCGGGCTACGAGCGGTCGTTCCTGCAGCCGCCGTTCGCGGTCGATAAAGTGCGCTATGTCGGAGAGCCGGTCGCGTTCGTCGTCGCGGATACGCCTTACCGGGCCGAGGACGCGCTCGAACGGATCGAGGTGGACTATGAGCCGCTGCCGGCCGTAACCGATTGGGCATCCGCCAACCGCGACAGCGTTCTGCATGAACATGCCGGCACCAATGTCGCGTCGTCCTATCGCGTCACACGCGGAGACCCGGCGGTGCTTGCGGGCGCCGACTACGTCCGGTCGGAACGGTTGCGTTGCCATCGTCACAGCGGCGTTCCGCTGGAGACGCGCGGCCTGGTCGCGCAATGGGATGCTGCGCAGCAGCGGTTGCGCGTCTGGGGTGCGGCGAAAGTCGCGTTCGCCAATCGCCGCATCCTCGCCGGATTGATCGGTCTTCCCGAGACGGCAATCGATCTCATCGAGGTCGATATCGGCGGCGGATTCGGCGTGCGCGGCGAGTTTTATCCGGAGGACTTTATCGTTCCGTTCGCCGCGCGCGCGCTCGAACGTCCGGTGAAGTGGATCGAGGACCGGCGCGAACATCTGATGGCCACCAACCACGCGCGCGAGGTCGACTGTGATTTGCAGATCGCCTGTCGCGCCGATGGCACGATCCTTGCTCTGTCCGGCAGTATCTTTGTCGATCTCGGTGCTTATGTGCGCACGAACGGCAGTATGGCGCCGTCGAACACCGCGGCTTTTCTGCCGGGGCCTTACCGGATTCCGCATTTCGTGTGCGACGTGAATGTCTTCACCAGCAACAAGACGCCGATCGGCAGTTTTCGCGGGCCGGGACGTTTCGAGGCCAATTTCTTTCGCGAGCGCATGATCGATATCGCCGCGCGCGATCTCGGCATCGATCCGGTTGAGATGCGCCGGCGCAATCTGCTGACCGCGCAGGAGATGCCTTACGATCCCGGCGCGCTGATCCCGAACAGTGCGACATCGCCCTATGATAGCGGCGACTATGCCCTGGCCTTGAACGGCGTGGTCGACGCAAGCGAATGGGACCGGTTGCGCGCGCTCTCCGGTCGCGTCGTCGATGGGTGGCATCATGGCGTCGGCGTCGCTTGCTTTGTGGAGAGCGGCGGCGCGGGGCCGCGCGAATGCACGCGTCTGCGTCTCGCTGACGACGGGACGATCGATCTCTACACGGGTTGTTCGACGCTCGGTCAAGGTCACGAAACATCCTTTGCGCAAATCTGCGCCGATGCGCTCGGCATCGCTCCCGAAGCGGTCCGGGTGTTTCACGGCTCGACCACCGATCTGACGGAAGGTTTCGGCACCTATGGCGGCCGCGCGGCGGTGATGGGCGGCAGCGCGATCCTCGATGCGGCGCGCATCTTCATCGAACAGGCGCGTCCGCTGGCTGTCGGCCTGTTCGGAAGTCCGAACGAAGAACTCGTGTGGCGAGACGGTGCGTTCTTTTCAGCCGATGGAACGCGGCAGACGAACCTCGTGGAGCTTGCCGTCGCGGCGAGGGCGAATGGGCGCGCGCTCGACGTGGAGGGCGCCTTCAACAACACCAAGCTGACCTACAGCTATGGCGCCAATGTCGCGCATGTCGCGGTGGATATCAAAACCGGCCGGGTGAAGGTTCTCGGCTACTGGGCGGTGGAGGATGTCGGGCGTATGATCAACCCGCTGATCGTCCACGGGCAGATGATCGGCGGCATCGTGCAGGGTCTCGGCGGCACGTTCTTCGATGAATTCATTTATGACGAAGACGGTCAGCTTCTTAACGCGTCGCTCGCCGACTATCTGCTGCCGACGGCCAGCGATTTTCCCAGCATCAACTGCATCTCGCTTGAGCACGCGCGCTCGACCACCAATCCGCTCGGCGTCAAGGCCGCCGGCGAGGGGGGTATCGTCGCCGTGGCGGCAACGGTCGCTAATGCCGTCTCCGCCGCGCTCGCGCCGCTCGGAGTCGGGATCAACACGCTGCCGATCACGCCGGTGCGGATTTGGCGCGCCGCGCAAGAGAGTATGACGACGACTGCGACTTCCGGAAGCCAAGGAAACTGACAACAGGAGGAGGAACAATGCAAAAGGACAACAACATGCGTGCAGGTGCGATACGACGGGCTTTTCTGACGACTGCCGGGCTCTTGATCACGGCGGCGGCGCTGTCATGGGGAGGTCCCGCGTCCGCGGAGACGACCCTGCAGAAGATCAAGCGGACGGGCACCATCACCCTCGGGACTTCGGCGGCCTATGCGCCGTTCGAGTATGTCGTGAACGGCAAGACAGTCGGTTACGACATCGATCTTGCCGACGAGATTGCCAAGCGGATGAACGTCAAAATCCAGTGGCAGGAAATCGACTTCAAGGGCATCGTCGCCGCGCTCAAATCCGGCCGTGTCGATGCGCTGTTCACGGGCTTGACCCGGACCAAGCAGCGCGAGGAACAGATCGGCTTCAGCGACAGTTATTATGACGCTGGTATCGGCGCGGCGAAGCCGAAGGGCGTCGCGATCGCCGAGCCGCAGGACTTGAACGGCAAGGTCGTCGGCGTGCAGATCGGTACATCCGGTCAGGTGTTCGTGCGCGAGAACATCCCCGGCGTGAAGGAAGTGAAAACCTACGACACGATCCTGCTGGCTTTGAAGGATCTCGAGAACAAGCGCGTCGATGCGGTGGTCAATCCGCTGCCGTCGATCCGCTACAACATGAAGGGATTGTCGGATGGCCTGGAGCTGACGAAGGTCTGGCGCACCGCGGTTATCGCCGTGGGTATCCGAAAGGAAGACGACGATCTCCGGGTCGAGATCAACAAGCACCTCGCCGATCTGAAGAAGGAAGGATTCCTGGACAAGCTCGACAAGAAGTGGTTTTGAGCCCGCGGCGTGAAAGTTGATTGCGAACAAGAAAGCGACCGGGCATGCCCGGTCGCTTTCGGAACGGATAGCGGACGAGAGAGTGGTTGAAGCAGGGCCTGTTCCGGTCACGGTGCTGTCCGGATTTCTCGGAAGCGGCAAGACCACGCTTCTGAACGCGGTTCTTGTTGACGAGCGTTTCAAGGATGCCGTGGTGATCGTCAACGAGTTCGGCGATGTCGCAGTCGACCATGCGTTGATCGAGACCGCGATCGACGACCCGATCCTGCTGAGCAGCGGTTGTATCTGCTGTTCGATCCGGGGTGATCTGCGCGACACGCTGTTGCTGTTGCGTTCGCGCCGGGATCTGAATGAAATTCCGCATTTTTCCCGTGTGATCGTCGAAACCAGCGGCGTTTCCGATCCAGGTCCGATCCTGTCCACGCTGCTGGATGATCGGGAATTGCTGCGCACGTTCACGCTGGCGGGCCTGCTGGTGACAGTCGATGCCGTGAATGTGGTGGAGAACCTGTCCCGGTTCGAGGAGGTTCAGCGGCAGATTGCGCTTGCGGACTGTCTGCTGATCACAAAGACGGACCTTGTTGCGGACGAGCAGGTCGACGCGGTGCGCGCTCTGGTATCCGGCATCAACCCGGTCGCCGCGATCCACGATGTGCGGCGCGACCGGATCGACCCGGATGCCCTGCTGCGAGCCGCCCATGCGCGGGCGAGTACGGCCGTTTCGGTCGTGGCGGCGCATCATCACGCGCATGGCCAAAGTCATTTCACGTCGAGCGCCGTGCGGCGAACCGATCCGGTGGAGTGGGGCGAGCTGGCGGCGTGGCTGCAATCACTGCTCTCGCTTCGAGATGGCATCCTGCGCGTGAAGGGGTTTGTGAGGATCACAGGTGCCGATGGTCCCGTGGTTCTGCATTGTGTCGGTAAAACGCTTTATCCGCCGGCCGTGCTCGATCATTGGCCGGATGATGCGCGAGAGACCCGGCTGGTGTTCATCGGTAACGATCCGTGCATGCCGGATCTGCAGAAAGCCATGGATGCCGCTCTCGGCACCTGAGAAATAAGGGACAGATGATGACTTCGTCGATCAAGAACATGCGCCTGATCAGCCAGGACCCGCTGCGCGGGTTCGGCGGCATCGGCGAGGGTATGATCATCCAGACGGCGCCAAACGGCCGACGCATCATGTGGCTGGCACATGAGGGGCCGCCGAAGAATTTCACCGGCGTCGATGTGACGGATCTCAAGAATCCGCGCGTCATCGTGCAGACCGATCTGCCACACAACAAGGTCCGTTCCAATTCGCTCGACCTCGTCGGCGATATCCTCGCGGTCGCTTATCAGACTTTGGGGCCCAAGGGGCTCGGTGATCCCGGCCACGGCCTCGAGCCGGCGGGGATCGAGCTGTTCGATGTCAGCGTGCCGGAAAACCCGCGTTCCATCGCGTTTTTCGACTGTTCGGGGCCGCACTCGATGGGCGTGCATCAGGTCTGGTTCGTGGACGGACGCTATATCCACTTCGCCGGCGGCGCGCCGGATTTCGTTCCGCGCAACCGGCTCGATTGTCAGTTCTATCGCTGCATCGATGTTGCCAATCCCACCAAGCCGTTTGAGGTCGGCCGATGGTGGTTGCCCGGCACGCGCGAGGGCGACGATGCACCGCCGCCGCCACGGCATCCGAAATTCGACAGCGGGTTTCGCGCGCACAATACGAACGTGTATCCGGAGCGTCCGGATCGCGCCTATGTGGCCTATCTCGACGGCGGCATGGTCATTCTCGACATCTCCGACATGAGCCGGCCGAAGCCGGTCTCGCAGTGGAATCCGTCGCCGCCGTTCAACGGCTTCATGCACACGGTGTTGCCGCTGATCGAGCGCGACCTGCTGGTGATCTCCGACGAATGCGTGCGTGACGGTGGCGAGGATTGGCCGAAGCTCACCTGGCTTGTCGATCTCCGCAAGGAAGATAACCCGGTGCCGATCGGCACCTTGCCGATGCCGCCGGTGGCGGAGTTTGCCCAGCGCGGCGGCCGGTTCGGCTCGCACAATCTGCACGAGAACCGGCCGGGTCCGTCGTTTCGCTCCGAAACGATCATCTTCTCGGCGATCTTCAATGGTGGCGTGCGCGTCTACAACATTGAGGATCCACTGCAGCCGACGGAAATCGCTCACTTCGTGCCGGAAGCACCGAGGGGCTCGCCCGCTGGCGCGGCGCAGATCAATGACGTCTACGTTGACGAGCAACAGATCGTCTATGCGGCCGACCGGTTTACCGGTGGCCTTTATATCCTGGAGGCCGATATCTAAGACTGCGGGGTGAGGACGAAGCGGGCGTTGCCCGGTTTCACCGGGCCGCTCGGGAAGCGCTCGCCGGCCCAGAAGCGGGAGAATTCCGCCGGAAATACCGAAGTGAATAGCGCGTCGGGGTTGGCACGCAACGCACCGAGATGAATGTCGACAATCCTGATGCCCGCCTGTTGCAACAGCGCGAGATCGCGAGCGCGGGCGTTTGAGCGAGAGGTGTGGCCGCACAGTTCGACGGCGATGAATTCCATGCCGGACCAGAACAGAAAATCGGATCGCGGTAAGGATTGCTCGCCGGATGTGTTCACCACGGCCAGCGGCAGCGGAACCCACGCGGAGAACCGGAAATCGCGGTAGTGGTAGACCGATCCGAACGCGGCGAGCGCGTCGTTCAACTCCGCACGATGCTGTTCGCATTGTGCGTCGATGAACGTGAAATAGGCGTCGAGAAACGCATGGTGCTGTCGCGACCACGGTCCGCATAGCGCCAGAAGATACTCCCTGATCCGTGCGAACGCGTCGGCCGCATCCGTCTTGCCGTGCAGGTTGAGGCCGGCATTGTTGAGCCGCAGCGGCTTGCGCGAGGATGGTTCGATCCGCACCGTCGGGCCGACGATATCGTCGCGAGAACGGGGGGCGGTCGTCAGGCCGATGACCACCGACACCGGTTCCGTTTGCTCGCGTTCGCTGTTCTGTTGCATGTATCCGGCCATCGCGAGGATCGCAGGTGCTTCATCGCGCGGCTCGCTATTGATTGCAATCATGCCGGGACATGTGCTGCTCTTGGCGGCAGCGTGACCTGACGCGGCACCCTTGTTTTCGCATCGCACAATGCAGGGAATCCGAGGATCGGATTTGCCGATGTGCACATAAGCAAACACTGTTGGACACTCACGGCATATCTTTTGAGGATTGCCATGAGGTCGTCCGCGCGCACCGCGCGACGACGATGTTGTTTGTGGAACAGGATTGCGCAATGACCATCGAAGTCGCCAAGGTTGAGATCAAGAGTGTTGCCGACGCTTCCGGGTTGGAGGCGTGCATCCGCGCGGGCCAGTTCGCGGCGGACGAGGTGGTGGCCGTTATCGGCAAAACGGAAGGCAACGGCGGCGTCAACGATTTCACCCGCATTCTCGCCGACCAGGCGTTCCGCGCGGTGCTGGCCAGGCACGGCACGCGCAGCGAGGAAGACATCCGCCAGGTGCCGATGGTGTGGTCGGGCGGCTGCGACGGCGTGATCACCCCGCACGCGACGGTGTTCGCGCGCACGAAGAAGAAGGCCAGCGGGAATGCGCCGCGGCTGGTGCTCGGCACGGCGCTGAGCCCGCAGATCCTGCCGGAAGACATCGGCCGTCCGGCGATGGTGGAGAAGGTGGCGGAAGGCGTGCGCCGCGCCATGAAGGACGCCGGCATCACCGATCCGAAGGACGTGCACTACGTCCAGACCAAGACGCCGCTGCTGACCATCGACACGATCCACGATGCGAAGTCGCGCGGCCACGACGTGTTCTGCGAGGTGCATGAATCGATGGGCGTGTCGAACGGCACCACCGGCCTCGGCATCGCCGTCGCGCTCGGCGAGATTTCGATGCCGAAGGCGGAGGAGATCTGCCGCAATCTCGACCTGTATTCCTCGGTGGCGTCGTGCTCGTCGGGCGTGGAGCTCGACTGCGCGCAGATCGTGCTGCTCGGCAACAAGGCGGGCGCCGGCGGGCGCTACAAGATCGGTCATAGCGTGATGAAGGACGCGCTGGACATCGACGGCATCTACGACGCGATCCGCGATGCGGGCTTGTCGCTGCCGGAGCGTCCGCGCGCCAGCGATCTCAACGGCAAGCTGGTCAACTGCTTCATGAAGTGCGAGGCGGACCACCGCGCGAAGCTGCGCGGGCGGCGGCAGATCATGCTCGACGATTCCGATGTGCATCACCATCGCCATTCCAAGGCGGCGGTGGGCGGCGTCGCGGCGGCGGCGATCGGCGACCCGGCGGTGTTCGTCTCGGTCGACGCCATGCACCAGGGACCGCATGGCGGTGGCCCGGTTATTGCTATCATCGACGCAGGTGAGTGACGTCCGGGTTGGAACAATTCGGGTGGGGCGCCGCCTCGCATAGCGGGGCGGCGTGACGGCCAACGGAGGGCGGTTATGGATTTCCAGTGGGATATTTTCGTTGAAGCGATCCCCGCGCTCCTCGGCGGCGCCTGGCTGACCATTCAACTCACCATCATCTCGGTGGCGATCGGTCTGGCGCTCGGCCTGTTCGTGGCGCTTGGCCGCGTCTCGGCCAATCCGGTGACCAGCAAGCTGGCGGCGGCTTACACCACCGCGATGCGCGGCATCCCGCTGCTGGTCACGCTGATGTTCCTTTATTACGGCTTGCCGTCCGCCGGTCTCCAGTTGTCCGCGTTCACCGTCGCGGTGATCGCGCTGGCGGTGACGAACGCGGCCTATGTGGCCGAGATCATCCGCGCCGGTATCCAGTCGATCGACCGGGGACAGATGCGCGCGGCGCGCTCGCTCGGCATGTCCTACGGCCTGGCGATGCGCCGGATCATCCTGCCGCAGGTGGTGCGCCGTGTGCTGCCGCCGATCACCAATGAATCGATCACGCTGCTCAAGAATACGGCGCTGGTCTCGACCATCGCGCTCAGCGAACTGCTGCGGTCCGGCCTCGAGGTCATGACCTGGAAGGCCAACACGTTCAGCCCGTTTGCCGGCGTCGCTCTCATGTATCTGATGATGACGCTGCCGATGATCTGGTTCGTCTCCCGCCTCGAAAAGCGGTTCGCTATCCCGTGACCTCGGTAACTCGCAACATGCCGCTGACCGTAGCCAATGGCATCGTTGCGACGCTCGATGCGTCGACGCGGGTGCTGATGCGGGAGAATGTGGTGGTCGAGGGCGGGCTGATCGCCTCGGCCGGCGGCTCCGATGTCAGAGGCGACACCCTCGACGCATCCGGCGGCATCGTCATGCCGGGCCTGTTGAACTCGCACTGTCATTCGCCGGAGACGCTGGCGCGCGGCGTCGTCGACCGCATCATCTATGAGGACTGGATCGGCGCGGTCTGGCCGCCGCTCGATCAACTCACCCCGGAGCAGATTCGCGTCGCGGTGCTGCTCGGTTGCGCTGAGATGCTGCATTCGGGAACGACGGCGGTGGTCGATCACTTCCGGCAGACGCCGATGCGGCTTGAGGCCGTCGAAGCGGCCGTGGCAGCCTATCGCGAGGCGGGGATGCGGTGCGCGGTCGCGATCATGGTGCGCGACCGGTCCGTTCCCGCATGGGTCACGGACAAGGGCGGCGATATTTCCGAACTTCTCGGTGCCGCGATCGACACGTGGCATGATCCGGACAGCCTGATCACCGTCATGCTGGCGCCCTCGGCGCCGCACCGCTGCACTGACGCGCTGCTTCGGCGGGTGGGGGAGATTGCGGCCGACCGTCATCTGTTCATGCAGATGCACGTCGACGAAAATCAATCGCAGCGCCATGAGGCCAACGGAATCTACGGTCATTCGAGCATCAGGCATCTCGATTCCCTGGGGTTGCTCGACAGGCGGTTGAGCCTGGCGCATTGCGTCTGGGTCGATGACGTGGATCTCAGCCTGCTCGCCGGCCACGATGTCACGGTGGTGCACAACCCCGTGAGCAATCTGCGGCTCGGTAGCGGCGTCGCGCCGATCCCGGAGATGCTGGAGCGCGGCATTGCCGTGACGCTGGGCGCCGATGGCGCCGCCAGCAACGACAGCCAGAGCATGCTCGAGGTGATGAAGCTGGCGAGCCTGCTGCCCGGAACGTCCGGGGTCAGTCCGCGGCCGACCGCGCCCGATATCCTCGCCATGACCACCGGCACGGCAGCGGCACGGTTCGGCATGGAGGATGTCGGCAGGATCGCTCCCGGCCAGAAGGCCGACCTCGTCGTGTTCGAGGGAAATGATCCGCGCCTGCACCCGCTCAACGACGTGCACCAGCAGATCGTGTTCGCCGGAGCGGGGATTCGCGCCCGCCATGTCGTCATCGACGGCCGGGTGGTGGTCCGGAACGGAAAAATACAGACGTTCGATGAAGAGGCGTTGCTGCGCGAAGCGGATGAATTCCGCGCCTTCCAACAGAAAAAATATATGTGAGGACGCATGCCGACGACAGGATCAATGAGCAGGCTCGGATTGGCTGTCGCGCTGATGGCGGCCGCTGTTTTCTCCAGCGTTTCGATCGATGGCGCGCGTGCCGACGCCCTCGAGCAGATCAAGAAGGCCGGCGAGGTGAAGATCGCCAATTCAGGTGTCTATCCGCCGTTCGAGTTCAAGGAAGGGGCGACGCTGGTCGGGTTCGATATCGATCTGTCGAATCTCGTCGCCCGCGAAATGGGCGTGAAGGCCAATATCTCGGTGGTGGATTTCAAGGGGCTGATCCCGGCGCTGAAAAGCGGAAAAGTGGATCTCCTGATTTCGGCGATGACACATACGCCTGCGCGCGCCGAGCAGGTGGCTTTCTCCAATTCCTATTACGATACGGCGGTGGCCATCGCCGTCCGCGACGACAGGACCAACCTCAAGGCCAAGGATCAACTGGCCGGCCTGACACTGGGCGCCGAGCTCGGCACCACCGGCGAGCGGGAAGCGCGCAGCGTCAATGGCGTCAAGGAAGTGAAAACCTACGACACGCTGATGCTCGCTTTGCGCGACCTTGAAATCGGCCGGATCGATGCGATCATCAGCAATCTGCCGCCGCTGCAATATCTCATTCACAAGAACTTCAAGCGGGTGCGGGTCACGGGCACGTACGACGCTGGATGGGTCGGGATCAACGTGAATCCGAGCGAGACGGCCTTGCTGGCGGAGGTCAATCGCATCCTCGCCAAGCTGAAGGCCAGCGGCGAGCTGGATGCGCTCAAGGTCAAGTGGTTCGGCGAGGCGGGAAAGTAGACATGTCGCATCTCATTCGCGTCTCCGGACTGCACAAATCATACGGTCCGCTCCACGTCCTCAAGGGTATCGACATGACCGTCGAGCCCGGCGAGGTGGTGTGCGTCATCGGCCCGAGCGGGTCGGGTAAGAGCACGTTGTTGAACTGTCTGAATTTTCTCGAACCCTATGGTCCCGGCGAAGTCTGGATCGACGGTATGCTGGTTGGTTACGAGAAGCGGTCGGACGGCTCGATGGTCAAGGTCGCCGATCACAAGCTCAACGCGACGCGCACCGCGATCGGCATCGTCTTCCAGCAGTTCAACCTGTTCCCGCATCTCAAGGTGATCGAGAATATCATCGAGGCGCCGGTGCGCGTGCGCAAAATTCCCGCGCAGCAGGCGCGCGACAAGGCGCGTGAACTGCTGACAAAGGTTGGTCTGGCCGACAAGGCCGAAGCCTATCCCTCGCAACTTTCGGGCGGTCAGCAGCAGCGCGTCGCCATCGCCCGTGCGCTGGCGATGGAGCCGAAGGTCATGCTGTTCGATGAAGTCACCTCGGCGCTCGATCCGGAGCTGGTCGGCGAGGTGCTCGGGGTGATGAAGGGCCTCGCCCGCGACGGCATGACCATGTTCGTCGTCACGCACGAAATGGCGTTCGCGCGCGAGGTGGCGGATCGCGTGGTGTTCATGGCCGATGGCGAAATCGTCGAGCAGGGTCCGCCGTCGGAGATTTTCGGCAATCCGCGCAGCGAGCGGCTGCGCAATTTCCTCGGCCGGTTTCGTGGGTGATAGCGATGACTGAACAGGCTCCCGTCGATCTCATCGTCAAGAATGCGCGCCCGTGGGGCAAGGACAAGCCGCAGGATTTCGCCTTCGCGGGCGGCCGCTATGTCGATGCCGGCAAGGCGAAGATGGCGGATGGCGCGCGCGTGATCGATGCCAAGGGCAAGATGGCGATACCGGGTTTTGTCGAGCCGCATATTCATCTCGACAAGGCGCTCATCAATGAGGACGTTCGCGTTAACGTCTCCGGCACGCTGTCGGAAGCGATCGAGATCATCTGGGAGCGTAAGAAGCGCTACACCGTCGAGGATATTGTCGGGCGGGCCGGGCGTGTCATCCGCTCCGCGGTCTCCAACGGCGTCACCCGCATGCGCTCGCATGTGGACGTGGACAATATCGGCGGATTGAAGCCGCTGGAGGGCGTGCTGGAGGCGCGGCGGCGTTACGCCGGCCTGATCGATCTGGAGATCGTCGCGTTCCCGCAGGAGGGCATCCTCAAGAATCCGGGAACCGAGAAGCTGCTGTACGAGGCGATGGAAATGGGCGCCGACGTGGTCGGCGGCATGCCGTTCAACGAAGCGTCGCCGGAGGACAGTCGCGAGCATATCCGCATCGCCTTTGACATCGCGCAGAAATACGATGCGGACGTCGATATGCACGTCGACGAAACCGACAACCCGCAGGCGCGGACCCTGGAAATGTTCGCGCGGATGACGATCGAGCGCGGCTGGCACGGGCGAGTTACCTCTGGCCACACCTGTGCGCTCGCTGCCTATCCGGACGATTATGCCGCCCGCGTGATCGCGCTGGTCAAGGAGGCGGGCATGAACATGATCACAAATCCGGCCACCAACCTGATGCTCCAGGGTCGCACCGACAAACAACCGATTCGGCGCGGGATCACGCGTGTGAAGGAGTTGCTCGCGGCAGGCGTGAACGTGTCGTTCGGGCAGGATTGCGTGAAGGACACGTTCTATCCGTTCGGCCGTGCGGATTCGCTGGAAGTGGTGCTCATCACCGCGCATGCCGCACACCTCAGTCAACCGGCTGAGATTGAGGAAGCCTTCGCCATGCCGACGCGCAACGCGGCGAAGCTGTTGCGGCTCGACGATTACGGCATGACGCCCGGCTGCCTCGGCGATCTGGTGATCCTGGACGCGACGTCGGCCGCCGATGCGATCACGCAGCAGGCCGATCGGCTTTTCGTCGTCAAGAATGGACGTGTCGTCGCCGAAACGGTCACCGAGCGGAAGTTGCACTGGCAGGACAACTGATACGGACGGCGCTCGGCCGTCTGCAGAACCAACAACAAAAACGATCTGGAGTTTGATCAATGTCTCATATCGATGGATTGCGCATCGTCGGTTACTTCGATTGCCCCGGCGGCGGGCAGATCGTGGTCAACAAGAACACCGCTTATGTCGGCCACATCAAGCCGCCGAACGGAACGTCGATTGTCGATATCAGCGATCCTTCCAAGCCGCGTCTGATTGCCGAGGTCAAAACCCCGGAACAAACGCTGTCGCATAAGGTTCGCGTCGAGAACGACGTGATGCTGGTCAACCGGGAGGTTTACCCGATCGGTCGCAAGGACCCGGATTTCAAGGGCGGCCTCGAAGTCTTCGACGTCTCAACACCGTCGAAACCGCGGCATATCGCGACGTGGCAGACGCGGGGCATGCACCGCTTCACGTTCGACGGACGTTATGTCTATGGCTCTCCGGAAATGGACGGGTATCTCGGCAACATCGTCCAGATCATCGATTTCGCGAAGCCCGACAAGCCGGAAGAAGTCGGCCGGTGGTGGATGCCGGGCCAATGGGCGGCGGGCGGTGAAACGCCGACCTGGAAGGGCACGGACCATCGTTGTCATCATCCGATGCGCGTCGGCAATCGCCTTTATACCAGTTACTGGCACGGCGGTTTTGTCATTCTCAACATCGATGACATGACCAAGCCGAAGTTCGTCTCCGGTCTCGACTGGAGTCCGCCGTTTCCGTGGCCGACGCACACGGCGCTGCCGGTGCCGTTCCTGCTGCGCGGCCGCCGCGTCATGCTGGTCGCGGACGAGGATGTGGGTCGGCTGGCCGGTCCGACATCGCCGTCGTTCCTGTGGCTGGTCGATATCACCGATGAAACCCGGCCGATGCCGTTTGCGAGTTTCCAGGTCGAGGATGAAGACGGTTTGCCGAAAGAGGACTACACCGGTCTGCATCAGTTCTGCGAAGATATCCGCAGCACCGAGATTCCGATCGCCTGGTTCGCGCGCGGCTTGCGGATCGTCGATATCGCCAACCCGCATGCACCGAAGCAGGTCGCTTCATTCATGCCGCCGGTGCCGGAAGGGGCCACGCGCGTGCAGAGCAACGACGTCTGCTACGATTCACGTGGGCTGATCTATCTGATCGACCGCTCGCGCGGCTTCTATATCCTCGAGCGGATTTAGCCTGTGGTGATGAGGGCGGGCGGCGATTGCGCCGCTCGCCGCCGACGCGGATTGAGGATGATCCGTGGCACCAGGCTCAGGCTTTGCCGGCCGGTTGCAGCAGCCAGTTGATCAGGGTTTTCTTGCGGCGGGACAGCGCCTGCCGCGAGTGATAGGCGCTGATCGTCATCGTCGCGGCATTGCCGATCGGGCGCTGCTCGATCAAGCCGAGCTTGATGGCGTCGTCGGCCGATCCGGTCGGAATGATCGCGATCCCCGTTCCGGTCTGCACCATCATCTTGATGGTCTCGACGTTGTCGACGATGGCGCGGATCCGCGGTTGGATCCCCAGATCGGTGAACATCTTGTGGACGATCTGGCCATAGCCGATCGACAACTCGTTCATGATGATCGGCTCATGCGCGAGCATGGCTATGTCGATGGCGCGGCCTTCTTCGGCCAGCGGATGCGCCTTGGGCAGGATCAAGGTGAAATCCAGCGTCAGCAGCGGCGTTCCGACCAGGCCGGTCGGCACGCGGTCCGGTCCGACATCGACCACGAGCCCGAGGTCGATCTTGTCTTCGCACAGCGCATCGAACACCAGCCGGGTCGGCGTGGTGCGGATTTCCAGATGAAGATTGGACGGGAAGGGTGACCGCGGAAACAGACACGGGATCAGCGCGGGCGCGAGGCCAGATCCCATGCCGAGCACCAGGGATTCCACATCGGCGCCGCTCAGGCGGCGAGCCACATCGCCGAGCTTCATCAGGTCGGAAAAGACGTGCTCGGCCTCGTAGAGAAACATCCGGCCGCGCTCGGTCTGCTCGATGCCCCGGCTGGTGCGGCGGAACAGGTCAAAGCCGATGCGGGTCTCGAGCAGCTTGATCTGCTCGGACACCGCCGACTGGGTGATGTTGAGCTGATTGGCGGCCTTGGTGAAGCTGCGTTCGCTGGCGACGGCAAGCGCGTAGCGAATCTGCCTGATCTCCATCCAAAGCTCGATCTGGGATGCCATTTCTCGTCCGTTCAAGGGTGGAATCGGGGGCAGCCATCGGGCGGCCCGATAGCCGCATCATCAATTGTTGTTGGACAGGTCCGGCCGGCTGCGAAAAGCTTTGTGCCGAAAACCGGAGTGCCGAAGCCTCATGATGAATGTCTCACGCACCTCCGCAGTCGAGTTGGCGACCCGTATCAAGCAGAGAGACGTCTCTCCTGTCGAGGTGCTTGATGCGCATCTGGAGACCATCGCGGTCCAGAATCCGAAATTTAATGCGATTGTCACCCTGGCGGAAGACAAGGCGCGATTAGCCGCAAAGGCCGCCGAGGCCGCCGTTCTAAACAATGAAACGCTCGGGCCGCTGCACGGCCTGCCGGTGGTGATCAAGGATGTCACCCTGACGGCCGGCATCCGGACAACCTACGGTTCGCCGCTCTACAAGGATTTCGTGCCGGACGAGGATGCCGCGGTGGTCGCGCGCCTGCGCCGCGCGGGCGCGATCATCCTCGGAAAGACCAACGTGCCGGAGTTCGCGACCGGCGCCAACACCGTCAACGCGCTGTTCGGCGCCACGCGCAATCCGTGGAATCCGGAATTGAGTCCCGCCGGTTCGTCGGGCGGCTCGGCGGTCGCGGTGGCGAGCGGCATGGTGCCGATCGCGCACGGCACCGACTTCGGATGCTCGGTGCGCATTCCGGCCTCGTTCTGCGGCATCGTCGGGGTTCGCACCACCGGCGATCTCATTCCCAACGAAGGCATGCGCCTGCCGTGGGACACCGGTCAGGTGCATGGACCGCTGGCGCGCTCGGCGGAGGATGCGGCGCTGATGCTCGATGGCATGGTCGGACTCGACCCGTTGTGGCCGGCATCGGCGATGCCGCCGTGGTCGAGCGCGCTCGCCGAGGTGCAGCGCACCGACGATGCCAAGGGTCTGCGCGTCGCTTATGTCTCGGACATTTCCGGCCTCGGCGTCGACAAGGATGTCGACGATCTCTGCCGCGCGGCGGCGAAGCGTCTCGCGGACGACGGCGCGGCCGTCGAGGAGATCACGTTCAACGTCTCCGAAGGGATCGACGCTTACAAGGTGCTGCGCGGCCAGTGGATGGTCGGGCAGCAGCTCGAGCGCATGGCGATGCTGCCGGAGTTCGGTCCGAACCTAGCCGGCAATATCCGCGATGGCCTCAAGCTGACGGTCGAAGATATCGCCAAGGCGGAAGCAGTTCGCGAGAAGTGCTTGAGGAAATTCCGCGATCTCCTGTCGCGTTACGATTTCCTGCTGACGCCGACCGCGCCGGTGACGCCTTATCCGGTCGTGAAGAACTTTCCCGATCTGATCGGCGGCAAGCGCCTGGACAACTATATCGACTGGGTTGCGTCCAACTTCCTCGTCACGATGGTCGGTTTCCCCGCCGGGTCCGTCCCGTGCGGGAAGACCGCTGCGAACCTGCCGGTCGGCTTGCAGATCGTCGGTCCGCGTTTTTCCGAACCGCGCATCCTCGGTCTGTCAAAACTCGTGCAGCGCCGCGCGCCGGTCGGCTGGCCGACATTCGCCGGATAGCGATCGGGGAGATCGGCATGGGGCATCGTCATCGAAGCGCGACGAACGAGCCCTTCGGTTTCATCCTATCGCTTGATCCAGGCGACGTTCGGCGCCGCCTGAGGCGCGCGCAGCAGATACCGGCCATTGGCTTTGTCGACAATCTCGCCGTCGCGCGCGATCACAACGCCGTTCTTGATGGTGACGACTGGCCAGCCCTTGAGCGTCTTTCCCTCGAACGGCGAGAAATCCGACATGCCGCGCAGGTTTTCGGCGCGCACGGTTTTCTCCAGATCGAGATCGACCACCACAAGGTCGGCATCCGAGCCCACGGCAATCGTCCCCTTGCGCGGGTAAAGGCCGAACACGCGCGCCGGCGCACGCGTGGCGCCGTCGATCAGCGTTTCGAGCGGGATATCGTGTTGCCGGCCGAAATGCAGCAGCGCTGGAAGATGCGTCCCGAGCAACGGCAATCCCGGCCGCGAGCCGTGCAGACCGGCCTCCGGTTTCTTGCCGCCGCGGGTGCGCGAGGTGTTGTCCGTGCCGATCGTGTTGATCGAGCCTTCGGCGATGCCCTGCCAGAGCGCCTCCTGATGCGAGGGAGGACGAACCGGCGGCACGGCTTTTGCAAGAAATCCGTTCGGATCGCGATCGTTGATGCCGAGAAACGTCGTCGTGGTCTCGACGGTGAAATTCAATCCCTGTCGCCGCGCCTGCCGCACGACCTCAAGACCATCGCTGCTCGAGAGATGCACGACATAAAGATGAGCACCGGCAACCTGCGCCAGGTACAACGCGGTCTGGATCGCGAGGGCTTCCGCTTCCGGCGGGTGAGCGAGTGTCCAGTCGGCCAGCGTGCCGTCGGGTTTCTCCTGCAATGCGGTGCGCGCGGCCGCGATCAGCGAGCCGGTCTCGCAATGCACGCAGGTGATTGCGTCCGGGCCGACCGCAGCCACTGCCCTGAAGCCGCGCAGCAGCATGTCGTCGGGGACCGAGTTCACGATCCCCGGCAGGCCGGACATGTAGAATTTGAACGAGCGGATGCCGTAATCGCGGACGTAGACGGGGATCTCGGAAATCTGCTCGTCGTTGAAAAGCTGCGGATGGAAGATCGAGTCGACGTAACTCTTTTCATCCATCGCCTTCCGGAAACCCGGCAGATGCTTGAGGTAGGAGTCCTGCAAGCTGCGGATGAAAATGCCGATGGTGGTGACGCCGCCGAGAATGGCAGCGCGCGTTTCGGTCTCGGCTTCCTCGTCGAACGATCGTTCATTGCCGATATGCGTATGCGGATCGAAGATGCCGGGGATGATCAGCTTTCCGGACGCATCGACAACCGTTTCGCCCGACAGATTCTCGCCAAGCGCGACGATCTTTCCGTTGGCGACAGCGATGTCGGCGCGCATGCGGCCGACGCCGGGTATCAGCGCCGTGCCGCCTTTGACTACAAGATCGGCAGCGATTTTGGATGACATGTTTGCAACCAGTTCTCTGATCTGCTCGCGTTCGATGGATGTGCCGAGGCTGGAATGAGGTGAATGATATACTCGATTGCTTGATGTCTGCATCAATCTTTTCGAGTGAGTCTGTAAGTGTCGAACAACCGTGAAAGGGGATCGCGATGTTGACTCTCTCTGCGAAGCTGTCTGCCGGTCTGATTGCCGGATTGCTGCTGGCTGCGACAAGCGCTGTGCAGGCGCAAACGCCGGTGAAGTTTTCACTCGACTGGAAATTCGACGGACAGATGGCGCCGTTTCTGGTGCCGTTCGACAAAGGCTATTTCAAAGCGGAGGGACTAGACGTCACCATCGATACGGCGGCGGGTTCGCTCGAGCCGATCAACCGTGTTGCGTCGGGCGTCTATAATATGGCGTCGGGCGACATGAACTCTCTCATCAAGTTCCTCGACGCCAATCCAAACGCGCCGGTGAAGGCTGTCTTTCTCGTGCACGACCGGCCGCCGTTCGCCATCATCAGTCTGAAATCGCGCGGCGTCGCAAAGCCGGCCGATCTTGTCGGCAAACGGCTCGGCGCTCCGTCGGCGGATGCCGCCTATGCGCAGTGGAATATCTTCACGAAGGCTAACAACATCGATCCGTCGAAGGTGACGGTCGACAACATCGGATTCCCCGTGCGCGAGCCGATGCTGGCGGCAGGGCAGGTCGATGCGATTGCCGCGTTCTCGTTCAATGCGATCAATCTGAAGGAGCGCGGCGTTCCGGCGAACGACATCGTCATCATGTTGATGTCGGACTACGGCGTGAAGCTCTATGGCAACGTGATCATGGTGAACACGAATTTCGCCAAGGAACATCCGGATGCGGTCCGGAAGTTTCTCGTCGCCTTCGCCAAGGGGTTGAAGGACACGGTCAAGGATCCGGATGCCGCCATCGAGTCGATCATGAAGCGCAACGGGGTCGCCAAGAAGAGCGTCGAGCTGGAGCGGCTTCAGATGGTGTTGAAGGACAACATCGTCACCGATGAGACCCGCAAGAACGGCTTCGGCCGGATCGACAATGCGCGGTTCGATCAGGCGGTCGATCAGATCGCTTTGACCTATACGTTCAAGAACGCGAAGCCGAAAGCCGCCGACATCTTTGATGCGTCGTTCCTGCCGAGCGCGGCGGATCTGAAGTTCAACTGACGGAGTGCCCGTTCCCGGATCGCGAGCCTTGTCTCGCGATCCGGAGGGCCGCCTTGGGTGCGGCCGGCACCGGTTGGGCTTTTGGGCTGCCACTCCCATATATAAAGAGCATCGGCCGGGCATCGGACCTTGAGATGCTCCTGCGGACCGGAACGTCCGGGGCTGTGAGCCGCCGGGACGGCCCGGCAGGCTGTCGTTGACGGCAAATCCTTTATGCTTAAAATAATTCGCAGAAGCCCGGCTGCGTGATAAATGTGCTGTGGACCCGTCCGAAAGGCGGGTCGGGCGCGCGTGGAGTTTGACATGGCGGAGCGTTCATTCGCCCGGGAAGTTGAGGATCTCAAGCTCGGCGCCGGCGAGGAATTTCGCGGCGAGGGCATTCTCGCGATCACCAAGGCGCTGTTGCAGTCCGGCGTCGGCTATGTCGGCGGCTATCAGGGCGCTCCGATCTCGCATCTGATGGACGTGTTGTCGGATGCCCAGGGCATCCTGTCCGACCTTGATGTGCATTTCGAGACCTCGGCCTCGGAGGCGGCGGCCGGTGCGATGCTGTCGGCCTCGGTGAACTATCCCATCCGTGGCGCCGTCACCTGGAAATCGACCGTCGGCACCAATGTGGCGTCCGATGCGCTCGCCAATCTCGCCTCGGGTGGAGTCAAGGGCGGTGCGCTGATCATCATCGGCGAGGACTACGGTGAAGGCTCCTCGATCATGCAGGAGCGCTCGCACGCGTTCGCGATGAAGTCGCAGATCTGGCTGCTCGATCCGCGGCCGAATCTCGAAAGCATCGTCAAGGCCGTGGAAGACGGGTTCGAACTTTCCGAAGCATCGAACACCCCGGTGATGCTGGAGGTGCGTATCCGCGCCTGCCATGTGCACGGCCGGTTCATCGCCAAGGACAACAAGCGGCCCGCCTATACGCTGAAGCAGGCGCTGGAAAATCCGCAACGCGACACCAGCCGTATCGTGCTGCCGCCGGCGGCCTATGTGCACGAGAAAGAAAAGATCGAGCAGCGCTGGCCCGCCGCCGTCGCCTTCATCAAGGAGCGCAAGCTCAACGAGACGATGCCGGGCGATGTGAGCCATCTCGGCATCATCCTGCAGGGCGGCATGTATAACGGCGTGATCCGCGCGCTGCAGGATCTCGGCTTCGCCGATGTGTGGGGCAACTCGCGCATTCCGCTCTACGTGATGAACGTCACCTATCCGCTGATCGACGACGAGATCGTCGCGTTCTGCGAAGGCAAGAGCGCGGTGCTGATGGTCGAGGAAGGTCAGCCCGATTACATCGAGCAGGCGCTGCACAAGATTTTGCGCGTCGCCGATGTGCCGGCTCGCATCCACGGCAAGGACGTGCTGCCGATCGGCGGCGAATATACGGCAGTGGTGCTGGCGACCGGCATGCGCAGCTTCCTCTCGAAAGCCGCGCCGGACCTGCTGCCGGATCAGGTGCGCGCCTCCAACAATCCGTCGATCATGGCGAGCGACGAGATCAAGGCCCTTGCCGATGTCGTGCCGCAGCGGCCTGCCGGCTTCTGCACCGGCTGTCCCGAGCGGCCCATCTTCGCGGCGATGAAACTGGTCGAGAAGGAACTCGGCCAGCATCACGTCTCGGCCGACATCGGCTGCCATCTCTTCTCCATCCTGCCGCCCTTCAATATCGGCGCGACAACCATGGGCTATGGGCTGGGGCCGGCCTCGGCTTCCGCCTTCAATGTGGAGGCCGACAAACGCCCGATCTCCGTGATGGGCGATGGCGGCTTCTGGCACAACGGCCTCTCCACCAGCGTCGGCAACGCCGTCTACAACAAGCAGGACGGCGTGATCCTGATCGTCGACAATCACTATGCCGCCGCCACCGGTGGGCAGGATATTTTGTCTTCGCGCGCCGATAATCCTGAACGATCGACGAAGCATCCGATCGTTGACGCGGTGAAGGGCATCGGCGTCCAATGGGTGCGCCAGATCGACCGGACCTATGACGTCGCCAAGATGCGCGATACCCTGAAAGAAGCGCTGACGACGTCGGAACGTGGGCCCAAGGTCATTGTCGCCTCGTCGGAATGCATGTTGAACAAGCAACGGCGCGTGAAACCGCAGTTCAACAAGGCGGTCAAGGCGGGCCAGCGCATGGTGCGCGAGCGTTTCGGGGTCGATGAGGATGTCTGCACCGGCGATCATGCCTGCATTCGCCTCTCGGGCTGCCCGTCGCTGTCGGTGAAACATACCGATGATCCCCTGAAGGATGATCCGGTCGCAGCCATCGACAATTCCTGCGTGGGCTGCGGCAATTGCGGCGAGGTCTCCGAGGCGGCCGTGCTCTGCCCGTCCTTCTATCGGGCGGATATCGTCTACAACCCCACAGGTTTCGACCGCTTCATGGCGCGCTTGCGCGCCGGTGTGATCGGCTTCCTGCAGCGTCGCCGCGAACGGCGTCGCCCGGCTCTGGCCTGATCGCATGAACGCACTCACTCCGATCTCCGGCGTCTCCACCAAGCCGATCTCCGTCGCCGTGCTGGCCATGGGCGGGCAGGGCGGCGGCGTGTTGATGGACTGGATCGTCGCGCTCGCGGAAAGCCAGGGCTTCATCGCTCAGTCGACCTCGGTCCCTGGCGTGGCGCAGCGCACCGGCGCGACGATCTATTATGTCGAGATGATCAAGGCGCGGCCCGACGGCGTGCAGCCGGTGTTGTCGCTGATGCCGGAACCCGGTCATGTCGACGTGGTGGTCGGCGCCGAGCTGATGGAAGCCGGCCGCGCGATTTTGCGCGGGCTGGTAACGCCGGAGCAGACGACGCTGATCGCCTCGTCGCACCGCTCGTTCGCGGTGCAGGAGAAGATCGCGCCGGGCGACGGTATCGGCGATCCGGACAAGGTGTTCGAGGCGGCGCAGGTCGCGGCCCGACGATTCATCGCGTTCGACATGGCGCAGATCGCGGAGCAGACCGGCAGCGCGATTTCCGCCGTGCTGTTCGGCGCGCTGGCGGCATCCGGCACCTTGCCGTTTGCACGCGAAGCCTATGAGGAGACGATCCGCGCGGCGGGTGTCGGCGTGGCTGGCAGTCTGCGCGCCTTTGCCGCCGGTTTCGATGCGACGGCGGCTGCCACTGCACCGGTGATGCCGCCGCCGGTGACGGATATCAAGGTCGCGCCGGCGCTGGCGCCGATCGGCCACGCCGGTTTCGATGCGCTGGTGGCGCGCGCGCGGAATGAATTTCCGTCCGCTGCGCACGGCATGCTCGCGGCCGGCTTGCGCCGCGTCGTCGATTTTCAGGACGTCGCCTATGGCGGCGAGTATCTCGATCTGATTGCCGGCCTGAAGCCGTTTTCGCGTGACGGCAATTCCGGGCTGCTGGATGCGGCGGCGAAATACATCGCCACGGCGATGGCCTATGACGACGTCATCCGCGTCGCCGATCTCAAGACCCGCGCTACGCGATTCGCGCGCGTGCGTGCGGAAGTTGCCGTGGCCGACGAGCAACTGGTCTATATGACCGAGTTCATGCACCCGCGCATGGACGAGGTCGCCGGCACGCTTCCCGCCGGATTGGGCGAGTGGATCGAGGCGCGGCCGCGTCTGTTCCGCGCGCTCGATCGCGTGGTCAACAAGGGCCGCCGCGTGCAGACCGGCACCATCCGCTGGTTTCTGCCGCTTTATATCCTCGGCGGGATGCGCCGCTTCCGGCGCGGTTCGCTGCGCCACAAGCGCGAGGTCGCGCATCGCGATCACTGGCTTGCCGCGGTGCGCGCGGCCGCCGCGCATGATCATGCGCTGGCGGTGGAGATGCTGCAGCTTCGCCGGCTGGTGAAGGGCTATTCGGATACGCACGCGCGGGGCCTGTCCAAGTTCGATCGCGCGCTGGCGGCGGCGCAGCGTCTCGCCGGACGCTCTGACGCGGCCGACTGGACGCGCCGGCTGCGGCAGGCGGCGCTGGCCGACGAGGAGGGCACCGCGTTGACCGGGGCGATCGCCACCGTCGACAGTTTCCTCGCGGACGAAGCGACTACGACATTACGCCACTAGCCGCGCTCGCGGCTTCGTGCCTAATGTCGATCATGACCACAAACACCGTGCCCTGGCCGACCGAAATGCGCCTGCACAAGGATCGCCGGACCTTGACGGTGGCCTATGACAACGGCGAGCGGTTCGACCTGCCGGCCGAATATCTGCGGGTGAAAAGTCCGAGCGCGGAAGTGCAGGGGCATTCGCCGGAGGAGCGGCAGACCGTCGGCGGCAAGCGCGACGTGATGATCCTCGAGATCCTGCCGGTCGGCAATTACGCGGTGCGGCTGATGTTCGACGACATGCACTCCACCGGCATCTATAGCTGGGACTATCTGCGCGACCTCGGCGCCCATCATGAGGCCTACTGGCAGGAGTATCTGGGCGAACTGGCCGCCAAGAGCCTGTCGCGGGAACCCGCGCGCCGGAATTGACGGACGCGGATTGTATTTTCCGTCGTTACAGCCTGAACGTTAGCGCGTTGTTAACCGGCTCTTCGTAGGAATGTTAACTATTCCACGGAGGATGACCGACCATGCGCATGACGACCTACGCCCTTGTAGCAGCGGCGGTACTTGCGTCCCCCTCGGCGTTCGCCGCCGACCTCGCCCGCCCGTTGCCGGTCAAGGGCGTTCCCTATGCGCCTTACGTGCCGGCGGCCTATGACTGGTCCGGGTTCTACGGCGGCTTGAACGTCGGCTACGGCTGGTCGAGCGGCAGCGGCACCATCTCCATGGGCGCGGCAGGCTCCGGACCCTATTCGGCCAGCGGCAACGGCATCCTCGGCGGTGTCCAGCTCGGCTATAACTGGCAGACCGGCGCATTCGTGTTCGGCGTCGAAACCGACTTCCAGGCGTCGGGCGGCAAGGGCGATGTGAACGGCTCCGCCGGCGCCACCACCTTTACCGGGACCGCCAAGAACCCCTGGTTCGGAACAGTCCGCGGCCGCATCGGCTACGCCTTCGATCGCTGGATGGTCTACGCCACCGGTGGCGCCGCCTACGGCAAGGCCACGCTCGACGGCATCGTGTCCACCACCGGCCCGTTCAGCGCGTCCAGCACCTACTGGACCTATGTGGTCGGCGGCGGTGCGGAATTCGCGCTGTGGGGCAATTGGACCGCCAAGCTCGAATATCTCTATGCGGGCACCCCCGATTCGGTGCCGGTGCCGCCCGGCACGACCGCGATCTCGGGCAGCGGCCGCACCCATGTGCTGCGCACCGGTCTGAACTACCGCTTCTGACCGCCGTACAACTGTTCTTCCTGGCCAACGGCCGCTGCCTCGCAGCGGCCGTTTTGCTGTCGGGTAGGCTGATAATCCCCAAGCCCAGGAAGTTTATGGGGAATTTACTTGCCGGGACAGCTTGTCGCAGCCCTCCTGTCTTCAGACCAAGGACCGAGGACATTTCTTCATGCGACTGATGGTTGTGTATGCGCTGCTCGTGATCGTCGGCGAGATCGCCGCTGTCGAACTGGGGCTCTATCTCGAT
This sequence comes from Pseudolabrys sp., assembly GCA_019635575.1. Taxonomy (GTDB): domain Bacteria; phylum Pseudomonadota; class Alphaproteobacteria; order Rhizobiales; family Xanthobacteraceae; genus Pseudolabrys. The sequence continues at coordinate 17,114 of JAHBZF010000013.1, read as the reverse complement.
TCGGTCGTGCCGACTTTCAGCCTGCCGATCGCGCTCGCGTTGTTCTTCTCGGTGCTGGTGGTGATGTGGCCGATCGCGGTGTTCATCACCGAACGCTGGCTGATCGGCAAGGAAACCGACGCCGCCCAGGCCTGATCGCGGCGGCATGCCGGCCAACGGAACAGCGGCGGGGCCGCGAACGTTGGCGGGTATGGTCGGCAAGCGCATTCAAATCCACGATGAGACCTGGTCGGAGCTGCGGATCCTCGGCGAGGATCGCATGATGACGTTCCAGGAACTGGCCGACGAGGCGTTCAACGACCTCTTGAAGAAGCATGGGCGTCCGGCCAATCTCAGGGATGCCTTGCGCAAGAGCGTCCGGACCGACCGCTCGGCCGACGTGATCCCCCTGCGCCGGCCTCCGCGCGCGCGCCGCTCCTGACGCGCGCGTCTCGGGGCGCTTCATGGCGAGCGGCACGGGTGGGAATGCAAGAACACGATCACGCGCACGGGACACCCGGACAGTCGTCGCACGATCATTCTCATGATCACTCTCACGGCGGGGCGCATTCGCATGGGCCGGGACATGTGCATGCGCCGAAGGATTTCGGCCGCGCCTTCGCCATCGGCATCGCGCTGAACACGGCCTTCGTCGCCATCGAGGCCGGTTACGGCCTGTGGAGCAATTCGATGGCGCTGCTCGCCGATGCCGGCCACAACCTGTCCGATGTGCTCGGTCTGCTGGTGGCGTGGGGCGCCGCGACCTTGTCGCGCCGGCAGCCAAGCGACCGTTTCACCTATGGCTGGCGCAATTCGTCGATTCTCGCGGCGCTGTTCAATGCGCTGTTCCTGCTGCTCGCGGTCGGCGTGATTGCGTGGGAAGCGGCGTGGCGGCTGTTCTATCCCGAGCCGGTGGCCGGTGTAACGGTGATCATTGTCGCCGGCATCGGCATCCTGATCAACGGCTTCACCGCTTATCTGTTCGCCGGCGGCCGCTCCGGCGACATCAATATCGAAGGCGCCTATCTGCACATGTTCGCCGATGCCGCGGTGTCGGGCGGCGTCGTCATTGCCGGGCTCTTGATGATTACCAGCGGGTGGGAATGGATCGATCCGGCGGTGAGCCTCGTCATCGTCGTCGTGATCGTCTGGCAGACATGGCGCTTGCTGCGCGAGAGCGTGACGATGTCGCTCGCCGGCGTGCCCGCGGCGATCGACGTCGATCAGGTACGCCGGTTTCTGCTGGCTGAACACGGCGTCACCGGCCTGCACGATCTTCATATCTGGCCGATGAGCACCACCGAGATCGCGCTCACCGCGCATCTGGTCATGCCGGACGGGCACCCCGGCGACGCGGTGTTGTTCCGCCTCGCCGTGGAGCTGCGCGACCGTTTCGGCATCGTGCATCCGACCCTGCAGATCGAGCGCGGCGAACGGACCTGCCCGCTGGAGCCGGCGCAGGTCGTCTGATCGCCTGCGGCCGTTATGCGCTTTCGCGCAAGGCCGATGTCATTGCACCAGCAGAATGCTGGCGCTTGCGTTCTGCTGCCGCAGATCGCGCAGCGGCCGATATTCCGGCGAATGGTACCAGGCGCGCGCGCGGTCGCCGTCCGGGAATTCGAGAACCACGACGCGATCGCAGGTCGTATCGCCTTCCAGCGGCTCGACCTGATTGGATCGCACGATGTAGCGACCCCCATAGGCTTCGACGGTGGCCGGCGCGTCGGCCATGTAGCGCGCCAGCGCCTGCGGCTCCGGGATATCGACGCGTGAGACGATGAAGACCGGCATGGGCAACCCCTCCCTGTTTAATTGTATATACAATTAAACTAGCAGGTTTTAGGCCGGACCGGAATGGGGCGGACACGCCGCCTTGAGCAGCGCGACAGCGATGCTGCGGCGCCTGCCGCTGGCCCAAAACAAGGAGGCGGGAGATGGTTTATCCGTCGTGGGCGATGTGCGGGCGGCCGGGATCAGTCGCGCAGCGTTCCCGCAAGGGCATAGCCGGACATGGCGCGGATCGTCATGGAGGACGGCGCATGCTCATGATTGAGCGAACGCACCACGTCGAGCAGTTCGCGCTCGAAGGCTTCGAGGATCGTGAGCTGACGGCGAAAACTGTCGAGGAGCGTTTTTTCCATCGGGAACTCCCTTTGAGTTCCCGATGCCTAACCTGGCTATGGTTAACGGTTCCTCTCCGGGCGGGTTAAAACAAGGAACCGTTCGGAATCGCTGAGACGCTTCTTCGCGCTACCGACAGGAGGCTGAGATAGTCAGCGTCCTAACTCTATTGGCTTATCGGCAAGCTGTTTTTGCAACTCGCTTGCTTCGACGAACTGCTCGGTCGACCCGGCAAATTGCTCGGCCAGTTCAATAACTATACGTCGTTGTTGGGCGTTGGAAATTTTTGCAAAGGCGGTTTGCAACCGTAACCCTTCGCCCGCAGACGGCTGATTGTCAGTGTCCTGCATCGCTGCTCAAAATGCATTATTGCGCCGCTGAATTATTATGGAGCGGGCGTGTAGCAAAATTTTTGATCCGATACAACCTTTAGGGGAAAAATACCCACTGACTACTATTTGAATTAAATTCCGCATGTTGGAAAACTAGGGTCGATTCGAGGAAGATGCGGGGAGACGGGGCTATGGGTCGGCTTCAACCAACCTTGGAGTATGTCGAACAGATTTGCGGCAGCCTATCGGAGATCACCAAGCGCTCTGGCTATGGAATGCTGAGTTACTTGCTCAATATCGCGCAATTGGAAGCGCAGCAGCAACTCGGCACTCGGAGAGTACTCCAGTCGGTTGACTCGCCCGACATCAATGTCGGGTTGTGGGAGTGGGATTTGGCGGCAAAACTTTGTCATGTCGATAGAACGACCGCGGCATTGTTCGAATTGACTGACGAGGAATGCCTCGAAGGCGTTTCCGAAACACGCTGCCTTTTGCAAATCCACCAAGATGATCTTCCCGGCGTTCAGCAAGCTCTTTCGAACGGCAAGCGAACGGGAGGGGAGTTTCAGTTTGGATTCCGGGTTCGCAAGACCAGTGGTGTGATTCATTGGATACAAGCTCATGGTTCGGTAACTCGGGATCAAAATGGACGGGCGCGACGGATCGTGGGCGCTAATATTGATATTTCGCCATAGCTGGCCGCAGCGTGGTCACAATCAGCAAAGCCTCCGAGCGACGTAGCAAGGCTGATTTGACGAAGCTTTCCTCAGCATGCGAGTCGGTAAGAGTGCGTCGTGCGATTTTTGCCGCGCGGAGTAATCCTGCGGGCTGTCCATTCCGGTTTCTGCTTTTGCTTGCTGGACAAGAGTTGTTCCAACAAGGATTTCCAAAACGGAAAAGCCCGCGATATGCGGGCCATGATGCGGATCAAGCTGTCGAAGGAATGGTGGGCGTTGTAGGGATTGAACCTACGACCTCTCCCGTGTGAAGGGAACGCTCTCCCGCTGAGCTAAACGCCCGCTCGACGTGCGGCCGCGCGATATAGGGATGCCGCGCCTGCGGTGTCAAGCAGCCAGAATCGATTTTGTCATCAATCAGTTGCGGGTCGTCGGCTCGTTCGACGGCAGGCGCGAGGCGGCGTTCTGCAACGCGCGGATGCGGTCGGCGAGGTTGCCCGAGCCCGCCGGCGCCTCGGCGAACACCGGGGTCGCGGCCGCGACGGCAGGGGTTTCGCTGCGCGCGGTTTCCGCCGCCAGGATCGCATCGATCGGCGAGTTCGGCCCTTCGAGCGCGGAGGCGAGGCGGGACACTTCGGCGGCGACGTCGTTGATGCGCTCACGCAATAGCGAGTTCTCGACGCGCTCGGACGCCCAGGCCTGTTCGGTGTCGCGCTTCATCTGCAGCATGTCGTTTTGCAGGCGGTCGCGTTCGTCGGTGACGCGTTCGAGTTGCGACGCAAGCTGCGCCTTCTCGGTCTTGAGCACGTCGGTCTGCGACGAGGAACGGCCGTCGATTTCAGCGATGGCGCTGCGCAGGTCGATCTCGGTCTTGCGCGCGGTGTCGACCTCGGAGCGCAGATGCTTGAGCTCGGCATCGCCGGCGGCGAGCAGGCGGCCCTGCTCCTGCAGCTTGGTTTCGAGATCTTGCGCGCGGCGGCCGAGGATTTCCGCCTCGGTGCTCTGGGCGACAAGCTGGCGTTCCAGTTCGTCGGCGCGGTTGCCGAGATTGGAAGCGCGGTCGCGCTCTGCGCCGAGTTCGTCGGTCGCCGCCTTGAGTTCGAGCCGCTCCGCTTCCATGCGGTTTTCAGTGGCCTTGAGCTCGCTGCCGGCGTCGGCCAGACGCTCCTTCATCGCTTCGACCTGGGTGCGCAGCGCGACGATCTCGATCTTCTGCGCATCGGCGAGCGACGAGCGTTCGTCGAGCTGGCCCACCACGCGCGCGAGTTCGCTTTCCTTGTCCTTCAAGCCGCGCTCGGCATCGAGCACGCCGGCGGTCTTCACCGCGAATTCCTCTTCGGTCGCGCGCAACTGATCGCGCAGCGCCTTGTCGCGCGCTTCGAGCGCGAAGATGGTCGCTGACTTTTCGCCGATCTCCGCCTTGAGGCGGTTGATGGCGTCGGCCTTCTTGCCGAGTTCGGCAAGCTGGCTGGTCGATTTGTTCTTGAGCTGCTCGACGCTCATTTCCAGGCGTCGCGTCGACATCGCGAATTCGGCGCGTAACTGGTCCTTGTCGGCCTGAATCTCGGCCATCGACAACGGCGTTGCCGCTTCAAGCCGCTGCATGGTGAGGCGCACCGCGCGTCCATGCACCAGCGGCACGACGATCAATCCGATCAGGGCGGCCACGAGGAAGCCGATCCCGAAATACATGATCGGTTCAACCATAGGCGACGCCTCCGTTTCACACAGGCAAGGGGTGAGTGAGGCTAAAACAATGCACGAACCGCCATCGCAACTCCAGCGATAGCGGTCGTTAACCTAAATCCTTTTGCGACAATACGAGCGATTGGAGCGTTTTCAAGCGACGCGGATACCGGCTCGTGTGAAGAAACGCGACAAATCAAAAACGCCGCCGGTGGCGGATTCGGCCGGTGTCAGAACGGGTTCCAGGTCTTGTCCGGGGTGAATTTGAGATAGCCGAGATTGGCCCCGAGCCGCAGGCCGACGCCGGTGCGGATCGGCACCACCACGATATTGTTGGCCGTCAGCGCGGTCATGCCGAGGCCGCCGACGAAATAGGCAGAGCCGTCGATGCCGCCGAAACGCTGAAACATCGCGTCGGTGGCGGGCAGGTTATAGACCAGCATCATGGTCCGCGCGCCGTCGCCGCCGGCATCGAAGCCGATCGACGGGCCTTCCCAGAACACCCGGCGATCGCCGGCGTTCTTGGTGTAGAGCGTGCCGTCGCCGTAGCGCAGGCCGACGATGAAGGCGCCGCTGCCTTCCTGGCCGAGGATATAGCCGTTCGGCTGGCCCCAGCGTGACGCGGCCTTTTCGACCAGTTCGGCGAGACCCTGGCTGACGCCGCCGAAGAAACGGTGGCCGGCGCGGATCACTTCGCCGGGGGAGAATGTGTCGCCGCGGTTCTGGCGGGGCGGGCCGTTCTGGGCAGCGGCGATGCCGGTGGTGAGCGCGACGGACAAAACGGTCAGGATTGCCAGTCGAAGAAAGCCGCGCATGCAATGTCCCCCAAAATGCGGTGTAACGAGTTGCGGTGTCACAAGGTGCCGTGTCGCAGCGTCTCGTTTAACCGGTTGCTTAACCGCCGGCATTACGGTCCGGCATCGAATCGAGACATGTCGTGGATGACTATGATGGCAGGACGGCGGCAACGGAAGCGCGTGTGGGCTTTTGCCGCCACTCTCCTGACCATGGCCCTATGTCCCGCGGGCGGGTCGGCCAATGACCGCATCGTCGTTGACGAGCGGTCCGGTCTCGCCATCAGCGGCTATGACCCGGTGGCCTACTTCACCGACAAGATGCCGGTGATGGGTTTGCCGACGCTGGAGCGCAGCTTTGACGGCGTCGTCTGGCGCTTCCGCAATTCCGGCAACCGGGCGGCGTTTGCCGCAGACCCGATGGTCTATATGCCGCGCTACGGCGGCTACGATCCGGTGGCGCTGGCGCGGGGCACCTCGGTCCCTGGCCATCCGCTGATCTGGCTGGTGCGGGATCAGCATCTCTATTTGTTTTACAGCGCCGCGGCGCGTGACGCGTTTCTGCGCGATCCGGCGCGGTTCGTCGCCGACGCGGACCAGCAGTGGCCCGGCGTGCGGCATCAGCTCGCGTACTGAGCGTCTGTCATACCGCCGCGCGGGCCGGATCGCCCCAGGCCAGAAATCCCGGCACGCGCAGCCGTGCCGCAAGATCCCCGTAGCGCAACGGCCGACCGCTCGCGTCGGTCATCGCGCCGCCGGCCGCGACGAGGATCGCGTGACCCGCGGCGATGTCCCATTCGCAGGTTGGTCCGAAGCGCGGATAGAGATCGGCGTCGCCTTGCGCGATGACGCAGAATTTCAGCGCCGAGCCGGACGCCGCGCGCGTGACCGGCAGCTTGGCGAGATAGGCTGTCGTCTCGGGATCAAGATGCGAGCGGCTGACGGTGGCGATCGCGCCCTGCGCCGGCCAGGGCCGGGCGTGGATCGCGGTCACGTCGCCGATGCGGCCGTCGCCATGGTCTGTGGCGCGTTCGGCCCGCTGCGCCGCGCCGCGCCAGATCAGGCGGCGCGCGGGGGCGGCGATCACGCCGGCGATCGGGGTGCCGTCATGGATCAGGCCGATATTCACGGCGAATTCGTCGCGGCCGGCGAGGAATTCGCGGGTGCCGTCGAGCGGATCGACCAGCAGGAAGGTCGGTGGCAGGCTTGCGGGCGCGGCGCGCTGATAGGCCTCCTCCGAGATCACCGGGATGTCGGGCACGAGACGCGCGAGCCCGTCGAGGATCACCGCTTCGGCCGCCTCGTCGGCGACGCTGACCGGAGACTGATCGGCCTTGAGCGTATGCGCGACGGTCGCGGCCGGCCGGGCGCGGATCGCGTCGGCGGCGCGGCTGGCGATGGCGGTCAGGTCGTTCAGCAGCAGGGTCGCTTCGGCAGGGGTCATGGGCGGCCTGGATTTGCGGACGGCCGGCGGCATTGGCGGCTGTCCGGCTGCGGTGTATCAGGCGGCGATGATGGCCGGATCGATGATTCGGCCGGCATGCGGCCCTTTTGTCCGGAGATTGTGTCCATGTCCTCGCCCGTGTCGGATAAGCCCACGATGCCCGCCCTCGACCTCGCGGCGCTGCTGTGTTCGCGGGTCTGCCACGATCTCATCAGTCCGGTCGGCGCCATCGTCAATGGGCTTGAGGTGCTGGAAGAGGAAAAGGACGAGGAAACCAAGCAGTTCGCGCTCGACCTGATCAAGAAGAGCGCGCGGACCGCCTCGGCCAAGCTGCAGTTCTGCCGGATCGCCTTCGGCGCCGCCGGTTCGGCCGGCGCGCAGATCGACACCGGCGATGCGGAGACGATTACCCGCGGCTTCCTCGAGGACGAGAAGACCAGGATCGAATGGGCGGTGCCGCGCGCGCTGTTGCCCAAGAACCGGGTCAAGCTGCTGCTGAACATGATGCTGATCGCAGCCCAGTCCATCCCCCGCGGCGGAAAAATGGTTGTCGCCGGGGAAGGCGACGGGTTCTCCGTCACCTGCACAGGCACCAATGCCAAGGTGCCGGCGGCGATCCCGCCGCTGCTGACCGCCGAGCTGAACCCCGAGCAGCCGGTCGATGCCCACAAGATCCAGCCGTTCTATGCCGGGCTGCTGGCGAAGGATTGCGCGCTCGCGTTGTCGATGGCGCTGGACGGCGAGGCGGTCCGCGTCGCCGCCGTGTCGACCGGTGCGCCGGCCTCGGATACCGCGCCAAGCGTGCCGTTAACGGCCGGTTAACCTGGCGCCGTCGGCGTCCCTGCCGCAACCAAAAGTAAACCCTTCCCCGACACACTGGGACCGCTTCCGGCAGGAGGCGGCCGGGCGGCCTGCGCCTTGCAACAGGTATTTGATTTGTCGCGTTTTCTTCACGCGAGTCCAAGGCGCTCGAAAACGCTCTAGGCAATTCCATGGACGATTTGCTGCGGGAATTTCTGACCGAGACTCACGAGAGTCTCGATGTCGTTGACGTTGAACTCGTGCGCTTCGAGCAGGAGCCGAACAACGCCAAGATTCTCGCGAATATCTTCCGCCTCGTTCACACCATCAAAGGCACCTGCGGCTTTCTCGGGTTGCCGCGGCTCGAAGCGCTGTCGCACGCCGCCGAAACCCTGATGGGCAAGTTTCGCGACGGCGCGCCCGCGACCGCAGCGGCCGTGACGCTGATCCTTGCGACCATCGATCGGCTGAAGCTCATTCTCGCCGGGCTCGAGCACGATCAGCAGGAGCCACCCGGTGGCGACGGCGACCTGATCGGAGAACTGGAACGGATGGCGGCGAGCGCCGCCGATCCGTCGATCGTTACGGCGGCCGTCGCTCTTCCGACTGCAATCGAACCTGAAACGGCCGTCAGCGAGCCGCACCCTGCCGTGGTCGAAGAAGCGGCCGACGATGCTGCGGCCGGCCGCGTCGCCAACCAGTCGATCCGCGTGACCGTCGATACGCTCGAACATTTGATGACAATGGTGTCCGAGCTGGTTCTCACCCGCAACCAGTTGCTCGAGATCGCGCGGCAGAACGACGACAACGCATTCAAGACGCCGTTGCAGCGGCTATCAAACGTCACCGCCGAACTGCAGGAAGGCGTCATGAAGACGCGCATGCAGCCGATCGGCAATGCCTGGCAGAAACTGCCGCGCATCGTGCGCGACCTCGCGCACGAACTGGGCAAGGAGATCGAACTGGATTTGCACGGCGAGCAAACCGAACTCGACCGGCAGGTGCTCGATCTGGTCAAGGATCCGCTGACGCACATGGTGCGCAATTCCGCCGACCACGGGCTGGAAACGCGCGCTGAACGCATCGCCGCCGGCAAGCCGGCCAAGGGACATATCCGGTTGTCGGCCTATCAGGAAGGCGGACAGATCGTCATCGAGGTCGCCGACGATGGCCGCGGCCTCAACACCGCACGGATCAAGGCCAAGGCTCTGTCGCTCGGCCTGGTCAATGATGACGCGCTGGCGAAAATGTCGGATGCGCAGGTGCACAAGCTGATCTTCGCGCCCGGTTTCTCGACCGCCGACCAGATCACCGCGATTTCCGGCCGTGGTGTCGGCATGGACGTGGTGCGCGCCAATATCGACCAGATTGGCGGCATGATCGACGTCAAATCGGTGCCGGGCGCGGGCGTCAGCTTCATCATCAAGATTCCGCTCACGCTCGCCATCGTGTCGGCTTTGATCGTCGAGTCCGGCGGTCACCGGTTTGCGATTCCGCAGATCGCGGTGGCGGAGCTGGTGAAGGTGCGCGACGGTTCCGACAACCGGATCGAGCACATCAAGGACACGCCGGTTCTGCGCCTGCGCAACAAGCTGCTGCCGCTAGCCGATCTCAGCCGGCTGCTGCGCATCGACAGCGCCGATATGCGCGGCGGCGGGAAGGGCGAATTCATCGTCGTCACGCAAGTCGACGGCCGCAATTTCGGGATTGCCGTCGATCAGGTGTTCCACACCGAAGAAATCGTCGTGAAGCCGATGTCGTCGCGGTTGCGGCACATCACGGCCTTCTGCGGCAACACCATTCTTGGCGACGGCGCGGTGATCATGATCGTCGATCCGAACGGCATCGGCCGGATGATGGGCGCGACAGTGACGGCCGATATGGGAATGGCTGACGTGGCCGAGGATGAACACCTCGGCCGGACCGACAACATCACCTCGCTGCTGGTGTTCCGCGCCGGCTCGGCGCACCCGAAGGCGGTGCCGTTATCGCTGGTGACGCGCCTCGAGGAAGTCGATGTCGATGCGATCGAAGTCTCGAACGGCCGGCGCATGGTCCAGTATCGCGGCCATCTGATGCCGCTGGTGACCCTGAGCGACAACGCAGCGATCAAGCCGGAGGGCGCGCAGCCGCTGCTGGTGTTCTCCGACGGTACGCGGTCGATGGCGCTGGTGGTGGACGAGATCGTCGATATCGTCGAGGAGCGGCTCGACATCGAAGTCGCCAGCGAAACGCCCGGCGTGATCGGTTCGGCGGTGGTCAAGGGACAGGCGACCGAGATCATCGATGTCGGGCATTTCCTGCCGCTGGCCTGCGAAGACTGGTTCCATGGCAAAAGCGTTGCGGCGAGTGAGTACAAGCGGCGCTCGCTGCTGCTGGTCGATGACTCGCCGTTCTTTCGCAACATGCTGACACCGGTGCTGCAGGCTGCCGGTTACGACGTGATCACCGCGGCGGACGGCAGCGAGGCGCTGGCGCATTTGCGCGACGGCAAGACCGTCGACATCGTCATCACCGATATCGACATGCCGCAGATGGATGGTTTCGCATTGGCGGAAGCGGTTCGGCAGGAGCCGGCGACGGCCGCGGTGCCGGTGATCGCATTGTCGTCGCATGTGTCGGTTGCGGCGATCGAGCGGGGCCGCGAGGTCGGGCTGCATGATTACGTGGCGAAGTTCGATCGCGCCGGCCTGATCGCCGCGCTGAAGGAACACGCTGCCGGTTCGGAGGCAGCCTAAAGTCATGACCGGTTTGATGTCCGATACGATGACAGACAGCGGTTTCGATGCGCAGCGTGAATTCGTCACGGCGACGATCGGCGGCCAGATGTTCGGCCTGCCGATCCTGCGCGTTCAGGACGTGTTCGTGGTCGATCGCCTGACCCGCGTGCCGTTGGCGCCGGCCGAGATTGCCGGCGTGCTCAATTTGCGCGGCCGGATCGTCACCATCATCGATATGCGGACGCGGCTCGGGCTCGAACGAGCCGACACATCGGCGCGGCTGATGGCGATCGGTGTCGAAAGCCGCGGCGAGTCTTATGGTTTGCTGGTCGATGCCATCGGCGAAGTGATGAAGCTCGACCAGGAGATATGCGAGGCGAAGCCCGCCAATCTCGACCCGCGGCTGGCGGTGGCCAGCACGGCTATCTATCGCCTGGATGGATCGCTGCTGATCGCGCTCGATCTCGACAAGGTGCTGGAGATCGGCGGCTTGGCGACGGCGGCATAGGAAAAGCGTGAACAAGGATGCGGGACGCCGCATCGGAACATGAGGATAGGACAATGAAGACGTGTCTCGTGGTCGATGATTCCAGCGTGATCCGCAAGGTCGCGCGCCGGATTCTTGAGGGGCTGGATTTCAGCATCCTTGAAGCAGAGGACGGCGAACAGGCGCTGTCGAGCTGCCGCACGATGCTGCCCGATGCGATTCTGCTCGACTGGAACATGCCGCGCATGGACGGTTACGAATTTCTCCGGGCGCTGCGCCGTCTGCCGGGCGGTGATCGTCCGAAGGTGGTGTTCTGCACCACGGAGAATGACGTGGCGCATATCGCCCGTGCGCTGCATGCAGGCGCCAACGAATACATCATGAAGCCGTTCGACAAGGACATCGTCGAGTCGAAGTTCCAGGAGGTCGGTCTGCTGTAAGCGCGGCTGACCGAGCTCCGGAATCTTCATGCGATGATCGCTCCCGTCTCCCGTCCTGCATTTGCCGCCCGGCGCAATATCCGCGTCATGATCGTCGACGACTCGGTCGTCGCGCGTGGACTGTTCTCTGCCTGGATCGGCGCGGCTGCCGATTGCGAGGTGGTGGGGGCGCTGCGCACCGGCCGCGATGCGGTCGAGCAGGTCGGGCACCTCGATCCGGATGTGGTGATCCTCGACATCGATATGCCGGACATGGACGGCATCACGGCGCTGCCGCTGTTGTTGCGGAAGAAGCCCGATCTGTCGGTGATCATGGCGTCGACGTTGACGCGCCGGAATGCCGAGATCAGTTTGCGGGCTCTGGCGCTCGGCGCCGCCGATTACGTGCCGAAGCCGGAGACAGCGCGCGAGACGACGACGTCGCTGCCGTTCCGCCACGAATTGATCGACAAGGTGCGTTATCTCGGGGCGCGATCGCGCGCGGTCCGGCCCGCAACCGTTTCCCGCCCACGCATCCTCGCGCCGCTGCGCGGGCGCGATGACGGGCAAATGGCTGCAAGCCCGGTCTCCGGCCCGGCATCGGCGCCGCCGTTTCGGCTGAGGGGGTTTTCCTGCGTGCCGCCACGTGTGGTCCTGATCGGTTGCTCGACCGGAGGACCGCAGGCCCTGAGTACACTGATCCCGGCGATCGGCCCGGCGCTGGAGCGTGCGCCTGTGCTGATCACGCAGCATATGCCGGCGACTTTCACGACGATCCTGGCCGAACATCTGCAGCGCAGCAGCGGCCGTCCCGTGCGTGAAGCCATCGATGGCGAACCGATCAAGGCCGGCACGGTCTATCTCGCGCCGGGTGGCCGGCACTTGCGGATCGTGCGCGGAGCGGAAGGCCCGGTGGCGGCGCTTGATGACGGTCCGCCGGTGCATTTCTGCAAGCCGTCGGTCGATCCGATGTTCACATCGGGTGCGGCGGTGTGGGGTGCTGGCGCGCTCGGCGTGGTTTTGACGGGCATGGGCTCGGATGGCGCGCAAGGCAGCGAAGCCATCGCCGCGGCCGGGGGCACCATGATCGCCCAGGACGAGGCGACCAGCGTCATCTGGGGCATGCCGGCTCAGACGATCGCCACGGGAAGTTGCTCGGCTGTTCTGCCGCTCGATGGCATCGCCGAAACGGTCGTGCGGCTGTTCCGGGGGCAGAGCGCATGATGCCCACGGACTACGATTTCCTGCGGGGACTGCTCAAGGACCGTTCGGGCCTCGCGCTGTCGAACGATAAGCAATATCTGATCGAAAGCCGACTCGCGCCGTTAATGCGCAAGCATGGCATCGCCGACCTGAGCGAGCTGGTGCGGCGGCTGAAAGAGCCCCGGCCCGATCTGCTGGTGGTTGCGGTGGTCGAGGCGATGACCACCAATGAATCGTTTTTCTTCCGCGACAAAGTTCCATTCGATCATTTCCGCAATGTGATCATGCCGTCGCTGCTGAAGAGCCGCGCCGGCAGCAAGCGGATCCGCATCTGGTGCGCGGCCTGTGCCGCGGGGCAGGAGCCTTATTCGCTCGCCATGAGCTTGCGTGAAATGGGTGTGCAACTGGCGGGGTGGCAGGTCGATATCCTCGCCACGGACTTGTCAGGCGACATTCTCGACAAGGCGAAGGCCGGTATCTACAGCCAGTTCGAGGCGCAGCGGGGGCTGCCGATCCAGATGCTGGTCAAATATTTCCGGCAGGTCGGCGATCGCTGGCAGATTGCTCCGGAAATCCGCGAGATGGTCCGCTTCCGGCCGATCAACCTGTTGCATGATTTCACCTCGCTCGGTCCGTTCGACGTGGTGTTCTGCCGCAACGTGCTGATCTATTTCGATGCGCCGACCAAGAGCGCGACCTTGACCCGGCTCGGTCGGGCGGTGGCGTCGGATGGCTATCTGCTGCTCGGCGCCGCGGAAACGGTGGTGGGCCTGACCGACCAGTTCAAACCGGTGCCGGGCCGGCGCGGCCTCTACGCGCCCAACCCGTTTGCATTCCGGGGCCCTTACGTTCCGGCCCTGAAATTCGCGACCGGCCGGGTTCAGGGACCACGCGGGGCTGGATGACGGCGGGCCGTCAAAGGCTGGCAGCCGGCCTTGAAAATGCCCCGCGTCTTTCGCAAGAATGAACGTCCCGGAGCCGGTTCCGGGTTTCGCCCAAGGTTTTTGCCAAAGGTTTTTGCCATGCGTCGTTCCGCTCGTCTGATGCTTGCCGCCGGTCTTATCGCCTGCCTGGCCGTGCCGTGCCTGAGTGTGGCCGGGCTGGTATCGTCGGCGCAGGCGCAGCAAGGTGAAGACAAGGCTCTGACGCGGCGGACCGACGCGGAAAAGCGGCGCGACGCCGAAATCGACCAGCAATATCGTGCGGCGACCCGCCGCGGCGATCAGGGTCCGGTCGCCAAGAGCGACCCGTGGGGCAGCGTGCGCAACCAGCCGGCGCAGGGCACCAAGACGACTAAGAAGTAAAGAAGCCCATCCTCAATCGACCGCGAGCTTGCCGCGTTCGATCGTCTGTTTCCAGATCGCCGCTTCCGCCTCCGCGCTTTTGAGGAAGGCCGCCGGCGTGTCGCCGACCGCGACGAAGCCGAGCGTTTCCAGCCGCGCGAGGATGGCGGGATCCTTCAACGCCGTGACGACCGCCGCATGAAGCTGATCGCAGATCGCGGCCGGCGTTCCCTTCGGTGCCGCAAGTCCCCACCAGTTCGAGGCGACGAAACCGGGATAGCCCGCTTCGATCAGGGTCGGTACGTCGACGCCCGGCAGCCGCTTCTCCGCGGCGACGGCAATGGCGCGGACCTTGCCGCTCTCCACATGGGCGCGGCCGACGCCCCAACCGGCGAGATAGAGTTGCACTTCGTTGGCCAGGAGGGCCTGCATCGCCGGCGGTGCGCCGCGATAGGGAACATGCACCAGTTCGATGCCGGTGACCTGCTTGAATCGTTCGACCGCGAGATGCGGCGTCGTGCCGACGCTCGGCGACGCATAGCTCAGCTTGCCGGCCTGCGATTTGGCGTAGGCGACGAACTCGGCCAGCGTTTTCACCGGCAGGGCCGCCGGGATGTAGAACACCGATGGCACGTCGGCGACCTTGGTGATCAGAGCGAATTCCGTGAGCGGATCGAACTTCACCTTCGGAAACATGAACTGATTGATGGCGAAGTTATTGGCGGCGCCGAGCATCAGCGTGTAGCCGTCGGCGGCAGAACTCGCGACGGCGCGTGCGCCGATCGTGCCGCCGCCGCCGGCGCGTGCGTCGATGATCAGCGGTTGCCCGAGTGTCTTTTCCAGTGACGGTGCCAGCAGGCGGATCGTGACATCGCCCGCGCCGCCGGCGGCATAGGGGACGATCACGGTGATCGGCCGGTTTGGATAATCCGCCGCGCGCGACAGGGTTGGTGACAGCGCGGCTGCGGCGGTGAGCAGCAGGGCCTTGCGGCGGGACAGCATGATCATCAGGGCGTCCTCCAGGGTCACAGATCGACGCGCATGAGATCATGCGCGATACGCAGCGGGCCTTTGTAAACGGAGCGGATCTGATCGACGAACGCGTCGATCTGGTGCGGCCCCATCTTGTCGACGGGCAGATGCTTGCCGGCCGTGCGCTTGAGCACCGGGCTCGTCGAATCGACGTGACCGATATGCGTCGCGATCAGGTTCTTGACGCCGGCGCTGACGGCGAGCCGGCCAAGATCGGACGGAGACGTATGCGCGAAGGTGCCGACGGCGGATTTGCGCCGGTGCTCGATGAAATCCTCGGTGAAGGTGCATTCGTGGATCAGGAGGTCGGCGCCTTGCGCCAGCCGCGCGATGCCGTCGCATGGCTTGGTATCGCCGGAGAACACGACGACCTTGCCTTCCGCCTCGATGCGGAAGCCGAAGCACGGCGACACGTCCGGCGGGATGTGATCGACCGCATCGGCGGTGATGGTGATGTCGGCGTCACGATAGACGACACCGACATCGTATTCGCTCACCTGCGGACGGACGGCGGCGATATTCTGCTGCCGTAGCGGATAGGCGGCGCGCGCGCGGATATCGGCGTCGAATGCGCCGCCCTCGAACAGATGCCCGACCATGGTTTGCGTGCCGCGCGGCCCGTGGATCGGCAGCGTGCCGGGGCGGCTGAGGATCCAGCCGGAGATGACGAAGAACGGCAGCTCGCAGACATGGTCGTGATGCAGGTGCGTCAGCAGCACGCGCTCGATCTCCGCCGGATTGACGTCGACCCGCATCAACTGTCGGGTCGCGCCGTGGCCGCAGTCGAGCAGGAAGTGCCGGCCGTTCGCGAGCGTGATCAGGATCGAAGTGTGGCAGCGGTCGGGATCGGGAAGGGCCGCTCCCGTGCCGAGCAGGATGACGCGCATGGCTCTCTCCGGTGAAATCCACCCCGAGGCTAGCGGAAGCGATCTATAACTTAAAATTGCATTCTGTTATGTTGTGATAACCAATAGGACTATCAGGATGGCGATCGGCAATCTCCGTGCCCGGCATCTCTCGGTGTTCGCGGCGGTGGCGCGCAGCGGCTCAATGCAGCGCGCTGCCGTCGAGGTGCATCTCACCCAGCCGGCGGTGAGCAAGCTGATCGCGGAACTGGAGGCGATGTTCGGTACGCCGCTGTTCGTGCGCAGCAAGCGCGGCGTCAGCCTGACCGAATGCGGTCAAGCGCTGCTCGCCGGCGCGCAGACTATGCTCAACGATCTGGCCGACACCGAAAAGACCATTGCCGCGATCGCGGCCGGATTGATCGGCCGCATCCGTATCGGCGTCCTGCCGGTGGCGGAAGCGCGCGTGCTGCCGAGCGCGCTCCTGACGTTGCGGCGTCGCGCGCCTGGCGTGCGGGTGCGGATCGAGGAGGGCAGCCGCACCTTTCTCCTCTCCGCGCTGCTGCGCGGCGAACTCGATTGCGTCATCGGGCGACTGCACGATCATGCGGCGGAAGACGGGATCGTGCATGTGCCGTTGCTGGAGTTGCCGATCTGCGTGGTCTGTGCGCCGTCGCACCCGCTGGCCCG
Source organism: Pseudolabrys sp. (assembly GCA_019635575.1). Taxonomy (GTDB): domain Bacteria; phylum Pseudomonadota; class Alphaproteobacteria; order Rhizobiales; family Xanthobacteraceae; genus Pseudolabrys. Next base: position 601 of record JAHBZF010000013.1, on the reverse strand, counting down.
CGCCCGCCGCGTGACGTTCCGCGATCTCGCGACCTATCCGTGGATCCTGCCGCAGGAAGGCGCGCCGATCCGCGCGATCATCGACCGTGAATTCGCGGCGGCGGGGCTGGCGCCGCCGGTGCCGGCGGTGGAGTCGACCTCGATCCGGCTCAATCATGCGCTGACGGCTGATACCGATCTGATCGGCGTGATGACGGCCGACGCGGCGCTGGCCTATGCCAAAGCCGGCGATCTGGTCCGGTTGCCGGTGGCGATCGGCGCGCCGCTGCCGGCCGTCGGCATCATGTTACGCAAGGGAACGCCCTCGCATGCGCTCTCCCTGTTCATGGGGATTCTGCGCGAGGGGTTGTTGCCCAGGGCGACCAAAACCTCGCCAGCAAAAAACCCCGCCGTTTCCGGCGGGGTTTGAGGTGGGAGGACGAGCCGACTAGGCTCAATCAAGACGACGCAGACGCAACGAACACGGGGAAGGGAACCCGTTGGTGCGAATGCCCGGCCACGTCAGGCCGGAATGCGTGCCTCGTCGTCGGACGGCTCGCGCAGCACATAGCCGCGGCCCCAGACGGTTTCGATGTAGTTCTTGCCGCTCGACGCATTCGCC
>JAHBZF010000129.1 GCA_019635575.1 Pseudolabrys sp. | reverse complement strand
GCTGGCCAACAAGGCGACGGAAAAAACGCCGTCCCAGCGTCTTTTTTGATTTGTCGCGTTTTCTTGACGCGAACCGGTATCCGCTTCGCCCGAAAACGCTCCAGAGCTCAACCCGCCTGCGCGTCGAGCACGTCGTCAAAACTGCGCAGACCTTCGCTCGCCGCGTTCACCATCACCGACATGTTGCCCGGCGGATGCTGGTTCTTCCACATCATGGTGTGCGCCTTCGGGATCTCCATCCACGAAAACACCTTGCTCATGCACGGATCGATACGGCGTTCCAGCACGAACTGGTTGGCGGCCGATGCCTGTTTCAGATGCGCGAAGTGCGAGCCCTGGATGCGCTTCTGCCGCATCCAGACGTAACGCGCGTCGAAGGTAATGTTGAAGCCAGTCGTGCCGGCGCAGAACACCACCATGCCGCCGCGCTTCACCACCATCGACGACACCGGGAACGTCGCTTCGCCCGGATGCTCGAATACGATGTCGACGTCGCGCTTGCCGGTGATATCCCAGATCGCCTTGCCGAAGCGCCGCGCCTCCTTGGCCCATTCGGCGAATTCCGGCGAATTGACCTGCGGAAGCTGGCCCCAGCAGTTGAAGTCCTTGCGGTTGATGACCCCTTTGGCGCCGAGGTCCATCACATATTGCTTCTTCGACTCGTCGGAGACGACACCGATCGCGTTGGCGCCGGACGCCGCCGCGAGCTGGATGCCGAACACACCGAGGCCGCCCGACGCACCCCAGACGAGAATATTATCGCCGGGCTTCATGGTGTGCGGCGAATGGCCGAACAGCATGCGATAGGCGGTCGCCAAGGTCAGCGTGTAGCAGGCGCTCTCTTCCCAGGTGAGATGCGGCGGCTTCAGCATCAACTGCCGCGACTGCACGCGGCAGAACTGCGCGAACGAACCGTCCGGCGTCTCGTAACCCCAGATGCGCTGCGACGGCGACAGCAGCGGGTCGCCGCCGTTGCAGTCCTCGTCGTCGCCGTCATCCTGGTTACAGTGGACGATAACCTCGTCGCCGACCTTCCACCGCCTCACCTTGCTGCCGACCGCCCAGACCACGCCCGAGGCGTCTGAGCCCGCGATGTGGAACGGCTGCTTGTGGACGTTGAACGGGGTGATCGGCTGGCCAAGCCCGGCCCAGATGCCGTTGTAATTCACGCCCGCCGCCATCACGAGGACCAGCACATCCTCCTCGCCGAGTTGCCAGGTCGGCACCACTTCGAGCTGCATCGCCTGCTCAGGCGGCCCGTGCCGGTCCTGCCGGATGACCCAGGCGTGCATCTTGCTCGGCACATGCCCCAGCGGCGGAATTTCGCCGATATCGTAGAGGTCTTTCACGGCCTTGAGGTTCGCTTGCGCGGATGCCGGCATGGTATTCGCTCCTCCCTGGCGTAGGTCGCATCAGTCTGCCGGACCTGATATTGCGCCGCAACATATCTTTTGGTCATAGCGCGACTATTTAAGGGTTCCGCAAGCGCGGCGACTTATCGTGCCGGCCAATATGACCTCCGCCGGTCTTTCCCCCTCACCGCCTCCGTCACCGCGCCGCCTGCTCTCGGTCGTCGCCATCGCCTTGGTGTGCGGCTATGCGACCGTCTTGTTCGGGGCTTGGCATGGCGGCCAGTGGCTTGCCGATCCGCTCGGCCGGCCGATCGCCAACGACTTCGTCAATGTCTGGGCCGCGGGCGATCTGGTGCGACAAGGCGTTGCCGCCGACGCCTATAACTGGACGCTGCACAAGATCGCCGAAGTCCGCGCGCTCGGCTACGATTTTCCCGACTATTACGGTTGGCATTATCCGCCGCCCTTCCTGGCGGTTGCCGCCGGGCTGGCGATGCTGCCCTACGGCGTCGCACTGACGGGCTGGCTCGCCGTCACCCTCGCGGCTTATCTCATGGTGGTCGGCGCGATCCTGCGGCCACGCGCGCCTTTGATCGTCGCGCTCGCCTGGCCGGCCCTCGTCTGGAACGCCACCGCCGGGCAGAACGGCTGCTTCACCGCAGCGCTGATCGGCGCGACGCTGCTTACGCTTCCGACACGACCGCTGGTGGCCGGGCTGTGCCTCGGACTGCTCACTTACAAGCCCCAATTCGGATTGCTGTTTCCGCTGGCGTTGATGGCAGCCGGCCAGTGGCGAACGATCGCCGTCGCCGCGGCGACCGCGATCGTCATGGCGCTCGCGTCGCTCGTGGCGTTCGGCACAGCACCATGGGTCGCGTTCCTCGACGGGCTCGGCCACACGAGCGATATCGTGCTGCGTCAGGGGCTCGCCGATCTCAATCGGCTGCAAAGCGTGTTCGGACTGGTGCGCGCGCATGGCGGCGACATGACGCTGGCGTGGACGCTACAAGGTCTGACGACGGCCATCGCCGCGCTCGCCGTGATCGTCGTCTGGCGCAGCCGCGCGCCGCACGCGCTCAAAGCCGCAACACTTGCCACCGGCACGCTTCTCGCGACGCCATACCTTTACATGTACGACCTCGTGATCCTCGCGGTCGCCGTCGCCTTCCTGATCCGCGACGCCCTGCCGTCGCGTGGCGAAGCGGCGTTGCTCGGCCTCGCGGTGATCGCGATCCTGGTGTTTCCCTATGTGACAACACACGTCGGCCTGATCGCGACCCTGCTGGTCGCGGCGCTGATCGCTCGGCGGCTGCTTCGAGGCGCGCGGCATCAGACCGAAGTCGCAGGGGCGGCGCAGCCCCGGCATGTTGCAACGCAATAGAAGTCGGGCCACACTGTCCCCTGGACAAGGGTACAGGCATGACCGGCCAGACGCCGAACGACCGCAGATCCGCTGACCAGAGTTCGGCCCCTCGCGCGCCGGCGCGGGACAAGCCCTGGATTTTCCGGACCTACGCCGGCCACTCCACCGCCGCCGCCTCCAACGCGCTCTATCGCAAGAACCTCGCCAAGGGCCAGACCGGCCTGTCGGTGGCGTTCGATCTGCCGACGCAAACCGGATACGACAGCGACCATGTGCTAGCGCGTGGCGAGGTCGGCAAGGTCGGCGTGCCGATCTGCCATCTCGGCGACATGCGCGCGCTGTTCGATGGCATTCCGCTCGCCACCATGAACACGTCGATGACCATCAACGCCACCGCGGCGTGGCTGATGGCGCTCTATATCGCGGTGGCGGACGAACAGGGCGCGCCGCGCACATCGCTGACCGGCACGATTCAGAACGACATCATCAAGGAATATCTCTCGCGCGGCACTTACGTCTATCCGCCGGCGCCGTCGCTGCGGCTGATCAAGGACGTAGCGATCTTCACCACATCGGAACTGCCGAAATGGAATCCGATGAATGTATGCTCGTATCACCTGCAGGAAGCCGGCGCGACGCCGGTGCAGGAACTGGCGTTCGCACTCGCGACCGCCACCGCCGTGCTCGACACGGTGAAGGCGTCGGGCGAAGTGACGCCGGAGAAATTCGGCGAGGTGGTTGGCCGCATCTCGTTTTTCGTCAATGCCGGGCTGCGCTTTGTCACCGAAATCTGCAAGATGCGCGCCTTCGTCGATCTATGGGACGAGATCACGCGCGAGCGTTACGGCGTCGCCGACCCGAAGCAGCGGCTGTTCCGCTACGGCGTGCAGGTGAACTCGCTGGGGCTCACCGAGCCGCAGCCGGAGAACAACGTCGCCCGCATCCTGATCGAGATGCTGGCGGTGACGTTGTCGAAGAAGGCGCGCGCGCGCGCGGTGCAACTGCCGGCATGGAACGAGGCGCTCGGCCTGCCGCGCCCGTGGGACCAGCAATGGTCGCTGCGCATGCAGCAGATCCTCGCCTACGAGACCGATCTGCTCGACTACGGCGACATCTTCGACGGCTCGGCCGAGATCGATCGCAAGGTGGAGGAATTGAAGCGCGAAGCGCGCGAAGAGTTGCGCCGCATCGATGAGATGGGCGGCGCGGTGACGGCCGTCGAGAGCGGCTACATGAAGCGGCAGCTCGTCGAGAGCAACACCGCGCGGCTCGAGGCGATCGAGCGCGGCGCGCAGACCGTCGTCGGCGTCAACCGGTTCATCGAAAGCGAGGCGTCGCCGCTGACCGGCGGCGTCGAGGCGATCCTCACCGTGTCCGCAGACGCCGAGCGCGATCAGATCGAGCGGCTTGTTGCCTGGCGCGCGGCGCGCGACGACAAGGCGGTGCAGGCCGCGCTCGACGACCTCAAGCGCGCGGCGAAAAGCGGCGCCAATATCATGCCACCGTCGATTGCCTGCGCCAAAGCCGGCGTCACCACCGGTGAATGGGGCTGGGCGCTGCGCGAGGCGTTCGGCGAATATCGCGCGCCGACCGGCGTCGGCGCGGCGATGCGCAACGACGTGGAAGGTCTCGACGAGATCCGCGCCGATGTCGAGCGCGTGTCGCGCAAGCTCGGCCGCCGCCTCACCTTCCTGGTCGGCAAGCCCGGCCTCGACGGCCACTCCAACGGCGCCGAACAGATCGCCGTGCGCGCCCGCGATGCCGGCATGCAGGTCGTTTATGACGGCATTCGTCTCACGCCGGAAGACATCGTCTCCGCCGCGCAGGACAAGCAGGCGCATGTGATCGGCCTGTCGGTGCTCTCGGGCAGCCATCTGCCACTGGTGAAGGATGTGGTGGCGCGGCTGAAGGATGCCGGCCTCGGCGATGTGCCGGTCGTCGTCGGCGGCATTATCCCGCCCGAGGACGCCGCGACGCTGACCAAAGACGGCGTCACCGCGGTCTACACGCCGAAGGATTTCGAGCTGAACCGGATCATGTCCGAGGTCGTCGGCATCGTCGAACAGGCGAACCGTTTGACGAACAGTTAGAGACGCCGCGCGTCGCGCGGCTCCTCAGGATGAGGCTGAGTGGAAGGCTCGTCCTGCCGTTCGGATACGATTGTCGAAAACGCGAGAGCGCGCCGGCAATCCATCGATGACGGAAGAACTCCGGCGTCTCAGTGGAACGAGGCGGTGGCGGACACGGTCGCGACCGGACGGGTCGCCGCTTCGGCGATCGCGGACGCCAGATTGCTGGCGAAGCAGCCGTAGCTCCAGTCGTTCATATGCAGACCGTCGGCCGAGACGAAGATCTCGAACGGAATCTTGTCATCGGCCTGCCAGCGCTGCATCAGCGCGAAACGCTGGAACAGATCGACATTCTCTTTCTTCGCCGCCGCGGCAATCAGCGCCACCATGCGCGGCGCATCGGCCTTGGCGATCACCTTCGGCGCGAATTGCGGATCGATCAGCACCACATCGGCGCCGAGCGCCTTCATGCGGGTAATGCCGTCATGGATCAGCGTGTCCTGCGCCGCGAGCGGCTGATCGCGCAGCACCGCATTGGTGCCGACCTGCCACAACACCAGATCCGGACGCTCCGATGCGACGCTCTCGTCGAAACGCGCCAGCATGTCGCGCGCTTCCTCGCCGTTGACGCCACGATTGACGACGCGGATCGGATGCTTGGGGAAACGCTTGACCAGATCGGCGGCGAGCCGGTTCGGATAGCTGGCGGCGGGCGAACTTGCGCCGGCACCGGCCGTCGACGACGAGCCGAGCGCGACGATGGTGATCGGCTGGCCGGAGGCGAGCTTGGCGGACACGCGGCTCAACGGATTGCTCAACCGGGCGATGTCCGACGCATTGCGGCACGGCGTTGCGGTCGTCTCGGCCGAGGCCGGCGACATCGTAACAAACCCATCGACCGTCAGCAGCAACGCCGCGACGGCGGCAATCCAGTTCAGGCTACGCCGCAAGATGTGAATCTCTCATTTGACGTCGATCGGCGGCGTAGCGCCACCGGGTTGGGCCGCCCCGATGATCAGGTCGGCCAACAGCCAGCCGATACAATCGTGGACGCGCTCGGCCGTGTCCATCTTTTTTGTGTCGCTATAAAGATCGAAGGTGCCCAACTCATTCCACAGTTTCATGACGTGAAATCTATCGAACAGTGGTATTTCGTTCTGCAGGGCGACCCAACGCATTGATTCTGCATAGTTTCCCAGCGCGATCATGGATTCGGTGCGGGGGCTGTATTGCATGTTCATCAGCACAACATCGCTGCCCTGCCCTTTGGCGGCATCCACCCCCTTGGTCAGCGCCTCGCTGTATTCGTCCGGGCTGGCGATCCGGACGGCATCCACGGTGCCGGTCTGCCAGACCAGCAAGGTGGGCTTCTGCTCTGCGAGGGAAGCTTTCAACGACGGCAGCATGTCCCGCGCCGTGCGGCCGGATTTGACGTCGGTGGTGACCTTGACCGCGACCCCCGGCAGCTTCTGCGACAGGGCATGTTCGAGCCGCGCCGGATAAGCCCGCGCCGCGCCGTTCTGGCCGGGCAGTTGCGACGAGCCGGAGCCGGCCACCAGGATCGTCAGGTTCTTGGCCGCGATAGCCTTCTCGACCACCGGCAGCGGAAACGAGTTTTCCAACTGGGATTCGGCAACACGACATTTCGCCGGCGTTTCCGCCAGCGCCAGCCCGCCGCTTGCCGCGACGAACAGGACTGCGATCAGCGCCCTCATCCTCCGCCCCCAGCAAGGTCGGCCTGCGCGAGTGGCGAGCGCGGTCCCGACCCCTTCCGATCGATTTTCTTATACCACGCCAGCACCTCGGCCGCCGCAACCATGATCAGCACGCCGGCCGCGCTGCACAAAATCTGCGCCGGGACGCGGCTGGAGATTTCCGTCAGCACGAAATGCGCGGCGAACGACAGGAACACGCCGAAGCAGAAGATTTCCAGCGAGTGCTGCCCGCAGACGATCGCCGGGCGGAACACCCAGGAATTGATGCCCTGCCATTGCCGCGGCACGAGGTTCACGACGATCACGGCCAATGCGAGGAAATGCAGCAGCCGCAGCACGTCAAGATTGGTCTTGTCGATCGGATAGATCACCTCCGCCAGCACGCGCGGCACCAGGAAGGCGAGCCGCGGGAAGTACCAGGTCATCACCACGCCGAGACACAGCAGCAGATAGACGGCCGCCAGCGCGATCGTGACGCGCGAGGTGACAAAGCGCGACAGGCGCTGCGCGCCGCCGAGCGCAAACCACGCGCCGAGCACGAACAGCAACTGCCATGCCAGCGGATTGAACGCCCAGTGTCCGTCCGGATAGGCCGGGAAATTCCAGCCGAATTTCCACATCAGCGCATAGAGGATGCCCGAGACGATCAGCGCCAGCGAGGCATTGCGGATCAACAGCCACAGCACCGGCGGGAAAAAGCCGAGCAGCACGATATAGAGCGGCAGCACGTCCATGTTGACGGGTTTGAACTTGAGCAGCAGCGCCTGCATGATCGTCACGTCGGGCTGCTTGAGAAAATCGAGAATGCCCATTTCTTCGCCGTAGAGCGGGTTGTCGAAGCTCTGCGCGACATAGGAAATTTCGGCGAGATAGATCGCGAACAGGAAGATGTGCGCGACATAGATCTGCCAGGTGCGTTTGAGCACCCGCGCCGTCGCCACCACGAAGCCGCGCTCGCGCATCGCCCGGCCATAGACGAACGCCGCCGTATAACCGGAGATGAAGACGAAAATCTCGGTCGCGTCGCTGAAGCCGTAATTGCGCAGCGTGACCCAGTTAACGACGTTGGAGGGGATATGATCGAGAAAGATCAGCCACAACGCGATACCACGGAACAGATCGAGCCGCAGGTCGCGCTCCGCCACCAGGTGGGGCGCTGTGATCCGGGCTTCCTTCATCGACGGATTCGGTGATACATCGGGCACAGAGCACTATCATGTACCGCGCCGTCACCCGCAATATCGAGGTCACCGTCACCCCCCGCTTCCTTGCGGACCGATCGTCGCCGGACGAAAGTTATTTCTTCTGGGCGTATACGATCGATATCGCCAATCGCGGCGACGAGACCGTGCAACTCAAGACCCGGCACTGGCGCATCACCGATGCCAACGGCAAGTTGCAGGAGGTGCGGGGCGCCGGCGTGGTCGGCGAGGAACCGGTGCTGAGGCCCGGCAAGTCGTATGAATATACCAGCGGCGTGCCGCTGACGACGCCGTCCGGGTTCATGGCCGGGAGCTACGGCATGATCACCGACGCGGGCGAGCCGTTCGATATCGAGATCCCGGCGTTCTCGCTCGACAGCAATCTGACGAAGCGATCGCTCAATTAGCCGGCAAGCACGCGGCGAGCCGCGACAGCGCCTGCTGTGGCATGATGCCCAGCACCGCGCCCGGCGCGGCGAAATCCTGCAAGGCCGTGAGCCGGGCCTCCGGCAGCGCGACGCAACCGCCGGTTCCGGCTTTTCCCGGTACGCGCAGGTGGATGAAGATGCAGGAGCCGGCGCGGGCGCCGCGATCGGTCGGATAATCGACGAACAGGCCGCGGCGATATTCCGGCACGCGCCACATATTCTCGCCGCTGATGGCGTTGCCGACCACGCGGCGCGTGGTGATGCGGTTGTAGTGCGCGGACGCCGGATCGTCGACGCAGGTCATGCCTTCGGCGATACGGGTATAGCCGGGGCGCGGATCGGCGCCGAAACCGAACGCGCCGCCGATGCGGTAAAAACCGGCCGGCGCGCGCTTGTCGCCTTCGGTTTTCACCGGTTCGCCGCGCCGCGCCAGCGTGCGGAAAAACAGCGACCAGGCCATGCCGGTCTTGCCGATCAGCGCGGGCTCCGCCGGGGCGATGGCGCGCCACGGCGCGCCCGGCGTCGAACGCTCATAGAGCCGCAACGTCGCCTGTGACGTGTCCATACCCGGCGCCGTCACCAGCGCGAGGCGGCGCGCCGAGGCGAGCGGCTCCGGGCAGCTTTGCGCAACCGCCGGTGCGATCGCCGCCAGCGTCAGCGATGCGACGATGGCGGCGCGCGTGATCACCCGGCATTGGCTCCGACATTGGCGCCGACTTCGGCCGGCTGGAACAGATAGTCGGTGCTGCAAAATTCGCAGGTCACCTTGATCCGCCCATCCTCGACCATGTGGTCGCGGTCGTCCTGCGAGAAGCTCTTGAGCATCGCCTCGACCGCGTCGCGCGAGCACGAGCATTGCGCATCGACCGCCTGCTGCTCGAACACCCGCACGCCGCGCTCGTTGAACAACCGGAACGCCAGCCGCTCGCTCGACAGATCGGGATCGATCAATTCGAGATCCTCGACCGTATCGACCAGCGCGCGGCCTTCGACCCAGGCTTCGTCCTCGGCGGCGACATGCGCGGTCGCGCCTTCCGGCAGATCGCCCGGATCGAGATCCTGATGCGCGCGCTCCGATGCCTTGGGCAGGAATTGCAGCATGATGCCGCCGGCACGCCAGCGATGGGTTGCGCCGCCCTCGCCCGCGCGCAATTCCTCGGCGACCGCGAGACGGACGCGCGTCGGGATCTGCTCGGAGCGCAGGAAGTATTCATGCGCCGCCGCTTCGAGGCCGGTGCCGGTGAGCTGCACCAGACCCTGATAGCGGTTGGTGTTGGCACCCTGATCAACGGTCATCGCCAGATGCCCCTCGCCCATCAGGTCGCCGGGGCTGGTCTTGCCGTCCTTGATCGCCTGCTCGACGCGCGCGCGATCGAACCGTGCGCAGGCGCGGACATGGCCCGGCGTGGTGTAATCGACCACCAGCATGCTGACCGGCCCGTCGGAGCGGGTCTGCAGGATGAAGCGGCCGTCGAATTTCAAAGCCGAGCCGAGCATGACGGCAAGCACGATGGCTTCCGCCGTCAGCTTGGCCACCGGCAGCGGATAATCGTGCTTTTCCAGAATGGCATCGACCGCCGGGCCGAGCCGGACGATCCGGCCGCGCACGTCGAGCGCCGACACCTCGAACGGCAGCACGATGTCATCGACGGACTGCTGCGCCGGAGCGCGGGTCGGGATAGCGGGGGTTGCGGGAGTCTTGGAGGAGGTCATGGGCGGGGAGACTTTCATGGCCCCTTATGTAGAGCGGCAAGTGCTAATTGCGAGGTCCGGAATGCGAGCCCGCTCCCGCCGCCGGCGGAAGCCTTGGCAAGCCCGTCCGTCCGAAGGCGAAACCCCTAAAGGCCGTTGGCGTGCAGGCACCAGCCGAGGATGCCCTTCTGCGCATGCAGCCGGTTTTCCGCCTCGTCGAACACCACCGACTGCGGCCCGTCGATCACCTCGTCGGTGACCTCCTGTCCGCGATGCGCCGGCAGGCAGTGCATGAAGATCGCGTCGGGCGCGGCCTTCGCCATCAGCCGCGCATTCACCTGGTAGGGCTTCAGCAGGTTGTGGCGCTTGGCGCCGTTCTTGTCGCCCATCGACACCCAGGTGTCGGTCACCACGCAGTCGGCGCCTGCGACGGCGGCTTCCGGATCGTGCCCGAGCCGGATCGCGGCGCCGGACGCCGCGCACCAATCGATCAGCGACTTTTTCGGCGCGAGCTCGCGCGGCGTCGCCACCCGCAGCTCGAATTCGAAGCGCTCGGCCGCGTGCATCCATGACGCCAGCACATTGTTGGCGTCGCCCGTCCACGCCACCCGCTTGCCGCGGATCGGCCCGCGATGCTCCTCGAAGGTCATCACGTCGGCCATCACCTGGCAGGGATGCGACGTCCGGGTCAGCCCGTTGATGACCGGGATGGTCGCGTGGTCCGCAAGCTCCATGAGGTCGGCCGGATCGAGCGTGC
>JAHBZF010000128.1 GCA_019635575.1 Pseudolabrys sp. | reverse complement strand
AGGATTCCTTCTCGATATAGGTGTCGGTGCGCGGGACGTAGGCTTCCGGCTGGTAGTAGTCGTAGTACGAGACGAAATATTCCACCGCGTTGTCGGGGAAGAAGCTCTTGAACTCGCCGTAGAGTTGCGCCGCCAGCGTCTTGTTGGGCGCGAGGACCAGCGCCGGGCGCTGCGTCTGCTCGATCACCTTGGCCATGGTGAAGGTCTTGCCGGATCCCGTCACGCCCAACAACACCTGCGTGCGGTCGTTGCGCTTCACGCCTTCGACGAGATCCTGGATCGCCTGCGGCTGGTCGCCCTTCGGCTCGAATGCCGATTTGATGACGAGCGGCTTGCCGCCTTCGGATTTCTCCGGGCGGGGCGGTCGGTGCGGCGTCCACACCTGGCCGCCGATTTCCGGCCGGCCTTCGCGCAACAGCTTGTCCAGCGATTCCGCCGTGGCGGTGACGCCGGAGGGGATCAGGTCGCGCTCTTCCGCCGCGTCGGCCTCTTCGGCCTCGGGCATACGATAGCCGAGCACCTCGGCGAGTTTGCGGTTGATCGCCGGCGTGTCCGTCTTGAACTCCGCCTGCGGCGCTTCCTCGAACCCTTTCGGCGTCGATTTGCGCGCGATGTGCGCGGCGGAGAAGTCGCGGCGGCGATCGAACGAGTTGTCTGGCGGCGGCTGGAGGCCACTGTCGCCGGTCTGCGCGCCGACGCCGGCGGTTCCCTTGGCCAGCGCCGGATTGAGGATATCGGCCAGCGCCGGGTCGAGCGGGCCCATCTCCGGCCGGGACGCCTTGGCGCGGGTCGGCCTGGCCGGGTCCTTGGAATGCCGGGCGGGATGCCGGCCCGATTTCGAGCCTGATTTATCGGGATTTTTCGCCATGGAAGGTGGAATATGGGGCGAGTCCCGCGGCGAGAAAAGGGCGGTTCAGTCCGTTTGTTGAACCGTTCCCGGCGCGGGCGCGTCCAACGGAGAGGAACGCCGTCCGCCGACGGCGCGGGAGAGCATCATGGTGGCGATCGGTTCGCGCGGGCTTGGAACACGGCTCGCCGTTGCGGGTGCGCTGGCTCTGTCGCTCGTGACCGCAGCCCGGTCTCAACCCTGGACCGAGGCGCCGTACAATCCGCCGGTCGGCAGCCGCTGGATCGTCACCGCGCAATCGGCGAGCGACGAGCAGCGGCCGGACGGCGCGCGGCAGAACAAGACCCTGTCGCGCTACGAACTCACCATCGAGGAAAAGACCGCGACAGGCTATCGCATTTCCTATGTCAACCGCGCGCTGGAGGTGGACGGCAATGCGCCGGGCCTCAAGATCGTCGCGCCGGCGTTCGAGGCGATGCGTGGCATCGTCGTACGCGCCTCGACCGACGCCGGCGGCAAGCCGGTGTCGATCGACAATCTCGACGAGGTGCGCGGCACCATGCGCAAGGTGATCGACGGCATCGCCGATGGGTTCAAGGAGAAGCCGCAGGTGGCGCAGGTGATGCGGCAGATGATGGAGAGCATGTTTCTCGCCGATGGCGTTGCCGCCACCACCGCTTATCTGGAGAACATGCCGCAACTCGCCATGGGCCAGAACACCGGCCTGAAGCCCGGCGACTCGCGCGAAACCGTCGAACAGACCAAGGCCCCGGTCGGCAACGGCACCATCAAGACCACCCTGACCACACGAATGGTCTCCTGGAACGACGGCGACCGAAAGGTGCGCTATGCGCAGGTGCGCGCCATGGACCCGCAAGGGTTGCGCGACTTCTTGCAATCGTTCATCGACCAGCTCGGCAATGCCGCGAGCCCCGAATTCCGCTCGCCGCAGATGCAGGAGCTGTTGAAGAAGACCGATTTCTCCATCGACAGCACGACGCTGATCGATGTGGAAAACGGCATGACCCGCGCCATCGACGAGACCTCGACCACGCGCGTCAGCCTGATGGGGCAGACCATGTCGAAGCGCGAGAACCGGCGCATCACCGTTTCGCCGGCTCAATAGTCCCCATCACCAGACGCCGGGAATGAGGCGATAGCGCACGCGTGCGGCGTAGTCCGCGTAGCCGTCGAGCTCGCGGATCAGCGTGCGCTCTTCCAGCACGGCGCGGATCGAGAACAGCACGGCGAACACCGGGAAGAACCACAGCCCGTACCAGGAGCCGAGCAGCAGCGGCAGGCCGATGAAGAATAGCAGCGCGCCGGCATACATCGGATGGCGTACATGGGCGTAAAGGCCAGAGTCCACCGCGCGCTGACCGCGGTCCCTCTGGATCTTCACCACCGGCGCGGCGAACGAGTTCTGGACCATGACCAGGAAGCCGACGCCGTTGGCGACGGTGATGCAGAGCGCGCCGATCACCTGGAGTGCCACCGGCACGTCGGAGAGGTGATAGCGCGCGGCATCGAGCGCGATCACGATGATCCAGACGACCAGCAGCGGAAAGGCGATCAGCAGCAGGATTTTGTCCCAGCGCTTCTGGTCCGGCTGGATGATCGATTTCATCCGCTCATCGAGCAGGCCGGGATCGTGTTTCAGCAGGATCGCGCCGAAGCCGAAGCTGAATATCAGCATCAGCGCCAGCAATATCCACGCCGCCGGCCAGCGCCATGTTCCGGCGGATACGAACAGCAGCACCGCGATGCAGCCGATCCAGATCAGTGTGCGGATCACGAATTTCGCGATCATGCCGGCAACGGGACGCCCGCAACCGGGCAAGATTGCGGCAGCGAATCCGCGCGCTAACTGCTTATCGGCTCGACATCGCGGCGAGGGCGTCCGCTTCGATGCGCGCGATCCACGAGCCTTTGCAGTCGCTGTAGTCGTGCGAATTGTCGGGATGCAACGCCTGACAGCACAGCTTTTCGCTTTCGTAGGCGCGGGCGATCTCGGGATGCCGGCGCAGATAGTCGCGGAACGCGAGGTGCCGTGTGATCTCCGGCGAGCCCTGCGCATAGGCATGCAGTTGCACCAGCCGGCGTCCCGTATCGGGCGCGGATTTGGTGCAATAGCGCCGGCCGGGAAGGCCGAACTCGCCCCACCATTCATAGCCCAGCGCTTCGATGTCGCGCCGGCGTTGATCCAGCACCGCCAGATCCGTCACCACCGGCATCAGATCGATCACCGGTTTGGCGCGGATGCCGGGAATCGCCGTGGAGCCGACGTGCTCGACCTTGACGAGGCAGCGGCCGAGCGCCGTAGCAAGCGCGCCGCTTTCGGCGTCGGCCTGTGCCGCCCAATGCGGATCGTGCGGCAACAATTCGACTTTGAACGGCGGCGGCATCGTGATCGATCAGGTGAGGCGGCGCTGCGCTCAGCGCTTCAGGAATTCGGCGTTGATGCGCTCGAAGGTGCCGTCGGCGCGGATCGCGGCGATGCCGGCATCGAGCTTGCGCAGCGCATCGGCGGATTTGCCCTTCGGCATGGCGATGGCGAACGGCAATTCCCAGAACAATCTGTCCGGCGGCGTGATCTTGCCGGGATGCAGCCGCGCCGCGAGTTGCGCGCCGGTCTGGAAATTCAGCGCCGCCACATCGGCCTGGCCGGAGACGAGTTGCGCGAGGCTCTCGTCGTAGTTGGCGGTGACGATCAGTTTCGCGTCGGGCGCATTCTTTTGCAGATAGGCGGCGAGCGGTCCGGTACGCGGCGTCGTCACCGTCTTGCCGGCGATCGCCGCGAGCGAGGCGGGCGTCTTCTCCGGCGCGCGCACGAACAGCGCGCCGCCGGTCGGCAGCAGCGGCGTGCTGAAATCCAGCGTCTGCCGCCGCTCCGGCGTGATGGCGAGCGGGAAAATGGCGTCGGCGCGGCCATCGGTCAAAGTCGTCTGGATTTCCTGAAACGGCACCGGCACGAAGCTGATATCGAGGCCGGCGTGTTTCGCGGCGGCGCGCAGCAGATCGACCGCGAGGCCGGTGGACCGGCCGTTCTCCGCCTGCGCGAATGGCGGAAACCGTTGATCGTGCGCGACGCGCAATACCTCGGCCGATGCCGGGACGGTGAGGGTGACGGCGCTCCAGACGAGGGCGGTGATGACGGCGAGCTGCTGATGTAGATGCAAGCCCAAGCGCAAGTCCAAGAGCATGTCGATGGTCCGGGTTGATCGTGATGGCGATTGTGCATGGCGGCTCGGCCGCAACAAGTGGCTGTGCCTGACCGTGTGGCAGAATTGCAGGGACGCTCCGCGCGGGTCGCGATTGACCGCCGGGAATGCCGATGGTGGACTTCCGACACCGCAATCGCGCGCCGGAGGTGATCCCCGTGTTCTCGCATCTGATATCGCGCCGCAGTTTGATCGTCTCGGCCGCCGCGGCCGGTGGCGCCATGACGTTTCCACGCCATGCGCACGCCGCGTTTCCGGATCGGCCGCTGCGGATGCTGGCCGGCTTCGCCGCCGGCGGCACGGTCGATTCCGTGGTGCGCGTGCTCGCCAGCAGCATGGGGCCGATCCTCGGCCAGCAGGTGGTGATCGAGAACAAGCCGGGCGGCAGCGGCAGCATCGCCGGCAATGCGACCATGGCCGCGCCGGCCGACGGCTACACGATGCTGATCGGCACGTTCTCCGCTGCCGTCGCGCCGGCGCTGGCGAAGTTGCCCTACGATCCGACGCGCGACCTCACCGCGGTGTCGCAGATCGCGACCGTGCCGCTGTTCATCGTTACCACCGGTCATTCGCGCTTCATGAGCGTCGCCGATGTGATCGCGGCGGCGAAGGCCGCGCCCGACACCATCACCTTCGCCTCGGCCGGCGCGGGTTCGGCCGGTCACATGGCGGCGGAGTTGTTCGCGCGACAGACCGGGATCAAGCTGATCCATGTGCCGTTTCGTGGCGCGGCGCCGGCGATGCAGGCGCTGGTGGCGGAACAGGTGCAACTGCTGTTCGATACGCCGACCACCACGCTGCGCGAGCTTGTCGGACAAGGGAAATTGCGTGCGCTCGCGGCAATGAGCCGCAAGCGCGAGGCGGTGCTGCCGGATATTCCGGCGATCGGCGAAATGAGTCTGGGCGGCGACCTCGACGTGCAAGCCTGGCAGGGTGTTCTGGTGCGCGCCGGCACGCCGAAGGAAATCATCGCCACCCTGAACAAGGCGATCATTGAGGCGATGCAGCAGCCGGACACGCGTCAGCGCATCGCTGCGGTCGGCGTCGAGCCGACGTCAAGCAGTCCCGAAGCGTTCGATGCGTTCTTCAAGGCGGAGGTCGCGCGCTGGACCGATGTCGCGCGGCGCGCCGGCATCAGCGCGCAGTAGTTACGCGATCGGCGGGGCCTTGAGCGGGCCGCGCAGGCCGGCGGTGATGCCGAGTACGATGCCGCCGAGCGCGATCATCGAGGCAAACGCCAGCGTGGACAGGCCGGTGAGGCCCTGACCGATCGAGCAGCCGAGCGCGCAGGCGCCGCCGACGCCCATCATCGCCGCGCCGCTCATGGAGCGCAGCATGTGACGCGGCGAGCGATAGGCTTCCAGTTCGAACCGTCCGGTGCTGAGCGCGGTGAGGAACGAGCCGAGCAGCACGCCGAACACGGTGACGATGCCGAAGTTCAGCGCCATGCCGGTGGACAGCATGATGTACTGCACGCTGTCGGCGATCGGCGCGATGAAGGTGAGCGACGTCACCGGCACCGGATCGAAGGATTCGCCACTGAGATGGCCGGTTGTGTACCAGCCGGCGACGATCAGCAGGCCGATGGCGATGCCGGAGATCCATTGCACGGTCGCGCGGCGCAGCGGTTCATGCGCGAAGGCGAACACGATCAGCGCGCCGGCGACCAGCGCGGTGGCGACGATGCGCGCCGTGGTGGCGTCGAGCGCAAGGCCCATGAGGCCAGGCAGCGAATTGACCGGCGGGGTCACAGTGCTGGCCTGCGCGGCGGCGGCCCGCAGCGGGCCGATCAGTCCGCGTAGCGTCATCTGCGCGGTGATGCCGAGCGTGACGACGACGACGAACGAGCGGAGATTGCCCTTGCCGAGCAGCACGCTGGCGCGCGAACCGCAGCCGTTCGCCAGCACCATGCCGTAGCCGAACACGAGCCCGCCGGCGAACATCAGCGGTACCGAGAATGCCGCCTGCAGGTAGATCGACTGGCCAAGATCGACCAAGCCGGCGGCGGCCAGCGCCTGCGCGCCGATCATTGCCGTCGCCATCGCCAGCGCGTAGCTGCGGATGCGCACGCCGCTGTTCTCGTTGAGCCACTGGCGCAGGCTGGTCAGCAGACAAAAGCCGCTGACGAGGCCGACCGCGCCATAGACGAGGCCGATGGCGAAGCCGGCGATCAGAACGATGTTTTCAGAGAACAAAACGGTCGGCCCTAGTGATTTGGCGCCTTCATCTGGAGCATCTGTGCCAATGGCGCAACCGTTTCGGGAATATTTCACTCCGATTGCATGAATCTCCTCCGGCCGCGAGCGGCGGGAGAATGTTTCGGCTGTGCAGCCGTTTCGGAAAAGAAGATTTATCCCGGCTCTCTCGCCGTTCGTCCCCGCGCATAGCCGTCCAAAGGACGGCGTCGCTCCCGCTCGCCTATCGCGGGGACCCACGCTTAGCCTCTAATTCACCAGAAGGGTGGCCCCCCGCTTTCGCGGGGGCGAACGGAGTATATGCTCACTCCGCCGCCTGCTGTTCGGCGACGTCGATGAAGCCGCCGGACTGCCGCCGCCACAGTGCCGCGTAGTGGCCGCCGGCCTGCAGCAGTTCGGCGTGGGTGCCCTGTTCGACGATGCGGCCGCGGTCGAGCACCACCAGCCGGTCCATCTGCGCGATGGTCGAGAGGCGGTGGGCGATGGCGATCACCGTCTTGCCCTGCATCAGCGTGCCGAGGCTGGCCTGGATCGCCGCCTCCACCTCGCTGTCGAGCGCCGAGGTGGCTTCATCGAGCACCAGGATCGGCGCGTTCTTCAGGATCACGCGGGCGATGGCGACGCGCTGACGCTGGCCGCCCGAGAGCTTCACGCCGCGCTCGCCGACCTGCGCGTCGTAGCCGTGGCGGTGCTTCCAGTCCTCCAGCCCGAGGATGAATTCGTGCGCATGCGCGAGCTTCGCCGCGCGCTCGATCTCCGCGTCGCTGGCGCCGGGGCGGCCGTAGCGGATGTTGTCGCGGATCGAGCGGTGCAGCAGCGACGTGTCCTGCGTGACGACGGAGATCTGCGAGCGCAGGCTCTCCTGCGTGACACCGGCGATGTCCTGATGGTCGATCAGGATGCGGCCGTCCTCCAGTTCGAAGAAGCGCAGCAGCAGATTGACCAGGGTCGATTTGCCGGCGCCGGAGCGGCCGACCAGCCCGACCTTTTCGCCCGGCGCGATGTCGAGCGTCAGCCCATCGATCAGTCCGTTCTCGCGGCCGTAGCCGAAGCGGATATCGTCGAAACGGATGCGGCCGTCGTTGACCACGAGGTCGGCAGCGCCGGGCTTGTCGGCAAGCGCGATCGGCCGCGCGATCGACACCATGCCCTCCTGCACCACGCCGATGTTCTCGAAGATTTCGGTGACGCGCATGGCCACCCAGCCGGCGATGGAGATGATCTGCCACGACAACGGCAGCGCCATCGCCACGGTGCCGACCTCGACCTTGCCCTGCATCCACAGCCAGATCGCCAGCGCACCGGTTGACGTGACCAGCATGGCGTTGAGCAGCGACAGCAGAAACGAGAACAGCGTGTTGAGCCGCAGCGAGGCATGAAACAGGCCGGTGTGCTCGTCGAAGGCTTCGCGCACATAGGCGTCTTCCTGCCGCGCGCGGGCGAACAGCTTGACGGTGAGAATGTTGGTATAGGTGTCGACGATGCGGCCGGTGAGCACCGAGCGCGCCTCCGACACGTCCTTGGAACGGTCGCGCATGCGCGGCACGAGGATGCGCAGCAAGACGAGATACGCGCCGAACCAGACATAGATCGGCAGCGCGAGCCGCCAGTCGGCCGATGCCAGCAGGAAGATCGCGCTCGATCCGTAGACGAGGATGTACCAGACACCGGTGATCAGCGCGACGAGGCTCTCGCGCACGGCGGGGCCCGTCTGCATCACCTTGTTGGCGATGCGGCCGGCAAAATCGTTCTGGAAGAACGCCCACGACTGCCGCGCCACATGCCAGTGGTTCTGCCAGCGGATCATGTTGGCGACGTTGGCGGAGATCGCCTGATTGGCGACGAGGTTCTGCGCGGCGATGGCGAGCGGGCGGACCAGCAACACGATCGCGGCCATGCCGGCGAGCAGATGCCAGTGCTCGGCGACGAGCTGCTGCGGCGTGTTCTGCGTTACCAGCGTGACGATACGGCCGATGAAGGCGGGGATTGTGGAATCCAGCAGCGCGACCACGAGGCCGGCGACGAACAGCGCGATGAACAGCCCCTTCGCCTGCCGGGCGAAGTGCCAGTAGAACGCGACAAGATCGGCCGGCGGGGTGTCGGGTTGCGACGCGCCGGTCGGATGCAGCGAGGTTTCAAAGCGGCGGAAAAGCATAGCAGAGGGCTCGGCACGTAAAGGCACGCGCCCGCCCGCCGGCGGTTCATCCGCTTGCGGTCAGGCCGTGCTGTCAAAGAGTATGGCGGATTCGTAAAGGCGCTTCGTGTCCGCAGCATGGCGGATGGAGCGATTTACACCGGCTGCAACGCGGGGCTGCCCTGCGGCCGGAGCCGGACGGCGAGATAGAGTGCGAACGCCGGGGCGACGAGACCGGGGCCGGGGACATGGATCTGGCCAAGGCCGAGTTGGAGCAGCGGCAGCCAGTAGAGCAGTTGCACCAGCAGCCGGCCCGAGGGGTCGAGCAGTCCGCCCCGCAGCAGCGCAAGGGCGGCCACGGTCAAAGCGAGCGTGTCGGACGATGCCAGCGACGGCATCGCGGTGGCGGACGCCGCGAGGAACAGCGCGGCGAGGATGCGCGGATCGGCGTCGCGATGCGCGCGGAACACGCGCCACACCAGCATGGCGGCGGCGAGACCCGCCATCGCCTGAACCGTCAACGCGACCGGCGCGGCAAGGCCGAACCCGCGCAGATTGACATAGAGTGACGGATAGAACGGCGCAGCGACGTGATCCGCGGCCTGCAGCACGACCCATTGAGTCGGCAGGCCGCGTTCGATGAAGTCGACCCAGACCTGCGTGCCGAACAGCGCAGCGGTGACGCCGGCGATCGCGAGTGCCGTAACGGCGGCGGCGATGAACACGCGCCAGCGGCCGCTGGCGGCGAGCATTACCGGAAATAACACGACGAGTTGCGGCTTTAGCGTCAGGCAGCCGATCAGCACGCCAGCGAGGACCGGCCGGCGGTCAAGCTGCTGCAGGATGACGATCAGCATCGCCGCGATCATCAGCGCGCTCTGCCCCGAGATCGCGCAGAACACGGCGGCTGGCGATGCCAGCAGCGCGACGAGACTCGTCGTATTGAATCGGGCGCGATACAGCACGCCGGTGAACAGCGTGACGCCCAGCAATGTCCAGCAGGCGAGCGCGGCGAGATACGGCATCTGTCCGAACGGCGCGGTGAACAGCATCAGGCTTGGCGGCGCGGACCAGCTTTGTCCCGGATAGCCGGAACCGAGCAGCGCAGTCAGCGCGTTCTGATAGGAGGCGATGTCGTACCAGTAGCCGGGATCGGGTAGCGCCGCGGCGCGGCCGTACATCCAGATGTTGAGGAAATCGCGGCCGACCACCAGCCCGGCCCCATCGCGCGGGATCGCGATGCCGTCCTGCACCGTCGCGCCATAGGCGATGGCCGCCGCAGCGAGGAAGAATAAGCCGAGCCAGAACAACGCGCGCAGCACGTCGGGGTCGCTCGCAGGCGGCGAGGCGACGGAACCGGGGCGAACGCTGAGAGTGCCGGCGGGAATCACTGGCCGAGCCTGCGGCCGGTGCCGTTACTTTTCGGTAACCATGCTGCCTGACCGGCGTAGTCACGCGCGGTTCAGGTCCGGATCGCAATATTGGCGGAGTTACCGGATGAGATGGTCGCGTGGGGGTGGCACCCGGTGATGGAACACGGCACGCCAGCAATCGTGCAGACGCGCCGTGCGATCACGCGAGACGCTCATGGCCCCCGACCCGAAGACCACCCGTCTGGATTCCAAATCGCTGGCGGCGTTGGCGCTGCACCGGTTCGGCTTCGGACCGCGTGCCGGGTCGCTCGCCGCGGTCGCGGCCGATCCGCGCGGCGCGGTATTGGCGGAACTCGATCGGCCCGGCGCCGGCCGCATTGCCGACGACGACCTGTTGAGCGGCGGCGAGGCGGCGCGCGCCGCATTCGATTTCCGGCAGGAGCGCAAGGCACAGCGTCTTGCCCAGCGCGAGGAGCGCAATCAGGAGCGCGCCGCGCAAGCCAAGGCCAAAGCCGATGGGACGGCGATGGCTGATGGCAAAGGCATCGAGGCGCAGGCCGATCAGGCCATGCAGGCCGATGACGAGCAGCGCAAACGCAAGCTCGGTCCCGGCATCCCGCAGCAGATTTTTCTCGAAGAGGCGAAAACGCGGTTTGACAGTGCACTGTCGGCCGAGATCGGTCTGATCGACCGGCTGACCTGGTTCTGGTCGAATCATTTCTGCGTGTCGGTGGACAAAGGGCAGGTGCGGCCGCTTGCCGGCGCGTTCGAGCGCGAGGCGATCCGCGCCCATGTGCTCGGCAAGTTCTCCGACATGCTGCTCGCGGTCGAGACGCATCCGGCGATGCTGCTCTATCTCGACAATGCGCGCTCGATCGGCCCGAACTCGATCGCCGGCCGTCGTCAGAATAAGGGACTCAACGAGAAT
>JAHBZF010000127.1 GCA_019635575.1 Pseudolabrys sp. | reverse complement strand
TCCGCCTCATCCTGAGGAGCGCCGCAGGCGCGTCTCGAAGGACGAGGCGGCCCCTATCCCCGCCTCCTGGTTCGAGACGCATCGCTGACGCGATGCTCCTCACCATGAGGCTCTCAGCGAGATGCGCAACTCTATCCACTCGTCATGGCCGGGCTTGTCCCGGCCATCCACGTCTTTCTTCCGAGTGGCAAAGCAAGACGTGGATGCCCGCAACGCATGCGGGCATGACGTGGAGAGAGTGTCTCTCCAATCCTGCGGATAGTTTGCAAACGAGCAGCGCGACCCTACTGTCCCAGCCCGAGCCGCTTGATCAGCTCGCCCTTGAACTTGTAGTCCGCCGCGGTCTGGTCGTGGAATTGCTGGCCGGAGAGATAAGCGATGCTCTGGCCGGTGTTGCCGATCACCTTGAGCACCGCTTCCGATTTCACCGCAGTGGCGCATGCCTTTTCCAGCGTCGCCTTCACCTCGGCCGGCAGACCCTTCGGGGCATAGAGTCCGTTCTGGCCCGGCGGCACCGAGGTCTTCACACCGAGTTCGCCCGCCGTCGGCACATCGGGAAACGCCGGCTGGCGCTTGTCGGCGAACACCAGCAACGGACGGATCTTGTCGTTGCCGCGGATCGACGACAGCGCCGGCGCGCCGAAATCGAGATCGCCCTTCATCAGCACCGGCATCATCGCGGCGTCGCCGCGGAACGGCAGATGCGTCACCTTCACATGCAGCGCCTCGGCGAGATTCTCCACCGAGAGATGCGGGATCGAGCCGAGTCCGGCATGTCCGAACGTCAGGCCCTTGTCGCCGGCGGCGGCGAACAGTTCCTTCGCCGTCTTGTAGGGCGACTGCGCCGGCACCGCGATCGAGAACACGTTCTCGAACACCTGGCACACATAGTCGAAGGACTCGACATTATAGCGCACACCCTTCACCAGATAGGGCGCGTTGGCGATCGGCGTCGAGGGGCCGAAGCCGAGCGTATGGCCGTCCGGTTGCGCCGCCGCGAGCTGGCCGAAACCGAGCGTGCCGCCGGCGCCGTCGCGGTTGATCACCGTGAAGCTCTTGCCGAGCTGTTCCTGCAAGGATGCCGCAACCGCGCGGCCGATCACATCGACGCCGCCCCCGGCCGCGAACGGAATGATCACTTCCACATTGTGCGACGGATAGGACTGCGCCACAGCCAGCGTCGAAGTCAAAGTTGACGTCAGAGTTGACGTCATCAGCAGCGCCGCCGCGGCACCCGCCCATTTCACGACCATTGCAAATCTCCCGGTGATCTCGCGAAAAATGGTAAGCAAGCTGCGGAGGTCCCGTCAAGGAAACCCGAACGCGAGAGGACGCAGCACATGACCCGCCGCATCGTCGATATCTCCATCCCGCTGGAAAGCGACGTCGCCAGCGATCCGCCGCTCGCGCTGCCGAAGATTCAATATCTGCGCCACGATCAGACCATCGATCGCATCCGCTCGTTTTTCCCCGGCCTCGAAGCATCGGACCTGCCCGACAGCGCCGGCTGGGCATTGGAGAAAGTCGAGATCACCACCCACAACGGCACGCATCTCGATGCGCCCTATCACTTCCATCCGACCATGGATCATGCGCTGGGCGGACCGAAGCCGGCCATGACCATCGATCAGGTGCCGCTCGACTGGTGCTTCCAGCCCGGCGTGAAACTCGACTTCCGGCATTTCCCCGCCGGCTATGTCGCCACCGCGCACGATGTGGAGGACGAACTCAAGCGCATCGGCCACACGCTGAAGCCTTTGGAGATCGTGCTGGTGAATACCGCCGCCGGTACGCGCTACGGCGAAGCCGATTACGTCGATTCCGGTTGCGGCATGGGCCGCGACGCGACGCTCTATCTCACCGAGCGCGGCGTGCGCGTCACCGGCATTGACGGCTGGAGCTGGGATGCGCCGTTCTCCTACACCGCGCAACGCTACGCGGTGGACCGCGATCCCAAGATCATCTGGGAGGGTCACAAAGCCGGTCGCGACATCGGTTACTGTCACCTGGAAAAGCTGCATAACCTCGAAGCCTTGCCGCCGGACGGCTTCATGGTGTCGTGCTTCCCGGTGAAGGTGAAAGCGGCTTCCGCCGGATGGACCCGCGCGGTGGCGATTTTCGAGGATTAAGGCGGGGATTTAGGACTGACAATTCCGCTCCGTCGTGCTCTACCTCCGCCGATGACCAGCACCGCCCGCCTCGACAGTTTTCGCCGCTTCCTGACGCATCTGCGCGAGCGCACCGGCTTCGCGCCGGGCTTCGTGCTGTGGGACGGCTCGACGGTGCCGGCCGATCTGCCGACGGATGCGCTCGCGGTCAGCATCGCCGACGAAGGCGCGGTCGCGGCGCTGCTGCGCAAGCCGAAGATCGACACCTTCGCCAATCTGTGGGCGTCGGCGCGCATCGACATCCGCAACGGCACGATCTTCGACCTGGTGGCACAGCGGCCGAAGGTGCGCACGCGCGACCTGATGAAAAGCCTCGACAAATGGCTCGTCGTCTCGACGCTCCTGAAATTTCTTCCGGTGTCGCGCGGCGGACCGTGGCCGCTGGAGAACACCGCGGTGCGCGGCACGAGCGACAACAGCGAGGGCGAGAACAAGGAGAACATCTCTTATCACTACGACGTGTCGAACACGTTCTACACGTTGTTCCTCGACACGCAGATGCTCTACTCCTGCGCCTACTTCACCGACTGGTCGAATGACCTCGACACCGCGCAGCGCGACAAGCTCGACATGATCTGCCGCAAGCTGCGGCTGCAACCGGGCGAACGTTTCCTCGACATCGGCTGCGGCTGGGGCGCGCTGGTGTGTCACGCGGCCGAGCACTACGGCGTCATCGCGCACGGCGTGACGTTGTCGGAGGAACAACTCGCGCTGGCGAAACAGCGCATCGCATCGCGCGGCCTGAGCGAGCGCATTACCGTCGAACTGAAAAACTACCACGCGCTCGGTGATGAGGCCGCGGGCACGTTCGACAAGATCGCTTCGATCGGCATGTTCGAGCATGTCGGCATCGACAACCATCCGGCCTATTTCGCGACCATCAACCGGCTGCTGCGGCCGCGCGGGCTTTATCTGCACCACGCCATCGCCCGCCCGGCCAAGCGCACCGACAAGGAGTTCCGCAAGCACCGGCCGGAATTCGCGGCGCTGGTGCGCTACATTTTCCCCGGCGGCGAACTCGATCACATCGGCATGTCGGCGGCGAACCTGGAGCGGCACGGCTTCGAGGTGCACGACGTCGAGGGCTGGCGCGAGCATTACGGCCGCACCTGCCGGCTGTGGCACGACCGGCTGCTCGCCAACAAGGACGCGGCGATCCGCGAGGTCGGTCCGGTCAAGATGCGGATGTGGCTCGCTTATTTTGCCGGCTGCGCCATCGCCTTCGACCGGTCGACGGTCGGCATTTTCCAGACGCTGGCCTCGAAAAAGGCCCGCGGCCCCTCCGGCCTGCCGCCCACGCGGGCGGACCTGTATCGGCCGGGCTGACATTTCCCCCGATCCAGCCGGTTTTCCAGCCGCGAAAGGTCCCATTTTCGCGGAAAACGCTGTAAAATTGCGGTCGGACCTGGACCCGACACCGCAATGCGGCCTCATTCGCCCGTTTCGATCCGCGCCCGCCGGCCCGCCCGGCTCCGTTTCGGGCCGATTGCCGGCGCGGGCCTTTGGGGACTTTTGAATCTCGCGATGCCGACCTCCGCCACGGCACAGACAGCAGGCTGTCCGCGCGCCGCGACCCCGGTCGCGACGGTCACCGCCGTGCGCGACGGGAGGACCATCGCGCTCGACGACGGCCGCGAAATCCGTCTTGCCGGCATCGCGGTCCCGGAGCCGGACGAGGCCGGCGCGGAGGCCGCGCGTCAGGCCCTCGACGGCCTGCTCGCGGAGCGCCGTGTCATCTTTGCCGGCACCAGCACCGACCGCTACGGCCGCAGCGTGGGTTTCGGTTATCCGGCCGATAGCAAACCGTCGCTGCAGGAAGCGATGCTCGCCGCCGGCTATGCCCGGCGCGCGGCGCAACCAGTCCCGCAGGACTGCAATACGGCGCTGACCGCCGCCGAGCGCGACGCCCGGCAGGCCCGGCGCGGTCTGTGGGCCGAGGCCGCCTTCGCGCCGCTGCAGGCCGACCAGCCGGCCACGGTGACCGGGGCGCGCGGGCGCTTCGCCATGGTCGAGGGAACCGTGCTCTCGGTGCGCGAAAGCCGCGGCGTCATCTATCTAAATTTCGGCCGCCGCTGGACCCGCGATTTCACCGCCATCGTGCTCAAGCGCAACCAGCGTCCGTTTGCCGCCGCCGGCATGACATTGACCGCGCTCGAAGGTCGCCGTATTCGCGTGCGCGGCTTCATCGAGCAGCGCTCCGGCCCGGTGATCGAAGCCGTCACACCGGAGCAGATCGAACTCGCCGACACGACGACGGCGGCCCGGCAATGATCAGGATGCGACGCACGAGAACAGAACGGATCGCAAGAGGGCGCGCCCTTGGCGTCTTGGGCGCGCTTGCGGCGCTGTGGCTTGCGTCGTGCGCGCAGATCCCGGACACCTCGCGGCAGGTGACGCTGCCGCAGGCACCGAAGGCGACTGAAGCCAGCACCGCCGTCCAGAAGGAACACGCGCGCATCCTCGCGGCCTATGGCGGCGAATACGACGACACCAAGCTCGAGGCGCTGGTGAACCGCACCGTCGCCCGGCTGGTGGCAGCGTCCGAGCGGCCCGACCTCAAATATCGCGTCACCATCCTCAATTCGCCGGCGGTCAACGCCTTCGCGCTGCCGACCGGACAGATCTACGTCACGCGCGGGCTGCTGGCGCTCGCCAACGACACGTCGGAAGTCGCCTCGGTGCTGTCGCAC
Organism: Pseudolabrys sp.; assembly: GCA_019635575.1. GTDB lineage: Bacteria > Pseudomonadota > Alphaproteobacteria > Rhizobiales > Xanthobacteraceae > Pseudolabrys. Next base: position 6,171 of record JAHBZF010000127.1, on the reverse strand, counting down.
GAAATGGCGCACGTGATCGCGCGTCACGCCGCGATCCGCGAGGAGCAGGCCAAGCAGGCGGCGATCGTCTCCACCGTGGTCAGCGACGTCCTCAGCGATCCCAATCTCGGCGCGCTGGCACTCGCCAAGTCCAAGCTCGCTTTGGCGAGCTTCTCGCGCGCGCAGGAATTCGAGGCGGACGGCATCGGCGTCGGCATCGCCGCGCGCGCCGGCTACGATCCGTTCGGCGCGTCGCGTTTCCTCACGGCGATGGAACGCAACGCCAATCTCAAGCCGCTCGGGACCTCCGATCCGCGCTCGCTCGATTTCATCTCGTCGCATCCTTCGACGCCGGAACGCGTGCGCAATGCGCAACTCAACGCGCGGCAGTTCACCGCGCCGGGCGCCGGAGCGCGCGAGCGCACCGAATACATCGCCGACCTCGACGGCATGGTTTATGGCGAAGACCCGAGCGAGGGCTTCGTGCGCGGACGCCGCTTCCTGCATGCACGGCTCGGCTTCACCTTCACCGCGCCGCAGGGCTTCACCCTCGACAATACCGCGCAGGCGGTGCTCGGCCTCAACGACGGCGGCTCACAGGCGATGCGGCTCGACGTGGTGCAGGTGCCGGTCGAGCAGTCGCTGACCAGCTATCTCGCTTCCGGCTGGATCGAGAACATCGACCAGCGCAGCGTCGAGGCCGTGACCATCAACGGTTTCCCGGCGGCGACCGCCACCGCCAAGGGCGATCCGTGGGCATTCCGGCTTTATGTCGTGCGCTTCGGCAGCGACGTCTATCGCTTCATCTTCGCCGCCAAGAACACCACGGCGGAGATCGACCGCAGCTTCAAGGAAGCGATCCACACCTTCCGGCGCATGAGCCTGAAGGAAATCCGCCAGACGCGGCCGCTGCGGATCAAGATACTCACGGTCAAGGCCGGCGACACAATCGAGAGCCTGGCCCGCCGGATGGCGCTGCATAATCCGGTCGACCGCTTCCGCGTCATCAACGGCATCGAGCCGGGCCAGGCGTTGAAGCCCGGCGAACCGGTGAAAATCGTCGTCGAGTAGATCGCGGGTCAGAGCACCGGCAGCTTCTGCCGCAGCTTGAAATAGTTCGGCCACGGATCCTTGCCGCGCAACACCTTCGCCATCTCGCCGACCGCGGCGGGATGCGCATTCGGCAACCGCGCCAGCGCCGTCCACGATACCGGCAAGGCGACATGCGCGCCCTTGCGCGCGCGGGTCGAGAACGGACAGATCGCCGTCGCACCGCGCTGGTTGCGCAGATAGTCGACAAAGATGCGGCCCTTGCGCTTCGCCTTCGCCATATTGGCGACGAACCGCTCCGGCTCCTCCTCTTCCATCAGCCGCGCCATGGCCTCGGCGAAATCCTTGTGCTGGTCCCAGCTATGGCCGCGCGTCAGCGGCGCGACCACATGCACGCCCTTGCCGCCGGTGACCATGGCGAAGGATTCGAGCCCGAGTTTTTTCAGCCGGTCGCGCATGTCGCGCGCGGCGGTGCGCACCGCGGCGAAGTCGAGCCCTTCGTCGGGATCGAAATCGAACACCAGCCGGTCCGGCTTCTCGACATCGTCCACATGGCACTGCCAGATGTGCAGTTCGAGCACGCCGACCTGCACCGACGCGATCAGACCCTGCACGTCGGTGATGTAGAGATAGTCCTGCTTGCCGGATTTCTCGCGGATCGGCACGTTCTTGAAAGCGTCGGGGAAACCGTCGGACGCATGCTTCTGGAAGAAGCACGCCTTGCCGCTGCCTTGCGGACAGCGCACCAGACTGATCGGCCGATTGACGATGTGCGGCAGCATCCGGTCGGCGACGGCGATGTAGTGATCGATCAGTTCGCGCTTGGTGACGTTGTGATCGGCGAACAGCACGCGGTCCGGATGGGTAACGCGCACGCCCTCGATCGTTTCCGATCCATCGTCGGCGGTCGCGCGCTTTGACACCGGCGCGCTGCGTTTTTTCGCCTGTTTCGCTTTCGCCGCGACGCTCCGCACCGCCTTCTTCGTCGGCATTTCCTGCTCCCGCACCACCTCACGCGCCGGCTTGTCGCCGCGCAGGCCCTTGAACGCGCCATGCCGCACGAGGCCGTCGCGCGTCCAGCCGCGAAATTCGATTTCAGCCACCAGTTTGGGCTCAACAAAATGCGCGTGCCGGGCGATATCGCGCGGCACATCATCGACGGGCGATGACGTCCGCGCGAGTTTTTTAAACGCCGCCGCCAGCCGCGCGAGCCGCGCGCCGGTATAACCGGTGCCGACACGGCCAGCGTAGCGCAGCCTGCCGCCGTCATGCACCGCCAGCAACAGCGACGAGAACGGCCGCCCCGCCTTGTCGGAGGCGCGCCAGCCGATGACCACGAACTCCTGCTCCATCCCGCATTTGATCTTGAGCCAGCTCTTGGTGCGGCCCGAGCGATAGGGCGCGTCGGCGCGTTTGGCGATGATGCCTTCGAGCTTGAGCGCGCAGGCGCGCGCGAACATCGTCTCGCCCTCGGTCTCGATGTGATCGGAATAGACCAGCGGCCCGGCATTCTTTCCGATCAGTTTGCGCAAGGTCTCCTTACGGTCATGTAGCGGCAGGCCGCGCAAATCCTTGCCGTCAAGCTCCAGCAGATCGAACAAGTAGTAGGCCAGCTTGCCGGCGCCGCTGGAGAGCGCATCCTGCAGCGCGCCGAAATCGGTGTGGCCTTGCGCATCCGCCACGGCGATCTCGCCGTCGAGCACCGCGTCGCGGCACGGCAGCGCCTGCAAGGCCGGCACCAGCGCCGCGAATCTGTCGGTCCAGTCGAGGCCGTTGCGCGTGCGGATCGCCACGCGGCCGCCGGCGAGCGAGGCCACTGCGCGATAGCCGTCATATTTGATTTCGTAGAGCCACCCGCCGCCCTGCGGCGGCTCGTCCACCAGGGTCGCCAGTTGCGGCGCGACGAAGGCGGGCATTTTCGTATGATCGTTCCGAGCAACCGCTGCTAAAGGCTTCGGGTCAGGCGCTACCGACTTTTTTTTTGAGCCGACCGGCGATGCGCGGGACCGGCGAGAATTTCCGGCGCGGCCTCAGCCGCCGCACGGCCCTTGCGGTTCGAATGCCAGACGCGCCTGCCCTCGGCGATCTCGTCCATGCCGCGGCCGCTGGCGACGCTGGTCACGTCGCGCTCGGTGACGAGCTTGCCGCTGCGCTTCACATGATCGTCGAGTTCCTTGATCAGCAGCCAGTTGTCCTTGTCCTTCGGGCTGCGCGGACGCAGACGCACCAGCGCCCATTTTCCCTTCAGCCGCTCACCATGCAGGATGAAAGCAAGCTTGCCGCTGGCCAGCGCCTCGTCCACATCCACGCCCTCTTGTGGCTCCCAGGTGCCGCGGTCCCACAGCATCACCGTGCCGCCGCCATATTCGCCTTGCGGGATCGTACCTTCGAAGCTGCCGTAATCGACCGGATGATCTTCGACATGCACGGCAAGGCGCTTGTCGTCGGGATTCTCGCTCGGCCCTTTCGGGACCGCCCAGCTCATCAGCGTGCCGTTCCACTCCAGACGGAAATCGTAATGCAGCCGCGAGGCGTCGTGCTTCTGGATCAGATAGGCGAGCTTGCCGGCCTTGCTGACGCGACGCCGCGTGCCGCTCGGTTCCTGTGTCTTCTTGAAGTCGCGCTTCGCCTTGTAGCGGCCAAGCGGGTCGGCGGCGGTCCGCGACCGCGACGATGCCGCGCGGCGCTTTGCGGTGCCGGCTTTCTTCTTTTTCGCCGGAGCGCGTTTCCTGGCGGCTTTCTTCGCTGCCCGCTTGGCCATGGCTCACGCCGCCTTGCGTTTCGATTTGCCGGCTTTCTTGGTCGCTTTCTTCGCTGGCTTCTTGCGTGCTGTCGCACTAGCGGCGCGCGATTTGGCTTTTGGTTTGGCCGCGGCGCCCGACCGGCTGCTGTCGCCGCGCACCGAGCGTTTCAGCGCGTCCATCAGATTGATGACGTTTGATGCCGGTGCCGCTTCCTCGATCGCCTTCGGCGCGCGCTTCTCGACCTTGGCGTCGATCAGTTCGCGCAGCGCGGTGGTGTAAGCGTCCTTGAATTTTTCGGGATGGAATTTGCCGGACTTCTTCTTGATCAATTCCTCGCCAAGCTCGAGCAATTCCTTGTCGGGCGCGCCGTCCGCGATATCGTCGAACGCGGTATCGGCCTTCTTCACCTCGTCGGCATAGCGGATCGTTTCCATCACCAACCCGCGTCCGCACGGCTTGATGGCGACGATCGAGCTTTGTCCGCGCACGACGATCTGGCCCAGCCCGATCTTGCGCGTTTTCTTCAGAGCGTCGCGCAGCACCGCATAGGCTTCGTCCGCATCCTCGCTGTCGCCGGCCGGCAGCACGAAGAACGGCCGCTCGAAATAGATCGGATCGATGTCGTCCTGATCGACGAACTGCACCAGATCGACCGACTTCTTCGCCTCCAGCTTGACCTCGTCGATTTCCTCGTCGGAGAGCAGCACATATTTGCCCTTCTCCACCTCGTAGCCTTTGACGATGTCGTCGGCATCGACCGGCCCGATCCCCGGCACGACCTTCTCATAGCGGATGCGTTTGCCGCTCGGCTCGTGCACCTGATGGAAGGCGATGCGGTGCGAGGATTTGGTGGCGGGAATAACATCCACCGGGATCGACACCAGAGCGAGCCGGATTCGTCCCGACCAGTAGGCGCGTGTCGCCATGAGGCTGCCTCTCGTAACGCGATACTCGATCCTAACGGAAGAGAACGGCTGTCGGCACACCGGGTTCCCTCCGAGGCATGCGCTCAAGTCGCCACCCCTCAGCGCAAAGAAAAAGCCCGGCCGAAGCCGGGCTTTTGGTCGTCTGGACCGGATGAGGGCCGGATCAGGCCGCCTCGTCCGCCGATTCCTCGTCGGAGCCGCCCTCGTCGCCTTCGCCCTCGGCAGCGGCCTCGGCCGGCTTCGGCCCGCGCCGCGGGCCCTTGGCCAGCGCCGCTTCGATTTCCTTGATCGCTTCGGTCTCGGTCACCTTCTGCACCGCCGCGACTTCGCGCGACAGGCGGTCGAGCGCCGCTTCGTAAAGCTGGCGTTCGCTGTAGGACTGCTCCGGCTGGTTCTCCGAGCGGTACAGGTCGCGCACCACCTCGGCGATGGCGACGATGTCGCCGGAGTTGATCTTGGCTTCGTATTCCTGCGCGCGGCGCGACCACATGGTGCGCTTGATGCGGGCGCGGCCCTTGAGGGTTTCCAGCGCCTTCTTGACCAGCGCCGGCTCGGAGAGTTTGCGCATGCCGACCGCGACGATCTTGGCGGTAGGGACCCGCAGGGTCATCTTGTCCTTGATGAAGCTGATGACGAACAGTTCGAGCTTGGCGCCCGCGATCTCCTGCTCCTCAATCGCCATGATCTGGCCGACGCCGTGCGCCGGATAGACGATGAATTCGCTCGTCTTGAAACCGTGGCGTTGCTGAGTGGTCTTCTTGGTGGTGGTCGTCGTCGGCATTCCGGGAACTGCTCCTTGACCGGCCTTGGCAACGGGCGCCTTCGGGGGAAGTCCCTTGGCAGCAGGTGCCTTGGGGCCGGGAACTTTGGCGGGCGCCGCGGCGCGGGCAGGCCCGCGAACGGCAGGGGATGGCCGCCGCGTCGCCGCAGCGGGTTTCTTGGCGCTCCGGCTGGAGCCGGAGGTCGTCTTCTTCGATTTCTGACGCGATTTATCTGCCACTGCTTGACGCGTGGAACGCACGCCCTCTCAAAGACCCTGGAAATCCGGCAAAGCTTGACCGTTGGCTCGCAACAAGCCGTACCGGGCGCTTATTTTCGCTTATTGTGACCTATATAGCACATTTTCGGCCAAAATCAAAGCTTTATCGCCCTGCGGCAAAGGCAGGACACCCCCGCAAAGAGGGGAATTAACCGGTTGGGTTAACGCTGCCGGCCCCTTCGGCGCAAAGCCCGGCATCAAGCTCAATCCGCCGTCAGTCGCCCTCGCCCGGCTCCGGCGAAAAGTATTTCTGGAACTTGTCCGGCACCCCTTCCCATTCCTTGGCGTCGGCGGGCGGGTCTTTCTTGACCGTGATGTTGGGCCAGGTCTTGGAATATTCGGCGTTGAGGGCCAGCCACTGGTCCATCCCCGGCTCGGTATCGGGCTTGATCGCCTCGGCCGGGCATTCCGGTTCGCAGACGCCGCAATCGAT
>JAHBZF010000126.1 GCA_019635575.1 Pseudolabrys sp. | reverse complement strand
GCCACCTGCGGGAATTTTTTCCGCAGCTCTTGCTTTTGCGTCGCGATTCCCACCGGGCACGTATTCAGGTGACATGCCCGCGCCATGATGCACCCGCTCGCAATCACGGCGGCAGTGCCGAACGAAAATTCTTCTGCGCCGAGCAGCGCGCCAATGACGACATGGCGTCCCGTTTTCAAGCCGCCATCCACTCGCAACCGGACGCGTCCCCGCAGGTCGTTGGCAACCAGGACCTGCTGGGTCTCTGCCAGCCCCAATTCCCACGCAATCCCCGCGTGTTTGATCGAGCTCAACGGAGACGCGCCCGTGCCACCACTGTGGCCGGAGAGATGAATGACATCAGCATACGCTTTGGCCACCCCTGCCGCAATTGTGCCGACGCCATTTTGCGCGACCAATTTTACAGAGACGAGGGCCGCGGGTTGACGTTCTTCAGGTCGTAAATGAGCTGCGCCAGATCCTCGATCGAATAGATGTCGTGATGCGGCGGCGGCGAGATCAGGCCGACGCCCGGCGTCGAGTGGCGGACCTTGGCGATCACCGCGTCGACCTTGTGGCCGGGCAACTGGCCGCCTTCGCCGGGCTTGGCGCCCTGCGCCATCTTGATCTGCATCATGTCGGAGTTGACGAGATACTCCGTGGTGACGCCGAAACGTCCCGAGGCGACCTGCTTGATCGCCGAGCGCATGGAGTCGCCGTTCGCCATCGGCTTGAAGCGGTCGGATTCCTCGCCGCCTTCGCCGGTGTTCGACTTGCCGCCGATCCGGTTCATGGCGATCGCCAGCGTGGTGTGCGCTTCGCGCGAGATCGAGCCGTAGGACATGGCGCCCGTCGCGAAGCGGCGGACGATGGCTTTCGCCGGTTCGACCTCCTCGAGCGGGATCGGCTTGCGGCCGTCTTCCTGCGCCGACTTGATGCGGAACAGACCGCGGATGGTCAGCAGCCGCTCGGTCTGCTCGTTGAGCAGCTTGGCGAACATGCGGTACTGCTCCTGCGAATTGCCGCGCACCGCGTGTTGCAGCGCCGACACCGAACTCGCGGTCCAGGCATGTTCCTCGCCGCGCACGCGCATGGCGTATTCGCCGCCGACGTCGAGCATGGTGCGGTAGACCGGCGCATCGCTGAATGCATCGCGATGGCGGCGCACCGTCTCCTCGGCGATCTCGGGCAGGCCGACGCCTTCGATCTGGGTGTGCGTGCCGGTGAAGTAGCGCGCGACGAATTCCGCCCGCAGTCCGACCGCGTCGAATATCTGCGCACCGCAATAGGACTGATAGGTGGAGATGCCCATCTTCGACATGACCTTGAGCAGGCCCTTGCCGACCGACTTGATGTACTTCTTGATCGCGTCCTTCGGCTCCGGCTTGCCGGGCAGCTTGTCGCGCATCGCCACCAGCGTCTCGAAGGCGAGATAGGGGTTGATGGCTTCCGCGCCGTAGCCGGCGAGGCATGCGAAGTGATGCACCTCGCGCGGCTCGCCGGATTCGACCACGAGGCCAACCGAGGTTCGCAAGCCGCAACGGATCAGGTGATGGTGCACGGAGGCGCAGGCGAGCAGCGACGGGATCGCGATCCGGTCGGTGCTGACCTTGCGGTCGCTCAGCACGATGATGTTGGTGCCGGCGCGCACCGCTTCCTCGGCCTTCTCGCACAGCGCGTCGATACCCCAGCGCATGCCGGTGGCGCCGTGCTCGGCGGGGAAGGTGATGTCGAAGGTTTTCGACTTGAAGTGCGATCCGCTCACCTCGGAGATCGAGCGGATCTTCTCCAGATCGTCGTTGGTCAGGATCGGCTGGCGCACTTCCAGCCGCTTGATGGTCGACATGCCCTTGAGGTCGAGCAGGTTCGGTCGCGGGCCGATGATCGACACGAGGCTCATCACCAGTTCCTCGCGGATCGGATCGATCGGCGGATTGGTGACCTGCGCGAAGTTCTGCTTGAAGTAGGTGAACAAGAGCTTGGAGCGGTCGGACAGCGCCGAGATCGGCGTGTCGGTGCCCATCGAGCCGATTGCTTCCTCGCCGGTCGAGCCCATCGGCGTCATCAGCAGCTTGAGGTCTTCCTGGGTGTAGCCGAACGCCTGCTGGCGATCGAGCAGCGACAGGTTCGACTTCGGCGCATGCTTGCCGGAGGCGGGCAGGTCTTCCAGCACGATCTGGGTGCGATCGAGCCATTCGCGATAGGGATGCGCCTTGGCGAGCGTCGCCTTCAATTCCTCGTCGGGAATGAGGCGGCCTTCCTGCAGATCGACCAGCAGCATCCTGCCGGGCTGCAGCCGCCACTTGCGCACGATGTCCTTTTCCGGAATGTCGATCACGCCCATTTCCGAGGCCATGACGATCCGGTCGTCGCGGGTGACGAAGTAGCGCGCCGGACGCAGGCCGTTGCGGTCGAGCGTCGCGCCGATCTGGCGGCCGTCGGTGAAGGCGATGGCGGCGGGGCCGTCCCACGGCTCCATCAGCGCGGCGTTGTATTCGTAGAACGCGCGGCGCTGCTCATCCATCAGCGGATTGCCGGCCCAGGCTTCCGGCACCAGCATCATCATCGCGTGCGCCATGGAATAGCCGCCGCGCACCAGGAATTCGAGCGCGTTGTCGAAGCAGGCGGTGTCCGACTGACCTTCGTAGGAGATCGGCCACAGCTTGGTGATGTCGTTGCCGAACAGATCGGACGACACGGACGCCTGCCGCGCCGCCATCCAGTTGACGTTGCCGCGCAGCGTGTTGATCTCGCCGTTGTGCGCGACCATGCGGAACGGATGCGCCAGCGACCAGGTCGGGAACGTGTTGGTGGAGAAGCGCTGGTGCACCAGCGCGATCGCGGTCTCGAAATCCGGTTCGCTCAGATCCGGGTAATAGGTCTTGAGCTGGTCCGCGAGGAACATGCCCTTGTAGACCACCGTGCGGCACGAGATCGACGACGGATAATAGTGAGAGAGGCGGCGCTCGCGCTGCTTGTAGATCGCGTTGGAGATGGTCTTGCGCAGGATGTAGACGCGGCGCTCGAACTCGTCTTCGCTGAGTTTCTGCTCGCCGAGGCCGATGAACACCTGCTGATGCACGGGTTCGGTCGGGATCACGCTCTTGCCGAGCGTCGAATTGTCGGTGGGAATTTCGCGCCAGCCGAGGAGGCGGAAGCCCTCGTCGGCGATCTTCTCGGCGTAGATGTCGCGGATGATCTCGCGCCATTCGTTATCTTGCGGCAGGAACAGTTGCCCGACGGCATATTGCCCGGCCGGGGGCAGCTTGAAGTCGAGTTCCTCGGCCTTGCGGCTGAAGAAACGATGCGGGATCTGCACCAGGATGCCGGCGCCGTCGCCCATGCGCGGGTCCGCGCCGACCGCGCCGCGGTGTTCGAGGTTGCAGAGGATGCGCAGCGCGTCCTCGACGATCTGATGCGACTTGCGGCCCTTGATGTCGGCGATGAAGCCGACGCCGCACGAATCCTTGTCGAGCCGCGGGTCGTACAGGCCCTGCGCCGCCGGCGTGCCGGGATCGAGCGTTGCGAGCGTGCGTTTGTCGGCACGCAGAGCTTGGCTTGAAAGGGCCTGGCTGCGGTCGTCGCGCTGTACGCTCATCTGTTCCATCCTCGCCCAGGCTCGTCGCCCAGGAGGTCCGAAGTTTCACCCATTGCCGCGATTGGCGGCAGTTCGTCTGTCTGCGGTCGTCCGGCGTTGCAGGGTCGGCAAATAGGCCGCACCCGCGTCGTTATCGGGCCTCGCCTTGCGGCAATCTGCCCAATAGGACAGCATTGCTGTCCTTTAGAACCCTGCCAAATTTTGCACTGCCACACAAGGCAGGTCTACGGGTGAATCGCCACTTTCCGCCTGAATGTTGCGCGGACGCCGCCTCCGTGGGCAACGAACGGGTGCTCCGCCACCGCCGGCCTGCAACGCCGTTGCGCCGGCGCTGCGCGCGCGCCAGTTAACTGTTTAATCGTCAATTCGATAAAACCCGCGTCAAAGGCTGCGTTTCGTTGATTCCCGCAGGCCGCTTCGCGAAGGTGACACCAGCCAACTGCACTGCTGCAGGGAGTTCGTGTCATGACAGACGTCGCCGCCAACGGGCCGTCCAACCATCCTCTCGACAATCTTGCCGACCGGCTGAATGCGCTGGTCCCTCCGGCGCAGCCCGGCCGTTCGGCCGCGGTGGAAGCCGCGCTGCGCAAGAGCCGGGCGCGGGTCGCGGTGGCGACCCGGCGGGCCGACCGCCGCTCCTTCATCGGCAAGATGATCGACAACACCGTGCGCGGCGTCGGCGTGGTGCCTTATGCGCTGGTGGCGCTGGCGCTGCGGCTGGTGATCGCGCGGGTGTTCTTCCTCGCCGGCCAGACCATGATCGAGGGGCCGCGCGTCGCGCTCACACCGCCGGCACCGGTCAGCCAGTATCTGCCTTTCGAATGGTCGTTCGTCGTGCCGACCGGCGTGAAGGCGGAAACCTTCGCGATGTTCGCCAACCAGTTCTCCGCCGTGCCGGTGCCGCCGACGATCGGCGCCTATCTCGTCAGCTTCGCGCAATTCCTGCTGCCGGTGCTGCTGGTGCTCGGCCTGGCGACGCGGTTCTCGGCGTTCGGTCTTCTGGTCATCACCATGATGATCCAGTTGTTCGTCTATCCCGATGCGTTGTGGACCACGCACATCTACTGGATCGTCATCCTCACCGCGCTGATGTCGGCGGGACCGGGCACGCTGTCGCTCGATCATCTGATCCGCTGGGCGACGCGGCGGTAACCGGGGAGCATGGCCGTGCGCGCCAAGCTGATCTTCGGCCTGTTCTGCATCGGCGGCGCCGTCGCGCTGCTGGCGGTGCGCGCGCCGGCGCAGCAGACCGGGAGCATTACGCCAGCCGTGCGCGCATCCGATCCGGCGATGCTCGACGCGCAACTGCGTCCCTATGGATTCGCGATGCTCGATGCGCCGTTGCGGCAAGGCCCTTACTATCTGGTGCGCGCGCGCGATCCGCGCGGCATCGAAACCCGCATGGTGGTGGAGGCCGATAGCGGCCAGATCGTCTCGGCGACACCGGTGACGACCGCGGTACGGCCGCCGGACTATTCGCCGTATTACGACGCCAGTCCGCGCATCATCTCGATCCCGCAGGCCGATGACCTGCCGGTGCCGCAGCGTCAGGCCCATGTAAATCGTGAACATGTAAATCGTGAACATGTGACGCGTGAATACGATCGTGCGCCGCGTGCCTCGGCGCCGCAACGTCCGCAGCGAACCGCGGCCCGCGCGCCGGTTCAGGAGCCGATGGCGGAGCCGGTACCGCCGCGCCGCGTGGTGCGTCAGGTCGTGCCGCCACGTGAACAGCCCTATCGGCAACCTTATCGTCCTGCTGCGGTGCCGCTGCCGCCGGCCGATCCGGCGCCGCGCGCCGCGCCGCCGCCGGTCACGGCCGATCCGGTGCCGCTGCCGCGTTCGCAGACGTTGCCGCGCGTGACGCCGCCTGTTGTGCCGTCTGACGTTGCGACATCGCCGCAAGCCGCGCCCGTGCCGCCGACTCCGCGGACCCGGCCGCGCACGGTGCTCGCGCCGCCGCCCTATGCGGAAGGTCCGACGCCGCTCAAGCCGCTTTATCATCGCGACGGCAAACGCTTTGCCCCCGCGCAGAGCGACATGCCGCCCGCGCCGCCGGAGACGAGTGTGTCCGATACGCTGCCCGGCAGCGACCGGCATGCTTCGGTTCAACCGGGCTTGCCGTCGATTCCTGGGGCGCCGCCGGCCGCGCCGGTATCCGAGCCGGCAGGCGTGCCGATGCCGCAGGCCGCCGACGCGCATGCGAATGCGAACGAGATGCCGCCGGAAGAAGTCCCGCCCGGCACGGTGACGCTCGACACGCCGTCGCGATAACGTCCGCGAACGAGAGCCCGGCCCGGTTGGAATCGCTCCAGCCGGGTCATCATCTTTTCGCCGTTTCGCCGCAAAAAGCTGTAGTTCCGCCCGTCGAACGCCCCAATCCCCGCCGAGTTTGTGCGCACGCCGCGTCGCGGCACATCGGGTCAATCGGGAGGGCTGTCATGAAACGTGCGACTATTCTCGCCACCGCCATTTCGCTGTTCGGATCGCTCGGAGTCCATGCCGAGCCGTTGCGCACCATGGCCGCGCCGGGCGGCGCGATGCCGGCGTTCGAGGCGGTGACGATCACGCGCTCCATGGGGCTCGATCCGCTCGGCGGTCCGGTGTGGCGCAACGGCCGTTACGTGCTGCTCGCCACCGACGACGACGGCCGCGAGATGCGCGTCGTGCTCGATGCCTATGACGGCTCGGTGCTGGCGGTGCGGCCGCTGGCGCGCGGCTATTTCGAGCCGGGCGGTCGCGACTATGGTCCGCGCGATTATGTGGTGCGCGAGGAATACGACACGGTCGCGCCGGTGGTGCCGCCGCTGCCGCGCGGGACGCATGCCGTGCCGCCGCAGCGTCGTGTGGCGCTGACGCCGCCCGCATCCGATCCGCACAAGCCGGTTCAGAAAAAACCGGTCGTCAAGCCGGCGCGGCAGTCGGCGAAAGCGGCAGTACCATCGCCGGCGGCGAAGCCCGACACGACGATGAAGTCCGAAGCGGCAAAACCGCAAGCGGACAAGAGCGCGAAATCGTCCGCGACCCAGCAGGCGCAGACGACCGGCAGCGCGTCCGGCGAGCACAAGGAGATCCGCAAGATCGAACTTTACAAGACGCCTGAGGACAAGGTGTCGACTCCGGCCGAGGCTGCCAATCCCGCCGAGACCAAACCGGCGGACGCCAAGCCTGCCGACCAGCCGGCCGACAACGGCGCGCCGGCGACGCCGATCAATCCGCTCTTGTGAACGCGATCGACATCAACGGACCCGAAACGAAAAACGCCCCGGACAACGAGTCCGGGGCGTTCGCATCGGGGGGCGTCAATCGATGCTGATGAGGCGGCTTGTTACGCGGCTTGGGCTTCGACCAGCGTGGGCTTGCCGTTGCCGATCGGAATCTGACGCGGCTTCTTCGCCTCGGGGATTTCCCGGACGAGGTCGACATGCAGCAGACCGTTCTCGATGGTGGCGCCCTTCACCTGGACGTGGTCGGCGAGCTGGAAGACGCGCTCGAAGGCGCGCGCGGCGATGCCCTGATAGAGCACTTCGCCCTTGCTGGCTTCTTCCTTGGATTTCTCGCCCTTGATGGTCAGGGTGTTCTCTTTCGCCTCGATCGACAGATCCTTCTCGCCGAAGCCGGCGACGGCGACCGAGATGCGATAGTCATTCTCGCCCGTGCGTTCGATGTTGTAGGGCGGGTAGCCCGGCGCGGCGGCGCTGTCGAAACCGTCGAGCATGGAAAACAGACGGTCGAAGCCGACGGTCGAACGATAGAGCGGAGCAAGATCAAAGGTACGCATTGGCATATCCTCTTGGGTTGAGCGACATGCGGGTTTCGCCCGCCGGAATGGCCGGGCTTGTTCCCGTGTACAGCCGGAATGGCCTGCACGGGTTCGATATGGGCGCGCCGAAAGCGATTTCAAGAGCAGCGATATTTTCCTAAGTATTTGACCGATATTATTATTTTAAGGCCTGTTGATTCCGTCGTGCCAGCCCCGGTGGCGGAATCGGCGGTGCTGCTATAAGGACCGCAACCGGCATTCCGCATGACACTCGTTTCCATCCCGGCCAATCCCGCCCCTGACGACGCCGTGAGCGGCACCATCCGCACGCGCGACGGCGTCAATCTGCGTTATGCGCGGTTCGCGCCGCCGCCGGGCCGCAAGGGAACGGTGGTGCTGCTGCAGGGCCGCGCCGAATTCATCGAAAAGTATTTCGAGACGGCGCGCGACCTGCGCGCGCGGGGTTTCGCGGTGGCGACGTTCGACTGGCGCGGGCAGGGGCTCTCCGATCGCGCGCTGTCCGATCGCCGCAAGGGCCATGTGCGCCGCTTCAGCGAATACGGCGTCGATCTCGACGCGATCATGGAGCAGGTCGTGCTGCCCGACTGCCCGCCGCCGCTGTTCGCGCTGGCGCATTCCATGGGCGGCGCGGTGCTGATCGAAGCCTGCGCGCAAGGCCGCCGCTGGTTCGATCGCGTGGTGTTGAGCGCGCCGCTGATCGGTCTGCCGCGGCAGCCGTTTCACGGCTTCGCCGGGCCGGCGCTCGGTCTGATGCGGCTGATGGGACGCGGCAGCGGGTTCGTGCCATCGGCGGCGAGCTTCGACATCACCGATTTCGTCGGCAATGTGCTCACCTCCGATCCGGTGCGGTTCGCGCGCAACCGCGCGGTGCTCGAAGCGGAGCCGCAACTCGGCCTTGGCGCGCCGACCATCAGTTGGGCGCAGGCGGCGATGAAGCAGATGCGCCGCTTCCGGATGCCGTCCTATCCGTCGCGCATCCGCCAGCCGATCCTGATCGCGGCGGCGGGGCAGGACGATGTGGTGTCGACGCCGGCGATCGAGGAGTTCGGTGTGCATCTGCTCGCCGGTTCGCACGTCATCGTGCCGGGCGCGCGCCACGAAATCCTGCAGGAGCAGGATCTCTACCGCAAACAGTTCTGGGCGGCGTTCGACGCCTTCGTGCCGGGCACGCCGCTCTACTGAGCCGTTCCAGGAAAAGTGTGAAGCGGTTTTCCGTCCGGAACGGCGAACGATAAAAGCCTTATCCGACCATCCCGGCCTTGAGCATCTCCATCGCCGCGCGATGCACGCGCACGTCGCCGGCGGCGACGATGCGCCCGCCCGTTTGCGGCGGTCCGCCGTCCCAGGTGGTGATGATGCCGCCGGCGCCGGAGATGATCGGGATCAGCGCCATGATGTCGTGCGGCTTCAGGCCGGTTTCGATCACCAGATCGACATGGCCCGCCGCCAGCATGCAGTAGGCGTAGCAATCGCCGCCGTAGCGCGACAGCCGCGCCGCGTCCTCGACCGTGGCGAAGGCCGCGCGCTCGTCCGGCTGCATCAGCCGCGGGCTGGTGGTGTAGACGATCGCTTCGGACAATTGCGCGCACTCCCGCACGCGCAGATCGCGCGTGCCGGCCGGGCCGCGATAACGCGCCGCCGCGCCGTCGCCGGTGAAGCGTTCGCGGGTGAACGGCTGGTGCATCATGCCGAACACCGGTTCGCCGAACCGCATCAGGCCGATCAGCGTGCCCCAGGCGGGCATGCCGCTGACGAAGGATTTGGTGCCGTCGATCGGATCGAGCACCCAGACATATTCGGCGTCGGCGCGCTCGTCGCTGTATTCCTCGCCGACGATGCCGTGGTCGGGGAAATTCCGGCGGATCAGCGCCCGCATGCCGTTCTCGGCCGCGCGGTCGGCGGCGGTCACAGGATCGAAGTCGCCCGGCTTCTTGTTCTCGACACTGAGCGCCGTGCGGAAGAACGGCAGGATCAGGTCGCCCGAGGTGGCGGCCAGTTGATCCACGAAAGCGGTGAAATCGATCGCGGTCATGCCGGTCCCCGTTGGCTGCCGGTTTCGACTATCGGAGAACCGCGGGGCCGGCAACGGACTCCCGTCTGGTTGTACTTTGGCCGGATGCCATGCGTTTGTTGCACCGCAAGATGCGGCAAATTGCCCGCGTTTTAACCGGGAGGGGTCAGAAAATAGCTATCGTAAGAGTTCCGCCGTTGGTCGGTGGCAAAAAACTCGATCCAGCCATGCAAAATCAACAGAGGTAATCGCGTAAGAGGGCTTGCCTTTTGTGCGTCGCACTGTATGTTACCGCAATGCGGTAGCGAGAGCTATCGTTGCCCTCCTTGGGCGTTTCCTCCCTAGACTTGGGCCGCTTGCTTTCGCAGGCGGCCCTTTTTTCTTGTCGTTTTCCTGTGGCGCCGTATGCGGCCTATTCAGCCGCGGCGCGGTACGGACGGATTTCCGCGAGCGGAATGTCGCCGAGCCGGTCAGCCAGGGTTTCCAGATCGGCGGCGAGCCGGGCGAAGCCGGCGGTGCGCTCGCGCTTGCGCTCGTTCATGTACAGCGCGCGATTGATCTCGAGTTGCAGCGTATGCAGCCCGGCGGCCGGGTTGCCGTAATGCTCGGTGATGAAGCCGCCGGCATAGGGCTTGTTGCGGCTGACGCTGTAGCCGCAGCCGCGCAGCGTCTGCTCGACGGTTTCCGAAATCATCCCGACGCAACTGGTGCCGTAGCGGTCGCCGAGCACGAAATCGGGGCGGCTGCGTTCGTCGCGGCTGCTGGCGGTCGACGGCATCGAATGACAGTCGATCAGCATCGCGGCGCCGTGGTCGCGGTGCAGCCGGCCGAACAGCCGGCGCAGCGCGCGGTGATAGGGTTTGTACAGGCTTTCGATCCGCTGCAGCGCCTCGTCCGCCGGGATGCGCCGGTCGTAGATTTCCTGCGCGTCGCCGACCACGCGGGCAACGGTGCCGAGCCCGCCGGCCACACGCATCGAGCGGGTGTTGGCGAAGGAGGGGAGTTGGCCCTCGAACATGCGCGGGTCGAGCTCATAGGGCTCGCGGTTGACGTCCACGTAGCAGCGCGGGAAATGCGCGCGCATCAGCGGATAGCCGCGCGCCACAACGCCCTTGACGAGGTCGTCGACGAAGCTGTCTTCCGAGCGTTGCAAGGTCGCGAGACTGAGCCGTGCGCTGTCGAGAAACCGCGCCGGATAGACCGAGCCGCTGTGCGGCGAATTGAAGAAAACCGGCGCGCGCAGGGTCTGCGGTTCGTGGATCTCGAACGGCGGATCGAACTCATCGCTCGCAAGGCGCGTATCTTGACGCATCTCGTTCCGATCCACACCAACTCCAGCCGTTACCCGCCGCCCGATCCTGACAGCCCTCGGGGCGTCCGTCAGGATAGCAAGATTGACCCCTGATACCACGCCGGGTGTGTCAGGGAACGCCGTGGACGCCTCGGAGTTCACCGCATATTTACCCGGAACGGCGCAAATGGAGGCCGGGGAATTGGGGTTTCAGGGACGCGATGGACAACCGGGCGATTCAAGCAAAAATCCTGCTGGCTGAAGACGATACCGACATGCGCCGGTTTCTGGTGAAAGCCCTGCAGAACGCCGGATTCGAGGTCACCTCCTATGACAACGGGCTGTCCGCCTATCAGCGGCTGCGCGAGGAGCCGTTCGAGCTGCTG
>JAHBZF010000125.1 GCA_019635575.1 Pseudolabrys sp. | reverse complement strand
ATCGACGACGCCGGTCTGCAGCGCCTGATAGACTTCGGAGAACGCCATCACCTGCGGGATGGCGCCGAGCGCACGGAACTGCGCTTCCAGCACCTTGGACGACTGGATGCGGAATTTCAGGCCCTTGTAGTCCTCCGGCTTACGCAGCGGCTTGTTGGCGCTCATCTGCTTGAAGCCGTTGTCCCAGTAGGCGAGGCCGACCATGCCCTTCGGCTCCAGCAGCTTGAGCATTTTCTGGCCGATCGGGCCTTCCGTAACCTTGCGCAGCGCGTCGAGGCTCGGGATCAGGAACGGCAGGTCGAACACCTCGAATTCCTTGATGCCGATCGGGCCGAACTTGGAGTTCGACGGCGCCAGCATCTGCACGGCGCCGAGCTGCATCGCCTCGAGCTCTTCCTTGTCCTTGTAGAGCGTCGAGTTGTGATAGACTTCGATCTTCACCTTGCCGTTGGTGTACTTCTCGCCGAGTTCCTTGAACTTCTCGGCCGCCTTGCCCTTCGGCGTGTCGGGCGCGACGACGTGCGAGAACTTCAGAACGATCGGTGCCTGCGCGTGTGCGGCGCTCAGGCTGGCGGCAAAGGCGAGAGCCGCGGCTGCGGCGATCATGCGCTTCATGGTGTTTCCTCCGGTATTTTTTATCGTCCGCTGAAACCTTATCCGAGTAAATCGGCCTGGCAAAGCCGACCAAACGGAGAATAGCCCGGCGTTTTCCGCGATTATTGCGGCAGCGCAAGATGGCATCCCGGATGAGGTCTGGGGATGACTTGCTCCGCGCGCGCGTCTAAGCATGCGGCCGCGCCAGCGGGTTGGGCTGCCGCGCTGCGGAACAGGCGTAGTGATCGACGATCCCAAAATCTATAGCCGGCGGCGCAAGGGCGCGTTCGACTGGTCGACCGCGTTCATCGCCGGTCTTGTCGCCGTCTGTGCCACGGTGGTGTTCGTACGCGAGGGTTCCGCGCATTTCTGGTCGGTGCTGACCGGCGACGTGGTGCTGTTCGCCGATATGTTGCCGAAGGTGCTGGCCGGCTGTCTGATCGGCACCTTCGTCATGATGCTGCTGCCGCGCGATCTGGTGGTGCGGCTGATCGGCAGCGAATCCGGATTGATGGGCCTGCTGGTCGCGACTTTTGCCGGCTTCCTGCTGCCGGGCGGCCCGCTCACCGCCTATCCGGTGGCGGCGGCGCTGCTGGCGGTCGGCGCGGACGCTGGTGCCGCCGTGGCGTTCCTGACGAGCTGGACCTTGCTCGGCTACACGCGCGCGCTGGTGTGGGAACTGCCGTTCTTCGGTTCCGATTTCGTCATCTGGCGGATCGTCATCGCGGTGCCGCTGCCGGTGCTGGCCGGCGTGCTGGCGCGGATGGTGCTGCGCAGCGGGTTGATCCGCTGGGGTGACGAGCGATGAGCCTGTTCGTCAATCTGCTGCTCGGATCGATCCTCGCCGTGCTGCTGGTGTTCGCGGCGCTGCGTGGCCGTGTCGTGCTGGTGCAGGGCCTGCGTGAGGGCGCGGTCGATTTCCTGCGGCTGCTGCCGCGGCTGGCGCTCGGTGTGATCGGCTCGGGGTTCATCGCCGAGACGGTGCCGCAGGGGCTGATCGCGCAGTGGCTCGGGCCGGACTCCGGCGTGCTGGGTCTTGGCGTCGCCACCGTCGCCGGCGCGCTGACGCCGGGCGGCCCGGTGGTCGGCTTCGCCATCGGCGCGGCGGCGCTCAAGGGCGGCGCGGCGATGCCGCAGGTGATCGCCTATGCCACCGCCTGGGCGCTGTTCGCGCTGCACCGGCTCCTCGTCTGGGAGGTGCCCATGATGCCGGCGCGGCTTGTGTGGCTGCGGGCGCTGGTGTCGCTGCCGCTGCCGTTTTTGGCTGCGGCCGGCGCCCTGCTGATCGGGCGGCCCTGATCCTGTTCATGCGTCAGCGCATGCGCCGGCGGCTGAAATGCCGGGGGCGGCCGGTGTCCGGACCGCGATAAATGTTATATTGTAACAAAATCTTGCTTGTGCTTAAAACCCGGTCCGCATGACCCATCACCATCACCCCGGCCATGGCCACCCGGCGGCTGCGATCCGCCCCTCGATGCTGCGTCAGTCGGTCGGCGCGCGTCTTCTTGTGGCGGCCATTGCCGTGGCCGCGATCTGGGCCGCGGTGTGGGGGGCGCTGGCATGAGCGCGCAGCTGCAGTTCCGCGATGTGACGCTCGGCTACGACCGTCACCCCGCCGTGCATCATCTCAGCGGCGCGGTCGAGGCGGGCGCGCTGCTTGCCGTGGTCGGCCCGAACGGCGCCGGCAAGTCGACGCTGTTCAAGGGCATCGCCGGCGCGATCCCGCTGCTCGGCGGCTCGATCGAGCGCGGCGGTCTTGCCGCGCGTGACATCGCCTATCTGCCGCAGATCGCCGAGATCGACCGCTCGTTCCCGATCAGCGTCTACGACATGGTGGCGATGGGGCTGTGGCAACGCACCGGCCTGTTCGGCGGGATCGGCGCGGCGGATCGTCAACGCATCCGCGATGCCATGTCCGCCGTCGGCCTGACCGGTTTCGAGCAGCGCGCCATCGGCACGCTGTCCGGCGGACAGATGCAGCGGATGCTGTTCGCGCGGCTGCTGCTGCAGGATGCGCGCACTATTTTGCTCGACGAGCCGTTCAACGCGATCGACGCGCGCACCGCCGGCGATCTGCTCGCCTTGGTGCAGCGCTGGCACGGCGAGAAGCGCACGGTGCTGGCGGCGTTGCACGACATGGAGGTGGTGCGCGCGCATTTCCCGCAGGCGCTGCTGCTGGCGCGCGAGCCGGTGGCGTGGGGCGCGACCGATGAGGTGCTGACGCCGCAGAATCTCCTGAAGGCGCGGCAGATGTGCGAAGCCTTCGACGATGCCGCGCATGCCTGCGCGGTCGCGGACTAAGCCGATGCACGAACACGTCCACGCCCACGTTCATGAACTGTCCGAACTCTGGACCGACGCGGCGCTGCGGCAGTCGCTGGCGGCGGTCCTGATCCTCGCTTTGAGCGCCGCGCCGGTCGGTGTGTTCCTGATGCTGCGGCGGATGAGCCTGGTCGGCGATGCCATGTCGCACGCGATCCTGCCGGGCGCGGCGGTCGGCTATCTCGTCTCCGGCCTCAACGTGTTCGCGATGACGCTCGGCGGCCTCGTCGCCGGTCTGGTGATCGCGGTGCTGGCGGGCTTGGTCGCGCGCGCGACCGAGGTGAAGGAGGACGCCTCGCTGGCGGTGTTCCTGCTCGCCTCGCTGGCGCTCGGCGTCGTCATCGTCACGACGCACGGCATGGATGCCGAGGAGCTGATGCACTTCCTGTTCGGCGAAACGGCGGCGTCGATCGACCACAACAAGCTGATCATCATCGCCGTCAACGCCACGGTGAGCATCGTCGCGCTCGCGCTGATCTATCGGCCGCTGGTGCTCGATTGCGTCGACCCGAATTTCCTGCGCTCGGTCAGCCGCGCCGGCGCCGCGGCGCACCTGACATTTCTGGTGCTGCTCGTCATCAATCTGGTCAGCGGTTTCCATGCGCTCGGCACGCTGCTCGGTGTCGGCATCATGATCATCCCGGCGGTGATCGCGCGGTTCTGGACCCGCGACATCACGGTGATGATCGTCATTGCGGTGGTCGCGGCGGCGCTCTCCGGCATCGCCGGCGTGCTGCTCTCGCATGCGGGGGGTGTACCCGCCGGTGCGGGTGTGATCCTCGCCGCCGCCGTACTTTATGCGATTTCGATTGTCGCTGGCCCGGTCGGTGGGCTCATCTGGCGCGCGGTTCCCCGCCGGCATCTCGAAGCCTGAGACTTTTGACGGAAAAGTGTGTGGCGTTCGCGCCGCACCTTCTCATTTTCATAATTCCGATGCGCAAAAGACACCCGCAGGTTGTGGGTGTGACCTGTCGCCGTGTTGTCTTGGCTTGGCAATTTGCGCATAAAGATGCCGCAAATCAGGGCGGGGTTTATGACGAAATTTGTTGCGCCGACGGATCGTGTTGCGTCCACCACCACCTCCAGCACGGCCGCCGGCACGATGAGCCGCCGCGCACTGCTGATCGGCCTGCCGCTCCTGGTCAGTGGTTGCGTCACCGCCGATTACGGCTCGGTGAGCGATGGCGGGCAGGTGATCCCGGCGGTGGATTTCGGGGTCATCGACCCGAGCCTGCAGCGCACCGAAGTCGCCTGGAGCGGCAAGGAGAAGCCGGGCAGCATCGTCGTCAAGGTCGGCGAGCGCCGGCTCTATCTGGTGCAGGGCGGCGGCCGGGCGATCCGCTACGCGGTCGGCGTCGGCCGCTCCGAGGGCGTCAACTTCCGCGGCACCGCGACCATCCAGCGCAAGGAAGCATGGCCGCACTGGACCCCGACCGCGAACATGATGCAGGCGATCCCGCGCTACAAGAAGTTCGCCGGCGGCATGGGTGGCGGCATCGACAACCCACTCGGCGCCCGCGCGCTCTATCTCTATCGCGGCGGCGCGGACACGCATTTCCGCCTGCACGGCACCACCGAGCCGGAGAGCATCGGCCAGGCCGTCTCGTCCGGCTGCATCCGCCTGCTGAATCAGGACATCATCGACCTCTACAACCGCGTGCCGCTCGGCACGCAGGTCACTGTCCTGTCCTAAAAGTCACGGTCTTGTCCTCGTCGCAGCCCTGTTTCTGTTGATCAGGGTTGCGCGTCCGGCTGTCCCTGGGGCGTCCGGCAGGGGTTCCGTTTTCCCGGACCGGTGAATATATCTGGACCCGTCATGAGCCAGACGCTCATGAACGATGGGTGGCAACAGCCGCTCGGGTTCCCGTCCTGATGTTTCTCGTTCCAGCCAGTCCGCATCATGTCCGACAAAATTCCCGTCACCGTGCTCACCGGCTATCTCGGCGCCGGCAAGACCACGCTGCTCAACCGCATCCTGACCCAGCCGCACGGCAAGAAGTTCGCCGTCATCGTCAATGAATTCGGCGAGATCGGTATCGACAACGACCTCGTGGTGAATGCCGACGAGGAAGTGTTCGAGATGAACAACGGCTGCATCTGCTGCACCGTGCGCGGCGATCTCGTGCGCATCATCGAAGGGTTGATGCGGCGGAAGGGCAAGTTCGACGCGATCATCGTCGAAACGACGGGCCTCGCCGATCCGGCGCCGGTGGCACAAACCTTCTTCATGGACGAGAATGTCGGCGAGAAGACCAAGCTCGACGCGGTGGTCACGGTCGCCGATGCGAAGTGGCTGAAGGAGCGCCTCAAGGATGCGCCGGAAGCGAAGAACCAGATCGCCTTCGCCGACGTGATCCTGCTCAACAAGACCGATCTGGTGACGCCGGAGGAGTTGCGCGACGTCGAGGCGCGCATCCGCGGCATCAATCCTTATGCGGTGCTGCACCGGACCGAACGCTCCAACGTCGACATCAACGCGGTGCTCGGCCGCAACGCCTTCGACCTCGATCGCATTCTGGAGATCGAACCGCAGTTCCTGCACGGCGACGATCACCATCACCACGATCATGACCACGACCATCATCATGATCACGGTCACGACCACCATCATCATGACGGGATGAAGCACTATCACGACGAGCACATGCAGTCGGTGGCGCTGAAGACCGACAAGCCGCTCAATCCCGACAAATTCTTTCCGTGGGTGCAGAACCTCGTCGCCACCGATGGGCCGAGCATCCTGCGCTCCAAAGGTATCCTCGCGTTCAAGGACGACCCGGAACGCTTCGTGTTCCAGGGCGTGCACATGATCCTCGACGGCGATCATCAGCGGCCGTGGAAGGACGACGAGAAGCGCGAAAGCCGTATCGTCTTCATCGGTCGCGATCTGCCGGAACAGAAGATCCGCGAAGGCTTCGAGAGCTGCGTGGCGTGACCGACCGGGAAGGCATCACCTCCATCACCGACCGGGTGGAGCGTATCGACGCGCAGGGCGTCATCGCGATCCTGCCGCTCGGTTCGTCGCATGCGTTCGTGCTGGGCGAGGAGGCCGTGCTGCTGCTCGGCAAGAGCGGGCCGCAACGCATCGCCGTGCATGACGGCGGTATCCTCGACGCGGCCGGCGACGGCAAACGCATCGTCACCGGCGGCGACGATGGCAAGGTGGTCGCCATCGCCGCGGACGGCACGACGCAAACCATTGCCACCGACGAGAAGCGGCGCTGGATCGATCATGTCGCGCTCGGCGGCGACGGATCGGTGGCGTGGTCGTGCGGCAAGACGGTGAGCGTGCGCGCCAAAGCCGGGAAAGGCGACAAGGCGGGCGAGTTGCGCCAGCGCGACATGCCCTCGACGCCGGCCGGCCTTGCGTTTCTGCCGAAAGGCTTTCGGCTCGCCGTCGCGCATTACAACGGTGTGTCGTTGTGGTTTCCCAATCTTGCGGCGGAGCCGGAGCAACTGGCGTGGAAGGGCTCGCATCTCGGCCTGACGGTGAGCCCCGACGGGCGCTTCATCGTCACGGCGATGCAGGAGCCGCAATTGCACGGCTGGCGTATCGCTGACGCGCGCGACATGCGCATGTCGGGTTACACCGCGCGGGTGCGCTCCATGAGTTGGACCGCCGATGGCGCGTTTCTCGCCACCGGCGGATCGGAGCAGGTGATCCTGTGGCCGTTCTCCGGCAAGGACGGCCCGATGGGCAAGCAGCCGAAGCTGCTGGCGCCGGCGGCGAGCCGCGTCACCGTGGTGGCGTGCCATCCGCGCGAGCCGGTGATCGCCACCGGCTTTTCTGACGGCATGGTGCTGCTGGTGCGCGTCGACGACGGCGCGGAAATCCTGGTGCGCGCGCCGACGGGCGGCCCGGTGACGGCGCTCGGCTGGACCGTGAAAGGCGATGTGCTCGCGTTCGGCACCGAGGACGAGGCGGGCATCCTGCCGCTGTAATCACCCTCCCATTGCTGACGACGATTGCGGCGAAATCCCGCTCGCGCGGTTTCGCTGTCGTTCAGACGGAATCGGATAGGCTCACTGCGACGACGCTGCCGGCCGTCATCGTGATGCGCCGCGTATCGCAGGGAGATGCCACGATGAAGGCTGTTTCCGTTGGGCGCAGACTCGCCGCCGCGCTGTTGACCGGCGCATCGCTGACGATCCTGTCCGCCGCCGCCACGACGCTGATGCCCGCGCCGGCACTGGCGCAAAGCGAGCAGGACTTCCGCATCGCGCTCGAATCCTACGGCTTCTGGCAACCGCATCCGCGCTGGGGCGAGGTGTGGGTGCCGTTCGGCAAGCCGCGCGGCTGGCGGCCCTACACGGTCGGCCGCTGGGTCTATACGGATGAGTGGGGCTGGTACTGGGTCTCCGGGCAGGATGAGGAAGCCTGGGGCTGGATCACCTTCCACTATGGCCGCTGGATTTTCGACCGCCGTCTCGGCTGGGCGTGGGTGCCCGGCGACGAATGGGCGCCGGCCTGGGTCAACTGGCGGCGCAGCGACAGCATCGTCGGCTGGGCGCCGGCACCGCCGGAAGACATCATCGACGAGTACGACGATAACCCGACCTATTGGAGCTTCGTCGAGCCGCGCTATCTCGCGGTGCCGCTGGTGACGCGCTATTTCGTGCCGCCGCCGCGCATACCGGTGTTCCTCCGCCAGACCGTCGTGGTGAACCGCACCTTCGTCAGCAATCGTGGTGCACGCTTCGCCGTCAATCCCGGCATCAGCCCGGCGTTCATCGCCGCGCGCGCCGGACGGCCGCTCGACACGTTCCGCGTTCGCCCGCGCGTGCTCGCCGGCACGCAGGGCGTCGCCGGCGCGGTATCGATCAATGCCGCGCAGAACCGATTGCCCGGCGGTCCGCCGCCCGGTGGACGCGCCGGACCTGGCGCGCGGCGCGGGCCTCCTCCCGGTGCGCCCAATCTGCCGCCGGTGACGGTGCAGCGCGCCGCGACTGTCGCGCCGGCGCAAACGGTGCAGCCACCGCAGGCGCTCGGCCGTGAACGCGGACGGCTCGGTGCGACGCCACCGCGTGCCGCGCAAGGTGGCGCACCTGTTGGCGCACCTGTTGGCGCTCCCGGTGGTGCGCCACCGGCGCCGCCACCCGGTGCGGGAAGTCCGCCGCCCGCAGGCCCGACCGTGTCGCCGCCCGCAGCAAATCCGTCACCGCCACCGGCGCCGCCGCCATCGGCCGGACCGCCGGGCGATCGTAGCCGGCCGTTCGGTC
This sequence comes from Pseudolabrys sp., assembly GCA_019635575.1. Classification (GTDB taxonomy): domain Bacteria; phylum Pseudomonadota; class Alphaproteobacteria; order Rhizobiales; family Xanthobacteraceae; genus Pseudolabrys. The sequence continues at coordinate 3,106 of JAHBZF010000125.1, read as the reverse complement.
CCGGCGCGCGGCCGGCAGGGCCGCCGTCCGCACCTCCATCACCGCCACCCTCATCACCGCCACCCTCATCGCCGCCACCTGCAGCGGCGCCAGCGCCTGTTGCACCGGCGCCGGCGACACCGCCCGCGGCGCGACCGTCTCCACCACCGGCATCGCCGCCGCCTGCGGCTGCACCGCCGCGACCGGCACCGCCTCCGCCGGCAGCAGCTCCGGCGCCGCAACGTCCGCAAGGCGGGCCGCCGCCACAGATGCAGCGTCCACCCGGACCGCCGCCGCAGATGCAACGGCCGCCGTCACCGCCGCCGCAGATGCAGCGCCCGCCCGGACCACCGCCGCAAATGCAAAGACCGGCTGCTCCGCCACCACCGCAAATGCAGCGACCGCCAGCACCACCTCCGGCCGCGCGTCCGGCGCCGCCGCCACCCCCGGCTGCGGCTCCGCCGCGCCCACCGGCTCCGCCGCCGGCAGCGGCGCGTCCGCCAGCGCCACCACCTGCGGCGCGTCCGGCCGCTCCGCCACCGCGTCCGGGTGCCAAGCCGGAAGAGAAAAAATAGGCGGGATCGGCCCTCGTCGCGCTTGCGACACAACGAATGATGACAACGAGAAAGGGCGGCCTCGCGGCCGCCCTTTTGATCGAAGCGTGATCGTGACGTTCGTCGCGATCAACGCACGATCACATTGGCGAACTGCCACGGATCGCTGGTGTCGATCGCTTCCGCGAACAGGCCGGGTCGGTCGGTCAAAGGCGTCCAGTCGGTGTAGACGCCGGTGATCGGCCCGAGATAGGGCCGCTGGATTTCGAGACAGCGGCGGAAGTCGATCTCGTCGGCATCGACCAGACCCGCATCGGGATTCTCCAGCATCCAGACAATGCCGGCGAGCACCGCCGAGGAGACCTGCAGGCCGGTGGCGTTCTGATAGGGCGCGAGCTTGCGCGCTTCCTCGATCGAAAGCTGCGAGCCGTACCAGTAGGCGTTCTTGGCGTGGCCATAGAGCAGCACGCCAAGCTCGTCGATGCCGTCGACGATCTCCTTCTCGTCGAGGATCTTCCAGGTCGGTTGCCGCTGCCACGCGTGGCCCGCCATCTCGTTGAGCGACAGCACCGCGTCGTCGCACGGATGATAGGCATAGTGGCAGGTCGGCCGGTAAATGACCCGGTCGCCGTCTTTCACCGTGAGATAGTCGCTGACCGAGATCGCCTCGTTGTGGGTGATCAGCCACGCATGCTGCGAGGTCGCGGTCGGCGTCCACGAGCGCACGCGCGTGCCGGCGCCCGGCCGCAGCAGATAGATCGCGGCGCGGTTGCCGGCCTCGTGCTCGCGGCCTTCGGGCGGCAACGCTTTTTCGTGCGTGCCCCAGCCCAATTCGGCCGGCTGCAAACCTTCGGCGACGAAGCCTTCCACCGACCAGGTGTTGACGAACACGCCGGGCGGCTTCGGCGCGTTGGCGCGCTGGGTGTCGCGCTCGGCGACATGGATGCCCTTGACGCCGAGCTGATGCGCGAGCGCAGCCCACTGCGCGCGCGTGGCCGGCACGTCGGTCTTGACGCCGGTGTCGCGGGCAACGTCGAGCAGCGCCTGCTTGACGAACCACGACACCATGCCCGGATTGGCGCCGCAGGTGCTCACGGCCGTGACGCCGCCCGGCTTGCGCCGGCGCACGTCGAGCACCTGTTCGCGCAGCGCGTAATTGGTGCGCTCCGCGTGCGTCGCGTTCGGGTTGTCGTAGAGGCCCGGCCACGGCTCGCACACCGTGTCGATGTAGTGCGCGCCGATGCCCTGGCAAAATTCGATCAGGTCCGCGGAACCGGTGTCGACCGACAGGTTGATGACCATGCCGCGGCCGGGGCCGGCGGTGAGCAAGGGCGTGAGCACGTCGCGGTAATTCTCGCGCGTCAGCGCCACTTTGATGAAGCTCATCTTGCGCGCGTCGACCAGCGCCCGGTTATCGTCCACCGGGTCGATCACCGTGAATTTGGCGCGGTTGAATTCGATGTGCCGCTCGAGCAGCGGCAGGATGCCGCGACCGATCGAGCCGAGGCCGATCAGGACGATGGGTCCGTCAAAGCGGGCATGAACGGGCCACTGGGTCATTTTCGAGAACTCTCCATTTGGGCGGTCTTATCCGCCGTGGTCCACAAACGGAAGGGGACGCCGCGCCGGGCCGGCACGGCGTCCCCGCTATTTCAGGCTGGTTATGCGGCGTGGCGCAGCGGCCGCGACGGCACGGTGATCTCCGGCACGGTGGTGCCAGTGGCGATGATCGCCCCGTGCGCGCCGTCGAGCGCGCCGGGCACGAACTGGATCGCCAGCAGGCGCTCCGGTTCGGGTTTGCCGGGCATGCGCAAGCCGTGCGTCCGGGCATTGCTGAAGCCGAACCGGCCGTAATAGGCGGCGTCGCCGACCAGCACCACGGCGCCGTGCCCGCGGCGGCGGGCCTCGCGCAGCGCGCGGCCGATCAGCTTCGCCCCGATGCCGCGGCTGCGGCAGTCGTCCGCCACCGCCATCGGCCCGAGCAGGAGCGCGTCGCGGCCGCCGCACGACACGGACCATAGCCGCACGGTGCCGACCACACGCGCGCCCTCGCAGGCGACGAACGACAGTCCGTCCGCCGGCAGCCGGCCGTCGCGCAGCCGTTGCGAACTCTTGGTGAACCGCGCCTCGCCGAACGCGTCGTCGAGCAGGATTTCGCGCGCCTCGATGTCGCGCAGCCGCTCCTGGCGGATAGTGATGCCGTGAACCATGGCGCATGCCTCCCCGCCCTGCGGCGGAGCCGGACAGGGCGTTGTCAGTCGAAATGGGATTGACGGGAAGGGGCGGCGGCTGAGCCGCCGCCCGATTGATCCGATGTGACCCGATCGCGGAGCGATCAGATGTGATACGTCTTCAAGGGCGGGAAGCCGTTGAAGCACACCGCCGAATAGGTCGACGTATAGGCGCCGGTGCCTTCGATCAGCAGCTTGTCCCCGATCTCCAGGCTGACCGGGAGCGGGTAGGGCTGCTTCTCGTACAGCACGTCGGCCGAGTCGCAGGTCGGGCCGGCGAGCACGCACGGGGCCAGATCGCCACCGTCCCGCGGGGTGCGGATCGGGTAGCGGATCGCCTCG